>JBEKYD010000168.1:0-22085 GCA_049511335.1 Bryobacteraceae bacterium | reverse complement strand
TTCACCCTCTCAGGTAATCACGAATGAAATCGTTTTGAGCTGCTTTCCTTGCAAGTATATGAAAACTAGCTGGTTCTCGAAGCTGAGAAAAATTTAACGGGACAGGTGTGGGTCTGTCCCACTTACGACTGTTCACCTCCGCTGGCGCGAAAAGTTCACTTGCTTCACCGGTCCGACACCGAACACATAAATGGCCGAGCCTGTCAGAGCCACCAGGGACGCCACCACGAAGGCGAGAGAAAAGTGTCCCGTCCGGCCCACCACCCAGCCGGTGAGCCACGGGGCCGTGACGCCGGCCAGGTTGCCAACGCCGTTTTGGACAGCGCACCACTTGCCGGCGGCGTGCGGACCGGCGAGAGTCTGCGTGATCGCCCACACATTGGAGCTCCACATCCCGACGAAGAGGCAGGCTGCCAGCAGGAAGGCCATCGCCGTGGCGTCGCTGCGCACGAACGCGACCGGTACGATGATCGTCGCCAGCCCCAACCCGGTGCCCGCGAAAGCCCGGCGTACCAGCGTCGGCGTACCGCCGCGAGCAATCGCGTAGTCGGACAGCCAGCCGCATGCCACGCAGGCCGCTGCCGCGGTCAGGAACGCCAGCGCCCCCCACACCGCCATTTTCGAGGCGGCAAAATGGCGTTCTTTCTCGAGATACGCCGGCAGCCAGGTCACCAGGAAATACCAGAAATAATTGCCGCAAAACAGGCCGAAGAAGGTGAACCAGGCGGAGCGCTCGCGAAGGATGGCTCCCACGCCAGGCGCGTCGCCATCGCTCTGCCCGGCGGCGACGCTCCGCATACCGGGCATGCAAACCACCCAGCCGATCAGCCACAGCATGCTGCCCAGACCCAAGGCCAGAAAGAAGGCGCGCCAGCCGTAACGCGCCATCAACAGTCCTCCGAGCAGCGTTCCCACGGCCGGCCCGCTCCGGGTGCCGGCGTCGATCGCGGCGTTGGCCAAACCGCGGCGCTGCTCGGGATAGCTCGCCAGAATGCGCGAATACGTGGGGTAGGCGACCGACTCGCCTACACCCAGCAGCAACCTCATCGCGAACAGCACGGCGAACCCGCGGCTGATTCCCGTGCCGGCGGTGGCGGCCGACCAGATGAAGAATCCGGCCGCGTAGATCCAGCCCACGTGGTACCGGTCCACCAGCAGTCCAGCGATGGCGAACAACTGCAATAGAGCATACGTCCAGAAAAACGCCGAGAGCAGCAAGCCCAACTGGTAATCGGAAAGCCCAAGCTCGGTCTGAATCGATGCGGCGCCCACCGAGAGGTTCGCGCGATCGATGTAGTTGATGAAGGCGGATAGAACAAGCAGCGCCAGGACCCAACGTTCCCGTTTGGTGAGCATAACAGGCGCTGTCTATAGCACCACTTTTTGTCCGCTGCGGCAGGCGCGGTAGATGGCGTCCACCACTTCGAGCGCCTGGTAACCCTGCTCACCGGCTACCTTCGGTGGGCGGCGGTTGGCGATGGCGTCGCCGAAATCCAGGAACTGGCGCTCGAATGGTTCGAGCGAAATCGCCATGGGGTCGGAAGCGCCGCTGGCTACTTCCTTGGTGACCGGGGCAGGGTCGCCGCAATCGTCCTCGACGTCCCAGGCGGTGAGCTTGTCGCCGGTCACCACGGCGGTGCCCCTGGCGCCGTGGAATTCGATGCGCTCGGGATAGCCGGGCCAGAAGGCGGTAGCGGCCTGGACCACGCCGGTGGCCCCGCTCGCGTAGCGCACCACGGCGTTCACCACGTCCTCGGATTCGATCTTGTGGCGCGCACCCAATTGCCAGAAGGCGGAAACCTCGGCCACGGGGCCGGCCAGCCAGCGCAGAATATCGATCTGGTGAATGGCTTGGTTGATGAGCGCGCCGCCGCCTTCGGTCTTCCAGCTTCCCTTGATGGGGCGGGAGTAGTATTCGGGCGAGCGATACCACTTCACGTAACAATCGGCCTGAAGCAGCTTGCCCAACCGGCCCGCAGCCAGCGCGCGCGAAAGGAACAGGCTGGCGTCGTCGAACCGGTGCTGGCTCACCACGCCCAATAGGATGTTGCCGGCGCGGGCGGTCTCGATCATGCGGCGGGCGGTATCGAGATTGGTCGCAATCGGCTTCTGCACTTGCACGTGTTTGCCGGTCTGGGCGCAGATCTCGATGGGCTCGAGACGGAAATCGGGAAACGTGCAGACGTCCACGTAGTCCACGGCGGGATGGCGGCAGACCTCTTCGTAGGTGGGCACGAATTGGGCCCCGCACTGCTCGGCGAATTTCCGGCCGGCAGTCTCATAGACGTCCGTACAGACGGCGATCTCAAAGCCTATTTTTTGGTAAACCCGCGCGTGCATGCGCGAAATCGCGCCGGTGCCGATCATTCCGATTTTCATGAAGTCACCATTTTGCTCGGCAAGATGCCGAAGAGAGGGTAGTACTTTTCCGGCATGGTGATGCGTTCCATTTGAGGCGACACGAAAACGTGGCGGGTGGAACCGGTGGCCAGCATGCGGTCGCCGCCGCGGATTTCGTAAGCGAAGACGACGATCCGCTTATTGGCCGATTCCACCCAGGTTTTGACGGTCACCTCGTCGTCGAAGCGGGCGGGGGCGCGATAGCGGCAGGTTGCCTCGGCTACGGCCAGGTAAGCGCTGTCGTCCCGCTCCATGTCGCGGTAGTTGAAACCTAGCGTTTTGCACAGCTCGACGCGGCCTACCTCCATCCATACCAGGTAGTTGGCGTAATAGACGACTCCCATCTGATCGGTTTCGGCGTAGCGCACGCGGAAGCTGGTTTCGGACCATGCGGGCATAAAGAAATCCGATTGTAGCAGCCGCAACGCGGGGCCAAGCGCAAGCGTCTGTTAGACTTGAAGCGCAAACAGGGAGCCGGGATGCAGGTGCGCGTATTGTTTTTCGGGATGTTACGAGATTTTGTGGGCCGGTCGGAAGAACGCGCGGAGATCGCCGAAGGTTCCGATCTGGCCGCGGTGTTCGCCGCCTATGCCGCGCGCTATCCCGCGGTGGGTGCACTGCGGGGCAAAATCGTGATGGCGCGCAACCAGGAGTTCGCCGAACCCTCGGCGCGCGTGGCCGAAGGGGATGAAATCGCCTTCCTGCCGCCGGTCAGCGGCGGATCGGGCGAAGGCGGCTCTGAGGCCACCGAGATCCGGGAAGACGGCCTGTATTGCGCCATTGTGCACAGCACGATCGACACCCGGGCGCTGGCGGCCAGCCTGTTGAACGGCGCCGAAGGCGCGGTGGTGACCTTCGAGGGCACGGTACGCAACAATACCGACGGCCGCGTCACCCGGTGTCTGGATTATGAGGGCTACGCGGCGCTGGCGCTGAAGACCATGGCGCGCATCGGCCGCGAGTTGGCGGCCAAGCACGCCATCGGCCGGGTAGCCATGGTGCATCGGCTGGGGCGGATGCTGATCGGCGAAACCAGCGTTGCGGTCATCGCCACCGCGCCCCACCGGCGGCCGGCCTTCGAGGCGGCGCTGGAGGGGATCGACCGGCTGAAGAAGCTGGTGCCGATCTGGAAGAAGGAATATTTTGCCGACGGCGAAGTATGGGTGGAAGGAGAATGGGACCGCGATGTTCCGGTGGTGGAATAAACCTGTGGGGCAGGTTGGCAACCCGCGGCCGCGCCGATTGACAATCGGCGGCAGGATGCCATCCTGCCCCACATGGGCAGCCCTGTTGTTGCTCGCATCCAATCTGTCCGCTCAGCCCGTCATTCGGGTCGACGTCAGCCTGGTGCACGTACTGGCCACGGCGCGCAACCGCCAGGGACAATTGGTGGGCTCGCTCTCGAAGGACGATTTCGAAATCTTCGACAACGGCGCGCGGCAGGAAATCGCGGTCTTCGAGCGCCGCTCCGAGCAGCCGCTCTCGGTGGCGCTGCTGGTCGACGTCAGCGGCTCCACCGCCAAGGACATCAAGTACGAAACCGACTCCGCCGCCAAGTTCCTGCGCGCCTTGCTGCACGAAGGCAACCCCGAGGATCGCGTGGCGCTCTACAGTTTCGACGACGCGGTGCGCCTGGTGCAAGACTACAGCCACAACTATACGCTGCTCGAAGCTCAATTGAGGAAGATGCACGGTTCGGCCGGAACCTCTCTGTACGACGCCATCTGGCTGGCTGCGACCGAGGGATTGGAGGCGCGGGAAGGCCGCAAGGCGATGGTCGTCGTCAGCGACGGCGGAGAAACCACCAGCGTCAAGAATTCCCACCAGGCGCTGGCGGCGGCGCAACTGGCGGACGCGGTCATGTACCCGGTGATCGACATGCCCATCACCAACGACGCCGGGCGCAACATCGGAGGAGAAAACGCGCTCACGTTTATGGCGCAGGGAACCGGAGGGCGGACCTTCATGCCCTCCACCGCGGCCGAGTTCGACCGCGCCTTTGAGGCCATCATCAACGACCTGCGCACGTCTTATTTCATTGGGTTCTATCCGCACGACGTTCCCTTGACCAAGGATCGTTTTCACAAGCTGGAGCTGCGCACCAAGATTCCCGGTTTGCAGGTATCGGCGCGCAACGGCTATTATGGGGATGCGATTCAGAATACGGGTTCTTCGGAGACTCGCATGTCCGCGGAACCGCTGGTGAAGAAAAAATAGTGGGAGAATTCGGTACGGCACAAAGCGGGAAAAGCAGCAGCCGGGCCCCGGAACAGACGCTTGAAGAAATCAAGTATCTCAAGCGGCTGATCGACAACGCCACCCCGGTGCGGGTGAAATTGAGCGGCGGCAGCGAAGTGGTGGGGGTGATCGAATACTACGACCATTCCTTTATCCGGATCACTCGGGACGGCGAGCCCAACCTGTTCATTTTCAAGCACGATATCAAGTACTTGATGGAGGAGAAATAGTCTCCTCCGCCATGTCCTACCTGGAACCGGCGGTAGAAATCGCGCGCGAAGCGGGCGCTCTGGTTTCGCGCTATTTCGAGCGCCATATCGGCTACCAAACCAAGGGCGAGTTCGACTTGGTGACGGAGGCCGACCGCGCCAGCGAAAAGCTGGTGGTGGAGCGGCTGCGGTCGCATTTCCCTTCTCACAACATCGTGGCCGAGGAAGGCGGCGGACACCAGAGCCCTTCCGAATACCGCTGGTACGTGGATCCGCTCGATGGCACCACTAACTTCGCGCACGGCTTTCCGTATTTCAATGTGACCCTGGGGCTGGAGCGCGCGGGCGAAATCGTGGCGGGGGTGGTGTTCGATCCTACCCGCAACGAGCTGTTCACCGCCGAGCGCGGCGCCGGGGCGTATTTGAATAACCGGCGCATTCACGTTTCGAACGTGAACCAACTTTCCGAGAGCCTGGGAGCGACCGGTTTTCCCAGCCGCAAGCGCCACCACAACGTCAACATCCATTTCTATTACCAGCTTGCGATGGCTTCCCACGGGGTCCGCCGCACCGGTTCGGCGGCGATCGACCTATCCTACGTGGCCTGCGGCCGGCTGGACCTGTATTGGGAATTCGGACTGAAGCCGTGGGACGTAGCAGCCGGCACGCTGCTGGTGGAAGAGGCCGGCGGGCGGGTATCGGATATGCGCGGCTCGAAACACAGCGTCACCGATTCCGAACACGTGCTGGCCGACAACGGCGCGTTGCACGACCAGGTTCTGGCCGCGTTCGGCGACATCTTCAAGGGCAACCTCAGGATGCCGCTGCCGGAGATCTAGCGCCCGTCTACTTTTTACCCGGACCCTGGAGCGGTGCACCATCACGTATCTCATCGGTCGCTCGGCGGACCACCCTGTCGCCCGGCTTCAAGTTTCCGATCACTTCTACGAGGTCTCCGTCGGTCACTCCTTTCTTGACATCGACCCATTCCGACTGGCCGCTCCGGTCGCGGATCACAAAAGTGCGCTCGGTGGTGGTGACCACGCTCGTCTTGGGCACGAACAACTCCGCCTGGGGACTCCGAACGGGCCACTTGACGCTGGGATACATGCCGGGAGCCAGCGCGCCATCGCGATTCATCACGTCCAGTTCAACCGGCATGGTGCGAGTCTTCTGGTCGAGCGCATGGGCGATGCGCGCAATTACGCCCCAGAATGTCCGGCGCGGAAACGCCGGCACGCTGAATTCCACCCTGGCTCCCGCGACGATGCCACCCACATCTTCCTCGGGAACGGGCACCACCACGCGCAAATGCGAAACCTGCTGCACGACGAGCAGCGCGGGATCGGCGCCGCCGGGACCCACTAACGCGCCCGGATGCACCAGCCGGTCGGTAACCACGCCATCGAACGGCGCGGCGATCTTCAGATACGCCAGCATGTCCTCGAGCGCCTTCACTGCCGATTGGGCCGCCGCACGGGCCTTTTCGCGCGAGTTCACCGACGCCTGAGCCGCGTCCACTTGTTTCTGAGCCAAAACCAGATCGTTGCCGGCAACGGCCCCGGGCGTTTGGGCCGCTTCGGCGGTCCGCTCGTAGGTGCTTTGGGCGGCGGAGAGTTGGGCCTGGGCCTGCACCCGGTCCGCCTCGGCGGCCTGCACTTTGGATTCGGCTTCGGCGATCTGCGCCTGCATCTCTGGCGCGCTCAGCTCGATCAGCATCTCGCCTTCCCTGACCACGCTGCCGCGATCCACCAGCACGCGTTCGACGTAGCCCGGCACCCTGGCGTGCAGCGAGACCGTCTGGAAGGGCGAAATCTCGGCCGGCAGCTCGACCGTGAGCGAGGCCTGCTTGGAAACCACCGTGGCGAATTCGGCGGTCTGGGCTTGGCCGAGAATGGCTAGAGCAGGGATGAGGAATACACTACGTCGCATCATAATATCGGCTCGTGGGGTCCATCGGGTTGAGAGATGGAGAGACAGTGGACGCGTTGCCCTGCAGGATTGCGTAGATCGAAGGCAGGATGGTCAAGGTGGCAAAGGTCGAGACGGCCAGACCGCCGATGACGGCGCGGCCGAGCGGGGCGGCTTGTGGACCGCCTTCGCCGAAGCCGATCGCCAGCGGCATCATACCGAAGATCATGGCGGAGGCCGTCATCAGCACCGCGCGCAGGCGGCCGGTGGCTCCGTCGCGCGTGGCTTCCAGCACGGGCCGGCCTTCGCGGCGCGCGCGTTCGGCGAATGTCACCAGCAGGATCGAGTTGGCCACGGCGATGCCGATGGCCATGATGGCGCCCATGAAGGACTGAATGTTGAGCGTGGTGCCGGTCGCGGCCAGCATCAGCAAGACTCCGCAGAGCACTGCCGGCACGATCAGGACGATGGCGAGCGCCAGGCGCATGGATTGAAAATTGGCCGAGAGCAAAAGAAAAATCGCCAGGACCGCCAGCAGCAACCCGACGCGCAAGCCGGAAATGGTGAGATCGAGCGGCGGAATCTGGCCGCGGAATTGGACCGAGATGCCCCGAGCGGGCGCGCCCGCCGCCGCCACCGCGCTCCGGATCAGAGGGGCTGCCTGGCCGAGCGTGATGTCGTGCAGATTGGCGGTGACGCTGATCACATGGCGGCCGTTGTAGCGATCGATTTCACCCGGCATGGTGCCGAGCTTGAGGACGGCGATATCGTCGAGCAAAGGCTTCGGCCGGCCGGCCGGCATCACCGGGACGCGGGCCACGTCCGCAACGCTTTGTAACTGGTTCTGCGGCAATTCCACCTGGATCTGGAAGGCGTTGCCGGAATTCGGATCGCGCCAGTAATTGGGATCGGTGAAGCGCGAGGAAGAAGTGGCCGGCACCACCGAGTGCACCACGTCGGCCATGGTGAGACCGAACTGTCCGGCGCGGTCGCGGTCGATGGCGATATCGAGCGTGGGAAAGTTCATTTCCTGCTGGAACTGCAGATCGCGAAGGGAACTCAGCTTGGCAAGCTCGGTGCGGACCTTCTGCGCGTAGCCGTACACGTCCTGCAGGCTGGCCCCTTGCACATCCACCTCCACCGGAGTGGGCGAACCGAAGCCCATTACCTGAGTAACGATGTCGCCGGCTTCGAAAGAGACCTGGCAATCGGGCAGCTCGCTTCGCAGGTTCTGGCGGAGGCGTTCGCGGAGCGCTTCGCCGCGCGGGGCGTCGGGTCTCAGCGCAACCTGGATGATGGCATCCTGCGGTCCGCTGGTGAACAGGTGGATCAGGTCAACCGGGTAGCTGGAGGGGATGAGGCCTTCGAAATCGCTGGTGATAACAACGTTGTCTTTGCCTGCCGTGCGCTCGATCACGTTGAGCGCGCGCAGCACGATGCGCTCGGTTTCTTCGATGCGCGTGCCCGCGGGAGCGCGCAAGCGGATGCGCAGCAAAGGAGCGTTGGCGTCGGGGAATAATTCCGTACCCATCCGTGGCAGCAGAACGTACAGCAAGCCGAGCGAGGTCGCCAGATACACGAGCGCGAGCGGCCAGCGGAACCGCAGGACTCCATTTAAGTAGCTTCCGTAGAAGGACCGCAGACGCCCGAAGAAACCTTTCCGCTCTTCGCCGCGATGCGCTTCCCTCATCAGCCAGGCGGAAAACACCGGCACCAGGCTGCTCGAAAGCAGGTAGGACGCGACCATGGAGAACCCAACCGCTACCGCAAGCGGAACGAACAACTGGCGGCTCACGCCGACCATGAAGAAAGACGGCACGAACACCGCCAGGATCGAGAACATCGAGAGCAGGCGAGCGATGGCGGTGCGGCTGCATGCTTCCACAACAGCGCGCGCGCGCGACACGCCGGGAAGCATGTGGCTGTGAATATTTTCGATCTCGACGGTGGCCTCATCCACCAACACGCCGACAGCCAGCGCCAAGCCTCCCAGGGTCATGATGTTAATGGTCTGACCAGTAACCCAGAGCAGAACCACGGCGCTAAGTAGCGCGAACGGAATGTTCAGAATCACGATCAGGGCACTGCGCCAGTCGCGCAGGAAGATCAACACCATCAGGCCAGTCAGAGCCGCTCCGAGCAGGCCTTCCACCACCAGGCCGCGCAGGGAGTTGGTGACGTAGGGAGACTGATCGAACTGGAGGCTCACATCCACGTCTTCGGGAACGGCCTTGCGGAACTCGGGAATCGCCGCTTTTACGGCGTCGATCACCGCCAGGGTGGAGGCGTCCGAGCGCTTGGTGACGGGAATATAGACGGTGCGTTTGCCGTCCACGTGGGCGTAGGCGGAAACGATATCCGTGCCGCTCTCGATGGCGCCGATATCGCGCAAATAAACGGCGGCGCCGGAAGCCGGCCGGATGGGCGTACTCAGCAACTCGGGAAGGTTGCCGCCCAAAGCCGCATTGGTGCGGGCGATGCGCTCCACCTTGCCGGTCCACATGTTGCCGGAAGGCACCACCAGGGTGGACTTGCTGACCGCGGCGATGGCTTCTTCCGGCGAGATCTGATACTGGCGCAGCTTCTCGGGATCGAGAGTGATGACTATGGTTCGCTGGTTTCCACCGAACGGCGGCGGAGCAGACACGCCGGGAAGCGTGGCAAACAGCGGACGCACGCGATTGAGGGCATAGTCCTGCAGTTCGCCCTGGGTGTGGCTGGCGCTGCGGAACACCAATAGGCCGACAGCCACGCTGCCAGCATCGAAGCGGGTGATGAAAGGAGGGACGGTGCCCGGAGGCATGAAGGAGCGAGCCCGGTTCACGTAGCCGACGGTCTCCGCCATCGCCTGGCTCATGTTGGTGCCCTCGTGAAACACCAGCTTCATCAGTGCGGCGCCCTGGATGCTCTTACTTTCCACGTGATCGATGCCGGTGATATACAGGAAGTGATACTCGTAGTAGTAAGTCAGGTAACCTTCCATCTGGGCGGGATCCATGCCGCTGTAAGGCTGAGCGACATAGATGGCGGGATCGCCCACTTGGGGGAAGATATCGACCGGCATTCGCTCCACGGCCAGCAGCGCGCAAAAAGCGATGGCGACGAGCGCAACCACCACCGTCACCGGCCGGCTTAGAGCGGCTAAGACAAGTCGCATAGCTCGCGTCTCCGGAAAGTCACTGGCTGGCCTCGGTCAGAAACGGCTGCAGCTCGCCGCGGGCTGCCGCGATTTGTAACAGCGCGCGCCAGACGTTCAGCCGGGCGAGCGCGTCGTCGATTTGCGCCTGCACCAGCAAGCGCTGAGCCTGCGCCACGTCGTCGATAGGGGCAAGGCCGGACTGGTATCGCGCTGTGGCCTGCCCAAGGGCCGTGCGGGCCGAAGAGACTTCGATCGGCGTGTTGGCGGCCACGCGTCGCGCGCCGGTGAGCGTCGCCAGCGCGGCATGGAACTGGGCCCGCAAGTTGGCGGCGATCACCTGGTATTGGGCTTGTCCGGCTCGAATGTTGGCGGACTCGATGGCTTGCTGCTCTCGAATCGCGAACTTATCCATCACCGGAAACGTGACTGTAAGTCCAATCCCGTAGTTTTGGGTTGTAGGCGCTAGACCATTCAATCCGCCGAGTCGCGAACCATCGCTTAGCAGGCCGGTCCCGCGCGCAGCCGCCAAGCCTTGGACGAGGAACTGCGGATAATACGTGCGTTCCAGCGCGTTCAGTTGCGATTGCTGCTGTGCAATCGCGGCATTCTGCTCGATGGCGAGCGGATTGGCGCCGATTTCGAGCGGCGGCTCGGGCCGGTCCGGCGGCGCTTGATCGGCCAGCTTGCCGGGACTCAGATTGAGCTGAGCCGGGTCGAGGCCGACGAACTGGGCCACATTAGAGCGAGCGATTTCAATTGCCTCCTCTCCCTGGGCGAGTTGCGTCTCGGCCGCCGCTAACTCCGCTTGCACCCTCGATTCATCCGCCCCCGGCCGCAGTTGCGCCGCCGTCAAAGCATGAATGCTCTTCAGAAGTATTTGCCAACTGTCGACCGCGGCCCGCGCTGCCTCCGCCGTCTGCTGGGCCGCCACCACCGTCAGGAACGCATCCGCCGTTGCCACCGAAACCTCATAGCGCGTCCGGTTCATGGACGCCTGCGCCTGGTCGCGCGCCGCCGTGGCAACCGCTACGTTGGCGCGGCGCAAACCGAAGTCGAACGGCTGCCAGGCGACCAGAACGCCCAGGGCGCTATCCCAGACGGAGCCGAGATTGTTCGCCGCAACGCCATCCACGCCGGGGATGACGCTTTGCGGAAGCAACAGCCCGTAGAAGGTGTTCCGCGTGGCGCGGTTCACCTGCGCCAGACCGTCAATCCGCGGCAGATAGGCGGTTTGCGCCAGACGGATCCGGGCCGCGGCGGCATTCATTTGTTCCTGCGTAACGCGGATCGACGGATAATTTTTCAGCGCCGCTTCGACTGCCTGGCCGACGGTCAGATCGGTTGAAGGCGCGGGCTGCGCCGCCAAAGTTCCCATGGCGGCGGCGATCGCTCCCAGGTATTTTGCCGCCTTCGAGTGCAGTTCCGTCATCCTCGAATCTCCGCCAAATCAGCCGAGCCGCGACCGTCAGGGAGCGGTTGCCGGCGTCCGTCGCTTACGTTCCTGTTTGGTTCGGTCCCGCCCGGAATCCGTGAGCGAATCTCAGAAACAGCGTGCTGAATCGGCACTTGAACTAGTCACCTTCGATGAGTTCGTGAAAAAGCTCACGCACTTTGTTTTTCGATGCCGCCAGAGCTTTCCGGCCCAGCGGCGTCGCGCGGTACAATCGGCGCAGCGATCTGCCGTTCCGCTGCTCGGCCGATCGCAGATAGCCTTTTTTTTCGAGCCCCTGCAGAAGGGGATACAGACTGCCCGGGCTGATGCGGTATCCGTGACGCGCCAGTTCCTCGATCATGCCCAGGCCAAAGATGGGACCTTCCACGGCATGGTGGAGAACATGGAGCCGGATCAGTCCCGAGTACAAGTCGCGGTCGGCTCCGTTATTTTCGCAGTCTGCTTTCGATTTCGACATCCGTTTACGAACTGTGATGCTATGATGACCACGAACGGCGGCGGTTGTCAAGAGCCGCCGCGGTAGAACGTCGGGAGGAACCAAACTATGCACCCATCTCAAACCACCCGCCGCGACTTCTTCGCGGGCGCCGCGGCTGCATCCGGCCTTTTGCTAGCCGCGTGCGGCCGCCCGGCCGGGCCGGACGCCGGGCGGTCCGATGAGAACACCCTTGGCGGGCCGGCGGATCTGACGCTGCGCATCGGTCCCGTGTTGGCGGACATCGCCAAAGGTCACGTCATCAGTACTCTCGGATACAACGGAAGCGTGCCTGGCCCGCTCATCCGCCTTCGCGAGGGCGTTCCCGTCACTGTCGATCTGTTTAACGAAACGGATACTCCGGAACTGGTCCACTGGCATGGGCAGATTATTCCAGCGTCGGTGGACGGGGCGGAAGAAGAGAAAAGCCTCGCGGTCCCCGCCCATGGCCACATACGGTATCGGCTGACGCCGCAACCGGCGGGCGCCCGTTTCGTGCATACGCATGTCATGTCGATGTCCGATACCAACCGCGGCACCTATACCGGGCAGTTTGCATTTGTCTACATCGAACCCAAGAACAACCCCGGTCAATACGATCGCGAGGTGTTTCTGGCAACCCACGAATTTGAGCCGTTTTTCGGGGCCGAAGAGATGGAAGAAGAAGTGGATGCCGAGACGGCGCGCAAGACCAAAGAATTCCAGCAGAGACAGGCAAAGCCCAACGGGTGGGAAATTGGATATCAGCGATTCACCATCAACGGCAAATGCCTGGGCTATGGCGAGCCCGTTCGCGTAAAGCAAAGGGAGCGCGTCTTGTTCCACATCTTGAATGCCAGCGCCACCGAAAACATTCAGTTCGCCTTGCCAGGCCACCGGTTTCAGGTGATCGCACTGGATGGCAACCCGGTGCCCGAACCGCGGGCCGTTGAGGTGCTGGAACTGGGGACCGCCGAACGGATTTCCGCCATCGTGGAAATGAAAAATCCGGGCGTGTGGATTCTGGGCACACCGCATGACGACGACCGCCAGAACGGCATGGGGATCGTAGTGGAATACGACGGCAAGACCGGTTCACCCCGCTGGGTAAGGCCGCGCCAGGAACCCTGGGATTACACTCTCTTCGGGCAGAACCGCGCCGTCTCGCCACCCGATGAGACCATTCCGCTGGCTTTCGGCAAGATCAACGGCGGCACGGGTGGGTTCAATCGCTGGACCATCAACGGGGCCGGCTTCGACCGGAAAGCCGAGCCGCGAAGGCTTCAAAAGGGCCGCCGCTATCGGCTCGTGTTCGACAACCAGACCGACGACGCGCACCCGGTTCATCTGCACCGGAACAGTTTTGAACTGACGAACGTTCATGGCAAAGCAACGGCGGGGGTCTTGAAAGACGTCGTGCTGGTGAAGGGTTTCCGCAAAATCGAAGTGGATGTGACGCCGGCCTTGGATGGTCTCACGCTTTTCCACTGCCATCAGCAACTCCATATGGACTACGGATTCAAGATGTTGTTTGACGTGGAGTGAGGCGAGCTCCTGGGGCTGCTGTTCGCCGATCCTCAGATCGCTCGTTGCGTGCCAGAGTAGTTAGGACTAAATTATAGGCCATGCGTGCATTGCTGTTCTTTACTTCGCTGGTCCTGCTGAGTTCTGCGGCCGCTGGCCAGTCTCCAAAGGCACTGGCATTCGAAACTGCATCGGTGAAACCCAGCCAACGCCAGATCGGAGCGGACTACAACAACCAGTTTGCGGTTTCGCCCTCCGGGATTACCGCCAGAAATGCCACCTTGAGGCGCCTCGTATCCGAGGCGTATCGGCTCCAGGTGCGCCAAGTGCTCGGACCAAGCTGGCTCGACCAGGACGAATACGACATCGAAGCACGGACGGGCGACCCGGTCGTTAGGGAGGAACTGGACCTGATGCTCGGAACACTCCTCGCCGAGCGGTTCCACCTGAAGCAGCACGGCGAAACCAGGGAAATGCGGGCGTACGAACTGGTGGCCGATAGGGCTGGCCCCAAAATCCACCCAATGAAGAACGGAGAAACGGCCAGGGGTGGAGCGGGGCTTCATTTCCACGGGGATATGCGTCAGTTCGCCGACTTCCTGGCAGTTCAGTTGTCCATTCCGATATTAGACGACCCAGGCCAACCCGGCAGAGCTGGCGGCCCGGCCATTCCGGTATTGGACAAAACCGGCCTTCCGGGCACTTACGACTTCACCGCCGACATCAGACCGGAGTTGGGCGCCGATTCGTTCACCCTATGGCAAAGAGCCCTACGGGAACAATTGGGGCTCAGGATCGAAAGCCGTCGCGGTCCAGTAGAAGTCGTCGTGGTTGACGACGCGGCCAGAATCCCGACTGCAAACTGACGAAGATAACCGCTAGCCGGGTTGCGGATCGTTCCCGAACGATAGCCAGTCAGTTCTTCACTGCCTCGCTGTGCCGGCCGTAGGGCCGCCGGGACCGAAGGCGCCGTAACTGGTGCGGCCCGAGCCCATCTCGGTGGATCTGCCGCGACCCGAGAGGAAGTACCAGATATCCAGGGTGAGGGGAAAGCGGGCGCTGCCTCGGCTTTCCAGGCTTCTATCCTTCGGTGGTCTTGCGAACCCTTTGATTGCGCAGCCCCTAACAGCGAGTATTCAGGCACAATCGCCGCTGGGGATAGTCAGGTTAGTAGTGGATAGCGTACTAGAGTCCCCGCGCGCCGGACTGGAAACGGCCACTAGAATTATCGCGATGTCGCGCCTGCCTCGCATGCCAGTACTCCCGCGGTACAGTACTGGACTTCTTTTCGTGCGCCACTGGCCGGATACTTGCCTATGTCGGCGGCTTCCAACGGGGAAGCCAAAATCACAACCGGCGTCGGGGCATTGTTGTCATCTTAAGGTGCCCCGGCATTGACGCACGGGTCAAGTACGCTAAAGTGCGCCGCAAGGAAAGCAGATATGGAACACTCCGATTCCACGCCTATGGAACACCGGATTGCAAAGCTGGATTCACCCGTTGGTCGGTTACGCAGCCCACGCATGCCAAGGTTCCGCGCCGATTCGCGTCCGGTTTTCCAGTTGCCCGAAAACAAGTCGCAAGGCAGGCGCTGCCGGTGCGGCAATTGCGCTCTCTGCAAAGAGGATGCCCGCTGGGAACGGATCTTTCGGGAGAAGTTTGCCGATCCGGAGTACTATTCTCGCCGGTCGATACGGTACGAGTCACCGCTGAATGAATGGTGACGGGAGAAACGGTTCCGAAAGACGCCTCAAAAGGCGCCTCTAAGCGCCGTCAATTCAACGTAGAATCAGCCGTTTCGAAACACGCGTATAATCGCGGATATGGAAATCACCTGGCTTGGCCATGGCACCGTTCAGTTTCGTCTTCCCTCCGGACAAGTGCTCCTGATGGATCCGTGGACCGAAGGCAACCCCGCTTTCCCCAAAGGCTTTGGCTTCGAGCGCGTGGATACGATCTGCATTTCGCACGGCCACTTCGATCACATTCACGATGCCGTGCCGCTGGCTTCGCGCTTCTCCTCGGAAGTTGTGGCCATCTTCGAGACCTGTCACTGGCTCGAATCGAAGGGGATCAAGAACACTCATCCGATGAACAAGGGCGGGTCGCAAAAAATCGGCGACGTCACTTTCACGATGACGCACGCGGTGCATAGCTGCGGCATTCTCGACGACGGCAAAATCGTCTATGGCGGGGAAGCCGCCGGTTACGTGCTGCGGTTTGCCGACGGCCGCGCCATTTACTTCGCCGGCGACACGAATGTCTTCACGGACATGCAGCTCATCGAGCAGCTCTATCGCCCCGAGCTCGCCTTTTTGCCTATGGGCGATCTCTACACAATGAGCCCAGTGGAAGCCGCCGTCGCGTGCCGTTTTCTGAAAGCCAAGAAAGTGATCCCGATGCACTTCGGCACGTTCCCCGCATTAACCGGCACGCCGGACAAACTGGCCGAGTTGGTCGCCGGCACGGAAACCGAAATCTGGCCCCTGCGCCCAGGCGAACCGGTGGGCTGGTAGGCCGGTCCTACTTTTTCCCAAACCAGTGCGACACCCGGCTTCGAACTCGCTGCGCCAGGCTGGGCCCGGGTGGCGGCGCCATCGGGACCGGCTGATTCAGGTTGGGCTGCGGCGCCGTCTGCCACGAGAAGATGGGCCCCGGCAACTGGCACGGCTCTACTCCCGCCCGCCGCACCACGTTGCCGAGCAACGCGTATTCGTGACGTTCCAGAGCTCCGCCGTCCCCCATCTCACAAACCGAAAAACCTGGATACGTGCCCGCCTTGCCGGAGTTCCTGACGCCCGGAATGTAGCGCACTTCGCGCACCAATACCGGCGAATGCCCTTCCAAATCGTGTTCCACGTGCGCGGTTTCGTAACGATGGTGCCGCAGGCTCCAGACAAACACCCGCAAGCTGTCGAAGTCGATGGTTCGCGGCGCGGAGTCGGAAATCGTGGTCCACACCCAGATGTCCTTGGTGAGATCGCCATCGTGCACTCTGCCGAGGGAGAAAAACGAAACGATGCGGTGCCCTTCGGCGTACTGCTGAACTTCGTCGGGAATCGCCATTTGTAACGGCCGCGTCAGCACCCAGCCCACCTCGCCGCCAGCCGGGATCGCCATTTTCCGGATCCACGCCCGACAACTCGAGCCAATTCTCCGGCGCCGGCGGCGGCTTCGGCATCGGCGGAGGCGGGTATTTGGGCGGCTTTTTCGGCGCGGTCACCCGCGGCTTTTTCGGCGCCGGCGTGAACAGAGCGGTCCGCGGCGGTACGAACGCGCGCGGAGTCGCCGTATGCGCCAGCACGTCCACTTTTTCACCCGGCTTGATCATGGCAAAGCCGGGCGCCAGACGCGCCGGTTCGATATGCATACGCAGATCGCCCAGCACGGTGGCCTTGGCTTGCGGCGGCAGTTGACTCGAACGCTGCGCCAAGTCGCGCAGCAGCCCCATATCGCCTTCGCTGAGCAACTGCGTCTCGTCGGTCCAGCCTTCCGCTCCGTCCGCGGTGCGGACCTTCAGGAATCGCCGCCTCTGCTGCAGCAACTCCAATCTTTGCCCGTGCGGGACCGTGCCCACCACCGCCGACTGGGTCGAAATCTCCTTGCGAATCTTCAAGGCCTCGGGCCCGGCATAAGCGTACCCAATGGCGGGCGCCCGCTCCGCGCCGGGGTTGCAGCCCGTCAGCACGGCCAAAAAGCAAATCGCTGGAATAATTTTAGTTACGGAACCGGAGAGCACAACGCTCGTCCAATTTTATCAGTCCGCCCGGTCTTCTATCGTGGAGCAGAGTTTTTCGCCTGCAAAAGCCGGCCGAGCCGCCCATTGACGCAGATCCACCTGCCTCCCTCGGCGGCTCGCATTGGACTTTTTCTCCGGCGGCGCTCAGTTGGCCGCCGCCCAGCTTCGCGACGTGGCTTCCTGCCGGGAGCAGGCATTTTGCAGAATTCGGCGCACTTCGGGCTCATAAAACGGCTGGCTGAGCACGTCGTAAGCGCCCAGGTTCAAAGCTTCAGCCCACAATCGGGCGTCCGCATCCTGGTCGGTGACAATCACTTCAACGCCCTCACATTCCCGGGCCAGGTCCAGCGCATCCACCCATTTTCCGTCGGGCAGAAATGCTTCGCTCAAGATCACCGAGTAAGGGCATCGGTGCAGCTCGCGGCGCGCCTGCTGCAGGTTGGCAACATGCACCAAACCGAGGGGAAGCTCTTCGAGCATTTGAGAGAGGCGGTTCGCATCGTCCGGATAACCGGAGATGAATAGAACGGAAGACTTCACAATTACCCCTCGCTTTCCGTTTTCAACATTCATTCTAGATCTGAAGTGGATAAAGCGAGGTTTATTTCTCAAGAAAGTTTGCAGCCAAAGTGGCCTTCTTAACCCTTGTCATGTTTCCATACGGCTACAAAACCGAGATTGCGGTATAACTGGTTGTAATCCAATCCGAAACCCACCACGAACCGGTCCGGAATTTCAAAGCAGCAATAGTCGACAGGCACCTGCACGATGCGCCGCGAATTGCGGTCGAGAAAGGTGCACACCGCCAGCGAGTTCGGCGCGCGCCCTGCCAACGTTTGCAAAAGATACCGCAAGGTGAAGCCCGTGTCGACAATGTCTTCCACCAGCAGCACGTCCTCGCACTCGATGCTTTCGTCCAGGTCTTTGGCAATCCGCACCAGCCCGGGAGCCCCGCTTTTGTTGGAAAAACTGGAGATGCCGAGAAAATCGATCTTCACCGGCGGCTCCAGATAGCGCGCCAGCGCGGTGAGAAAGAAGATGGATCCTTTCAGCACACCCACCAGCTTGATGGTCTTGCCGCGGTAGTCGCTCGAGATTTTCGCCGCCACCGCGCGGATGCGCGCGTCGATTTCCTCTTCGGTGAATAGAACGCGCTCCACGCCGGCGAGCGTCTCGCCGCTCATACTTTCGCCGGCTGCCCGGCCAGTCCGTACTTGAACACAAGGTTCTCGAAGTCTTTCTGATAATACACTTGAATGTTGAGCTGCGGATAGAGTTCGCGCAGCAAACGTACCTTGCGATTCTTACGAGTTACAAGGGATTGTTTCATGGTAGTTAGTTCGACATACAAATCAAATTCCGGAAGGTAGAAGTCCGGGGTAAACGCCTCTGTAACGTTTCCATTTTCGTCGTGCTGCACGGCGAAGCTCCGCGGTTCGTATTCCCAAGCGATGCGATAAAAATCCAGCAGGTTGGCGAAGATCTCCTCGCTTTGGTTGGCGAAGATCTTTTTCCGCAGCGTAATTTTATCGGGCGGAACGATGCCGTGGCGGGCCAGTTTGAGCCGCATTTGAAACTGCAGTTGCGCATCCGCCGCGGCCGAAAGGTAGCCGCGCTCCGCCAGTCCGGTATCTTCCACCCCGCGCACGATCAGCGCGGCCATCTGTTCGCTCGATAGCGCCTCCGCGTTCAGCACCAGGTCGAAGAGCTCCGCCGTGGCCTTGGTCTTGCCGTACCGGGCCTTGCGCTCGGCCCGCGAGGCCGATTCCAGATCGAGCAGCAACCGCCGCGCCGCCGCCCGCTCCAGGCGATGGTCCAGCATCAGGTTGCCGATGCGCACGTTTTCCGGCGCCACCACGTGCACCCGCAGCATCCCCGGAAAATGCCGGGCTTGCACCTCGCCGCCATCCGCGCAAAACACCAGGTGATGCTCGGTCCCCAGGCGCGCCAGTATCGAAGTCGCCAGGCTGGCATACGCTTTGTCGGGCACCGGCGCGTCCTTGCCGAACTCCTCGCCGGCCAGCTCCCGCACCCGCGCTTGCGTCACCAGCTCGAATTTCAGACGCCGCGCCGCGATCCGCGCCACCTCCTCGAAGCGGCAGCCCGGATGCCCGGAAACCGCAATCAGCGCCATGGGCTTCTTCTCATGACTTGCAGGGGCTGCCGCCAAATGGCATTTGGTGTGGGGCAGACCATCGTTTCTTGTGGTCTGCCAGCCAGGCTTTTTTCCCATGCTGTTGGATCTGGTCTAGTGCGAGCTGCATGGCAGACCACAAGAAACGATGGTCTGCCCCACCGCGAGGCTTCCGTCTTCTGGCTTCCGACTTCCTGTTCCGTCCCTCTCCTCATTCCGCCTTCTGCCCCGACACAGCCTGCCCCGTAGCCGATCGCTCCGGCTCCCATAGCGTTTCCGCCACCCCGCTCACGTTGCTCACCCAGCGGCACCATACAAACAGAGCGTCGCTCAGCCGGTTCAGGTAACGGACCGCCTCCGCCGGTATCGCCTCGTCACGCGCCAAACCCACCAGCAGCCGTTCCGCCCGCCGGCACACCGTCCGGCACACGTGCAGCTCGGCGTTCAGCCGGCTGTCGCCCGGCAGCACGAACGAGCGCAATCGCGGCAACGCCTCGTTCATGCCGTCGATCTCCCGCTCCAACCGCTCGATCTCCGCCCCCGTCACCCGCGGCTGCCGCGGATGCTGATCCTCCGGCAGCGTGGCCAAAATCGAGCCCAGGTTAAACAGCTCATGCTGCACCCGCAACAATATCGGCGCGAGCTCTTGAAGCGCAGTGCACCGCGCGGCCGCTTCTCCAAGCGTCGCCCGCGCCAGCCCTACGTAAGCGTTCAACTCGTCCACGGTGCCGTAAGCTTCAATCCGCCGGGCGTCTTTCGGAACCCTTTGCCCGCCCACCAGGCTGGTTTCCCCCGCGTCCCCCCTGCGGGTGTATACCCGGTTGATGGCCAGCCGCGGCGCGTTGAATGCGGAGTCGCTCATACCCTTATTGTCCGAGTTTTTTGCCGGGGAAGTGTACACTAATTTCATGGCCCAAACCGGGAGAATTCAATGGCGTGGTTGGCTGGCCATGGCGCTAGCGATGCCGATCGCCGCCAACGTGGCAGGCGCGCTCGCCGCAGATGACGCCAAGGTCGACAAGAGGAAGTCCCAAGCCGCCTACGAGCGCGGCGTCGACGACGACAAGCGCGGCCAGCGCGCCGACGCCATCGCCGCCTATTCCGAAGCCATCCAGCTCGATCCCTCCAACGCCCCCGCCTATCGCGCCCGCGCCGCCGACTACCGCGCCCAGGGAGAACGCGACAAAGCCTCCTCCGACCTGGACCATGCGGTTCAAGTCGCGCCTGGCGATCCCGCCAGCTACCTGGCCCGCGCCGATTTCTTCGCCGCCATCGGCGCCTCCGCCCGCGCCATCCCCGATTACAACACCGCCATCGGCCTTCACTTCGAAAAGACCGAGGCCTATACCGCGCGCGGCAACGCGTACCTGGCCACCGGCCAGTACCCCAAGGCCATCGACGATTTCACCCAGGCCATCAAGCTTCGCTCGGATAACCCCGAGCCCTACAAAGGCCGCGGCATTGCCCTCGAATACCAGGCCAAATACCGCGAGGCCATCGAGGATTTCACCATCTGCCTGAGCCATCGCCCCGACTACCAGGATGTTTACGTGGAACGCGGGCTCTGCTACGCCGGCCTGGCCGATTTCGAGCGCTCGCGGACCGATCTCGACGCCGCTGTCCGCCTCCGACCCGAGGATCCACGCGCCTTGCGAACCCGCGGCGCCGTTCGCGAACGCCTCGGCGACGATGACGGCGCTATCGCCGATTACACCGCGGCCATGCGCTACGATCCCAAGGACGTCCGCTTGTACCTCGCGCGCGGCGCCGTGTACGCCCGTCACGACAAACAACCCGAAGCCTTCGCCGACCGCAATCAGGCCGTGCTCATGGACGTTCGCAATCCCGATGCTTACGTAGCCCGCGCCGCCACCTATCACGCCATGGGCGACCACGAAAAGGCCTTCGCCGATAACACCATGGCCATCACCCTCGACCCCACCTCGCCGGTTGGCTGGCTGGCCCGCGGCAACGCCTTCTTTCACCTCGGCCGCTACGATGAAGCGCTCGCCGATTTGAAACGCTCCGTCGCCCTCGATCCTTCCAACCAGGAAGCCCAGCAACTGCTCGATCTCGCCCAAACCAAGGTGAAGGATACCGTCGCCCGCGAGCACGCCATCGAGAGCGCTCCCGATACCGGCGCGATCACCTTGCCGGCGCCCAAACCCGAAGCAGCCGCGCCCAAACCAGAGCCAGCGGCGCCTCAAACCGAACCCACGCCGCCGACCCAGCCCGCCGCGCCCGCGGTGGCGCCGCCGGAGCCCAAACCAGAGCCGGTTGCGCCTAAGCCGGAACCGCCGCAGCTCAAACCGGAACCGGTTGCGCCTAAGGTGGAACCGCCGCAGCCCAAACCCTTGCCGCCGGCGCCGGCGCCTCCCGCCCCCGCGCTGCAAAGCCCCCAGGAAGCCGCCATCGTGCACCATGTCCGCGGGCGCAAGCTGTTAGACGCCAACCAGTTTCGCGAGGCCATCGCCGAGTTCGACGAAGCCGTCCGCCTCGACCCCAATTTGTCCCTCGCTTACAACGCCCGCGGCTATGCGTACTTGAGATTGCTCCAATATAAGGAGGCAGTGGCCGATTTCGATCAGGCCATCCGCCTCAACTCCGCCTACGCCAATGCCTACCAGAACCGCAGCATGGCCCGCCGCCTGCTGGGGGACAAAACCGGCGCCGACGCCGATTGGGCCAAGTGGCAGGACTTAACCAAAAAGTGAGAGTGGCGTAGGCCTTTGGCCTGCATCCAAACTGTAGATTGCCAACGCGGAAACCCGGTGGGACAGACGCACAGCTGTCCCGTTAAAAGTCGAACAGATTCAGTTGGTTAGGGTCGAGGCCTGCTTCCATTTGGACGTTAGGCCGTTCAAACACCTGTAAAATAGGCATT
>JBEKYD010000167.1:0-16557 GCA_049511335.1 Bryobacteraceae bacterium | reverse complement strand
GGCCTCAAATAGGGTAATACAACAAGTGAACCGCAAGAGCGGTGACAAGTGGTGACTTTTCAGTAGGTTATCCGGAGGTGCGGGCTACGAATCTGGAGTTGGCAGTAAACTCCCGCTAGCGGAGTGACCGGCGCCCGAAGCGGTCCGGTTCCAACTGCCGCCTTGGCTGACTCGTTTCGCCACTGGTTCCGAGGACTCAGGCCAGTCGATTCAAAAGTGCCGGAACTCCGGGCCGCATAGCTGCCCACGAGTCTTTATGGTCTCCGCGGCTTACAACCGCAGCGCCAGCCCCCCCCAGGATAACCCCCCACCAAAGGCTACTAGAATGGCTACTTCTCCCGGCCTCGTGTTTCCGGATGTCATCAATTCATCGAAGGCTATCAGCACGGACGCCGCGGCGGTGTTACCGTAGCGATCGAGGTTGACCGGGAATTTGTGAAACGGGATGCCGCACTTTGCCGAAATTTCCTTGAGGATGTTTACATTAGCCTGATGTGCAACAACCCATGAAATCTCTTCTGCCTTCAGCCCGCAACGGGTTTCGAGCGCAGCGATCACGGAAGGCCCTTTTTCAACCGCGAACTGAAAGACCTCTTTACCTCTCATCTTAAAGAACGCATCGCTAGGGTTCGTCATATCGGCGTATGGCAGCATCGATCCGCCGGCAGGGATACGAATCAGATCGGCGCCGGCGCCATCGCTGCCAAGCACGCAATCCAGAATTCCGGGACCCTCATTGGACCGGGTGAGCAGAACCGCTCCGGCTCCGTCGCCGAAGTAGGGATACGTGGCAAAATCCATCCTGTTCAGGAAGCGTGAGTAGACTTCGGAGGCCACCACCAGGGCGGACCTGGCGGACTCGGAACGAATCAGCGCATCCGCCAGTTGCATCGCGTAAATGCCGCCGCTGCAGACGGAATTCACGTCGAACGCATAGGCGCGCGTGGCGCCGATGAAATGTTGCACGCGCGTGGCGGTCGCAGGCTGAATCCGATCGGGAGACGATGTGGCCAGAATCAAAACATCCAGGTTCGCGGCGTCGAAACCGGCGCGATCGAGGCATTCCCTGGACGCCAGCGCGCCCAGATCCGAGGTGCATTGCGAGCGCGGGGCATGACGTCTGGCGCGGACGCCAGTCTTCTCCTCGATCAGCGCGATGGATGCCGGCGGAAACTGGGTAAGATCTGCGTTCCGAATCTCGATTTCCGGCAAAAAATGGCCCGTTGCCACGACTTTGGAATGAATGCTCATTGGGTCGCCGCCAACCTAAATAAACCCCAGGTTCAAAGTCTGTCCAGTGAGATAGGAGCTCCCGGCGCTGGCAAAGAACCGCACAGCGTTGCACACGTCCTCGGGAGTACAGACTCTCTTGATTGCGCAACGGTCGAGGATCTGGGCGCGTGCGCGCTCCGGGAGTTGCCGCGCCAGCCCGGACTCCATCACGGAAATGCGCACCACGTTAGCCGTGACGCCGTACTTCCCAAACTCGAGAGCCGTTTGACGAATCAGTTGCTCTTCGGCGGCCTTGGAGATGGAGTAAGCTCCGGCGCCGGTGGCAAGCTCGGCAACCCGGATGCTGCTTAAGGCAACGATCCGGCCGTAGCGTCGCGGCAACATGCGCCGGGCGTTCTCCCGGATCAAGACTGCTGGACCCACTAAATTATGGCAGAGCGTTTCGAGCAGGCTGCTTTCTCTGAGTTCTGCGATCAACGCAGATGAACTCACAGCCATATTGAGGATCAGCACATCGGCCCTGGCCTCGGCGGCATCCATGCGTTCCATAAGGCTGAGGACCCCCTGTTCGCTCGAAAGATCGAACTCCCAGTGTCGAAACCGCTCGTGCTGTCGTTCCGGAGGACGGCGGCTACAGCCGAAAACAGTCGCCCCTGTGTCGAGAAACTGCCGGCATAGCGCGACGCCCAACACACCGTTCGATCCGGCCACAAGGACGGCCTTCTCGTCTTCCCGCTCGTCAGACATGCTGAACCACCCGCCGGGTCAGTGTGCGGCGCCGCCGCACAGAGCGACGATGTGCTCCACGAGACGATCGGAGGATTCGAGCGCCGGATCGGCGCCGCTCAAGACATTCTTCGTGACGATTGTTACCCGGCTGCCAACCGCTCTCTCCAATGAGGCCTCCAAATACGTCACCAGATTCACCGTCTCCATGGAGTCCAGTGCTCCATCGGGGCCCGTCAGCCTGACGTTGCGGTCTGTCGGCACAGTGTTGTCCGCGTCTCGTAAAGAGTTAATCTCCTTGATAGCCTGTTGCACCAGGGCTGAAGCTTCTTCTCTCGTCATAGACCAGTAATCTCCGCGGTGCCATGCCAAAACACCCCATCGCTTCCAGGGCCGACAGGTCGAGTATATCATGACACCAGGTCCGAATATGCCCAATGGGCCTGCCGGCAGCGATTCCGCAACCACGGCTGGTGGTTGGCGCCAGACTCGACGATGCAACCTTTCCGGCTCTTCGGTTTCGCGGAGACGTTTCCACCGGAGCTCGGAGACTTCTTCGATGAGGCGCTGCATCTCTCTGTAATCGGTCACCGCCTGGCGGATGCGGTCCGCCCAAGGCTAAGTGATGCAGACCTGCCGCGGTTTGCCATCATGGCTCCGAACCAAATAAAGGGAAGCATGTAATCCCCAGCGGCATTCATCTGAGCGATTAACGATATCATTGCGACGGAAAGCAAGCCCCAAAGCGAAATAGCGCGCGCTCCGCCTTTGATTTTCCAACGGACCATATGTTACCATTCACCCTTTACTGAATCTTGCGGCAGAAGAGAAACCTGCTTCGCGTTGCATTTCCCCGCATGAGCCTCAACTACGAAATCAGGCTGTTCGACCGGCAACGGTTGCCTGTTGCCGCCGATCTGGCTTATTTGCATGGAGCCCTCCTTGGCCATAGTCCAATACCTTTGTTAGGCCGGCGCTTCGCTGAGGGATTCTATTACGGTTACCTGCCTGCATCGGGTTTCCTTTTTGGCGCCGTGGCGTATGTGGATAACCACCCGGCCGGTTTCGCCGCGGCGACTCTGACTCCAGGCGGATTTCTTGCGCCGGCGTTGCAGCGGCCGTTCTGGGTAGCGTGGCTTGTCGGCTGGTCGGTCCTCACTAACCCCAAGAGGGTTTCAGCCGTCTGGGAAGCGTGGCGGCGAATTCGAAATCGTTCCAACATCGAATCGCGATCCGGTGTTGCGGAGATCCTATCTATGGGCGTGCTGGCGGATGTTGGCGCAACTCTCTTCAGGAAGAAGGGGATCCGCATATCCGTCGATTTGCTCGCCAATGTGGTCTCCATGTGCCGTGAGCGGGACGCTCGCGCGGTTCGAGTGACTGTCGAGAGCGCCAATCTAGGTACGCAGCTCCTCTATAGCACTTTCGGGTGGCATCGGGAGGAGGCAAATATCCTGGACAACCGGGAGGTCGAGTACAGCTTGAACCTCGAGAGCCCCTATACCCATGGAGTCTGATCGCCTCTATTCGGTCTGCCTGCACCTCGATAGTTTCGCGGAGGCGGCTGGCTGGCCTGCCGGATTCGATGATCCGGCTTTCGGACTTGTGCTGGACCGGTTATTAGAGGCAGCCGCCAAATGGAACATCCGGTATACGGTTTTCGTGATCGGCAAGGATCTGGAGACGGCTGTAGCCAGGCGCCGGATACGAGAGTTGGCGGAAGCCGGCCACGAATTGGGAAACCATTCCTGGCATCATTACCTCGGTCTGGGAGGGATGCCGCCTGAGGTAATTAATACTGAGATCACGCGCGCGCACGATGCCATCGCGGCTGTCACTGGAAAGCCTCCGGTCGGGTTCGTCGCGCCCGCCTGGAGTTATACCGAGCACTATTTCCCGGTTCTGAGCCGGTTGGGTTATGCGTACGACGCCTCGGCATTTCCCTCACCCTTGATGTACGCGATGCTCGGCAAGGCTTCGCTTAACCATCTGAACCGGATTCCAAAAGTGCTGAACATGCTCCGCCGTAGAGACTGGCTCGTTCCACTTCTGCATTCTCGCGAGCCAACCATGGATGAAGACGGCGTGGTTGAATTGCCCGTTCCTACCACGGCAGGGCTGATTCCGATCGCGATGTGGCATACCCTCGGGTTTGTACTATCTCGTGACGGACATCTCCGTCTCCTGCGGAACGCGCTCTCCACCCGCCGTTTTTTCTATTACGTGATTCATCCGGCTGATGTTGCTTCGACCGGCGATTTGCCGCCGGATTACCACTGTTCTCTAGAGCGGCTCGACGTGGGACTGAGTTATAAGACCAGCCTGCTGAATAGGTCTCTCGAAGTGTTGGCATCGAGCGGCCGGCGGCAGGTCACGATGGACGAACTGAGCCAAGCGTTTTGTCGGAGCCGAAACGGCTTGCCGGGAACATAGCATGGTCGCGGATTATTAGAAGCAGGCCTCCGTGATGGCAGAGTTGCGGCCGGAGGGCCTATAGGCGCGCTCCGGAATGTTGAATCGGGCGGCGACGCCGGCGATCTATTGAGAGAGACTGCTATGGGTCTGTGGGACCACGGAGTCGGGTTTCCGCGCCACTACAGCTATGGCAGGAGACATACTTCTCAACCAGCGCGTCGGCCAGTTGACGTATGGACCATACGGCAGCAGATAGCGAAAGATGCCGCACCATTCTACAACCTGAAAGTGCCTTGCCGCCCAGGACAGCCAAAACTCGCGGCCCTTTTTGTGAATGTGCGTGGGGTCTGGGTCCAACAAGTTCACAAGCCATCCCAACGGGCCGTCGTAGACGGGGACGACAAAGACAAGAATGCCGCCAGGCTGGAGCGCCTCTCCGACAAATGATGCCACCGCCGCGAGGTCGGGAACATGTTCCAGCACGTCAAAGGACACAATTGCATCGAACGGGCCTTTGAACGGTATGGCAGTGCAAGGCGCCGCGCTGAATGTGGCTTGGGGAACCAGTTTTTGGGCGATCCCGATGGCGTACTCGCTGATATCGACGCCAAACCCGGCCCACGGCGCTTCCATGGTGCCAAGGAATCTTCCAAAGGCGCACCCCATATCCAAGATTTTCGGCTGCCCGGCGGGGCGCACCCACCTGGAAACCAGCCGTCTGTAAAAGGCCAATTTATACGAGGGGTTTTGCGCGTCGTAGCGCCGGTAAACTTGCTGAAAATACTCTTGTCCAAAGGGGTTGGATTTTGGATCCGCCCTCATCGTCCTACACGCCTCTTGGCTAACAGCACCAGGGTATTCCTGGCCGTGTTGTAAACCCGCATTTTGCTGGCGCCCGCCTTCAGGTCGTAGCGAAGCAGCATGGGGATCTCACCAAAAATGACATCCAGTTTTCGCAGTTTGAGGATGATGTCCACCATGCATTGAAAGCCATTTTGATCGACGAAGGAGGCGCCGTAATGGGCGATTGCCTTCTTCAGCACGCCCGCCCGGTACGCGCGATACCCGCAGGTGAAGTCGCGTACTCCGGGTGTCGGGAACATGATACGAAACAGGACGGAGGCAGCGAAGCTCATCAGTCTGCGACTCCAAGGGACACCCAGGACCCTGGCGCCGGGTTGGTAGCGCGATGCGATGATCACATCGAAACCTTCTTGAATCATCCGGGCCATTCGCAGGATCAAACCGGGGGAGTGCGTTTGATCCGCGTCCATCGTGACGATGATGCCGTCGTCACGGGCGCGCGCCAGCGCCGCGTGCAGGCCGTCGCGGATAGCGGCGCCGAGTCCCTGGTTCACGGTGTGGCTGCAGACGATCACGGGAATGCTGAGGGCGCATTCTTCGAGAACCTGGCGCGTCCGGTCGCTGCTGCCATCGTCCACGACAATGATTTCGAAATCCAGCCAGGCCTCGAACATCGAATTTCTGACACGCGCCAGCAGATTGCCAATCCCAGCCTCCTCGTTGTACGCGGGCAATACGGCCAGGATTTTAGAACGCGGGCGCATGGCTCGAGTTGGACTGGCGGCGGGAAAAGCGTCGTTCATCGTTAGGCTCATTCGCCTACTCCCTTCGTATCAATCGCGACCGAAAGCCAAGACGGGCACTATCGAAAGCCAACGCCGTCCAACCGGACTGACAATCGCCGCGGGTCGCCATTCTGTCCGACGAAAGTCGATTCGGGCGCAAGCACCAGCCTTACCGTTTGTCCAAGATGCGATGCTGCGAACGCGGGCGCGATAGGGGCCAGGACCTTAAATGGGCCAAACTTGTCGATGACCGCAGTCCCAATGAGTCGATCATCCACCGCCAAACCGATGTGATACGGGACCGAGAAGCCGGGGGCTCTGACGAGGACTCCGGAAAGTTGCACGTGCCACGCATCGGGGCACGGTTGCAGGTCGACCGCAGCACCGCTGCCCATCCAACGATCCGGGTAAATGCCCTCCAGGAAGCCGTGAGGTCTCTTCATCTCCGCCTCGAGATCCAGGTACGAAGCCGCGGCAATGGCCGATGAATCGAGCAACGCCACCTCCGAAACAGCCATGTTCAGTTTCCGCGGCTCCCGTGGGACCCAGGCGGCCCAAAGCTGGTGGCGCCGGGGCAACGGTGAAGCGTTCTCGGCGATCTCGAATTCCACCTGGCTCCAGGGCGGTGTAGCCTGAAACGGTTTCGTCAGCATCCGCGTGTATCCACGAAAGCAAACTTCGTCGAATTTCTTCCCGTTCAAGAAAAAAGAGACATGACGTTCGGGCGCCGGATTGCCATAGCCGGCCGTCATCGTGAGCAGCAGCCGTTGCGGCTTCGGAAGGGGATTCATGAGCAGCAATTCAGCACGCTTCCGAACCCACCGAAGCCGCTGTTGCCAAAATACAGGCGCGGAAGGAAAATGCTCGACACGATACCAGCCGTCGCCCGGAATCAAAGCATTGGAGACCCGATCGAGACGCGATAAAGTGAAACTGGCATTGCTCCAGATCGCAGACGTCCGGGGAGGTTCGACTATGTCGATGTCACGCCGATTCCACTCCAGGGAGTAGGTTTGCGGCAGCGGCGGCCGGCTATCGCGCGGAGCGCTGTCCGCCGTGAACAATTGAAGCCACGGGAAAGAGTGCGGGGCATCGGAGGCCAGATATGCCTCGGCCCAACGCTGGGCCACGACATCGGGCAGCATGATCGCTATCCCCTCCCGGTAGCGGTCCACCGCAAGTTCGGTCAGTTGATGCACATCCTCGAACGGAACTTCCGGTAATCCTTGCGGCGAGCCCAATTGTGAGGCAGGTTGGGTATAGGCGCCCAACCGGTACGACAGTTCCGCGTTGATGCCAATATATATGGCTAGCGCGAGGCAGGGAAGTGCGGCCAATCCGGGAAAACGCGCCCGACGCAGTATATCGGCCAATCCACATAGAGCCGCCACCAAGCCGGTGATCATGATGGGACACACCCATGGCACCAGTTTGAAGACTCCGTATCCGATCGTCCTGTAAGCGTAGACAGCGATCGGAAGAAGAGCGGCGCCCGCTATCCAGGAAAAACTCCCGGCAAGCCGCGAGACACGCGGCCAGAAAGCCAACGCCAAAAGGGCGAAGCACAAGAATCCCGCCGCGAAGAGATACGGCCCGAGCACGCCGTCATTGCCCGACTGCCGCAGCACGGGGACATGCGGCACCTCCAATCCCCAAAAAAAGGGGACTCCCTCCTCGGTCAGCGGGGATGCAAAGGTTAGCAGCAACTCCGCTTGTTCCGGCGAAGCGGCGACGGGGCTCGCCTGGGTGGAGAAGCTCTGGTCGAGGAAAATGCGCAAGGTGCTATAGGCGAATGGCGGAAAAGCGAGCGCTGTGATCCCCACCGCTATTAACGGGAGCGCCAATAAGCGGCGAACGGAGACCTTCCGAAAAATCAGCACCCAGAGCCAGATAGCAGGCAATTCAACTGCCAGCAATGCAATCGAGCCGAGATAGGTGTAGTACATCGCCGCTGAAACAACCGCGAAGAGGGCCGCGTAACTCATCGAACTTCCTTCTCCGAAACTGAGCAATAAAGCCAACGCGACTGGTATGACAGCGATCACACTGAGCGTGCCCAGGGAGCCCAGACAAAACGTGTAAGTTACGAGGGAACTGCAGGCAATCGACGCGCTCACGATGAGGCTGCGGTGGCGGGGTAGCCCCAGTGCGGACGCAAACAAAAAGGCCGCGATAGGCACCAAAAACACCAGCCCCGCCTCGGCCACGTTGAACAGGAGATCCGGTGTTGTACGGACCAGGGTGGCGACGGTCAGGACGACGTAGAAAATCCCGAGTATCGTGTTCTCCGGCACGCCGCGAAAGTATCCCGCAGCATGCTGAAAAGTCGGCGGGACGCTGAACGGATGATGGCGGATCCAAGGCAGAACCTGGATCAGGTACGCCTGATCGGGGTTCGCATAACCCCAATAGCTATGGAGGCCGGCACGCAGTAGCGGCCAAGCTATAAAGACCGTGCCCATGACACCTATTAGCAGAGGCGGCCAGGCCTGTCGCAACTCTTGGAAGGAAATGGGCGAACGATACAGTCCGTAGACCGCCAGTGCGGAGAGAAGCCCTAGACTTAGTAACTGAGTCGTCTGCCCAGTGAGAGTGGAGCTAGCCAAGGCCATAGAGAAAAGAATGTGGCTGCACAAACCAACAAAGGGGAGCAGTAAGATCCGGTAGCGACACGGGTTCGGTGGCAGGAGCAATAACACTGGCCCGATACCACACCAGGTGATTAAAACAATAAAGACGAAAATGGCGGAGACCGTACTCATGAAGCGGGTCTATTTCCAAGGGAATTCGCCCCTAAGGTCGTTAGAGGCACTTGATTCTATCATCCTTTCTGACGGTGTGCTTAGGCTGGAATGTGCGGATGGACCGTGTATGTTGCAGCAAGGACCGCGTTCGCGGTACGCAGGGCGTGCCCCTCACCGGAGAGTCGCGACGGCTATGGCACTCTCCAAGCTCCGCGAACCTGCAAGCCTGAGTCCAAGCCGGCGGCATCGGAGGCTTGCATATGCCTATCTCCGTCTGCTCAAGCTCGACGGTACCCTGACCCTGGTGGGAGTTCCGGAAGCGCCCCTGCCGGTGGCGGCGTTCAACCTGATCCTGCCGCGGCGCCAGTTCGCCGGTCCGGCCATCGGCGGTATTGCCGAGACCCAGGAGATGCTCGGTTTGTGAAGGCCGGCAAGGTGAAGTATCTGGGCCTATCGGAAGCGTCCCCGGCAACCATCCGTCGCGCGCACAAGGTGCACCCGATCTCGAAGAGAACGCGGCGGTGGACATCCGGTTGACTGCTGAAGAAGTGGCCGAGTTGGAAGCCGCGGTGCCGGTGAGCGAGGTCGTGGGCGATCGATACGCTCCGGCCAGTATGCGGGCGATCGACCGCTGAGTCGAGGATATGCACTCTTGATGTCGTGGGATTTGGATTGAGCCGGGGCTCGGGCCTGGTCTATCCGTGGCCGAGCGGTCAGAAGTGGGACAGACCGCGAGTTTTTCGCGGTCTGTCAGGTCCTCGCCAGGCCAGCCACTCGACAGACGACAAAAACGATCGTCTGTCCCACCTGATGGGTCATCTCATCTTCCTTGACCGCACGAAAACGCCGAGGCGGCGCAGCCGGCCAGAGGTCCGCGCCATGGTTGACGTCAATCGCCGGAGATCGACAGCACCGGGGGTTGGCTGGCTTGGCCGGCGAGGTCGCCAGGCGAGATCGGCGCAAGGGTCCGGGAGAAATTTGCGGTGAAGTGAAACGTGCTCCCTTTGTCTGGCGCGCTTTCAAGCCAAATGCGACCGCCCATCATCTTGACCAGCCGCGCCGAGATGGCCAAGCCCAGGCCCGTGCCGCCGTACCTGCGGGTGACGGATCCATCCGCCTGACGAAAAGGCTCGAACAGGAAGGACTGCTTGTCCGAGGGAATTCCGATTCCGGTATCCCGCACGGCAAAGTGCAGCACCACGCCGGATTCGTCCAAGGCATCGACCGTCACGTAGAGATCGACCAGGCCGCGCGGCGTGAACTTGACGGCGTTGCCTAACAGGTTCAACAGTACCTGGCGCAGCCTGCCCGGGTCGCCGACCAGACTGTCCGGCGTTTGCGGCGCCACATTGGTGGAAAGCGCCAGTTGTTTCCCGTGCGCTTCCGGCAACATCGTCTTGCCAGCCGTTTCCACGCACTGGCGCAAAGAAAAGGGGATGGATTCCAATTCCGCCCGCCCCGCTTCGATCTTGGAAAAATCCAAAATGTCGTCGATGATGGTGAGCAGCGACTGCGCGGAGCTGTCCACGCTCTCCAGATAGTCCCTCTGCTCCGCATCCAAATCGGTATCCAGGGCAAGATGCGTGAACCCGACAATACCATTCATGGGAGTGCGGATTTCGTGGCTTACGTTGGCCAAAAACTCGCTCTTCAGCCGGTTGGCGGCCTCGGCCGCAATGCGAGCCTGGCGCAGGTCTTCTTCCATGCGCCGCCGCTCGGTAATATCGAGAAAGAATGCCAGGCAATGCTGCACGCGTCCGATATCCACCAAACGGACCCAAGCGAGCGCGGTTCGGGGCGGTCCCAGGTCCCGGCCGAGCACGATCTCTTTGCCATCGATGCGGCCGGCGGCGCGAAGTTCCTCCTGGCACGCGTTCATCGTTTGAAGATCCACCAGCGGAAATTCATGGGCAGACTTGCCGATAAATTCGGTTTTGGCCACGTGCAGCAGGCCCTCGAGAGTGGGATTGGCATCGACGTAGCGGCCGTTGGGATCGATCAGGGCGATTCCGACCGGTCCGGCTTGAAACACGGTTCGAAAAGCCTCCTCGGCCGCCGCTCGCTCCTCCAATTCGCGCCGGATTCGAATTTGGGCTTGTTCCAGTTCCTCCGTGCGCACCGCCACCATGCGATTCAGATCCGAAATACGAAGCCTGGCCTGCTGGCTGAGCAGCCATTTTCTACTCAGGGCCTGCGCCAATTGGACGACTTCGATGCCGTCGAAAGGCTTCTTGAGGATCAGCAGGCTGTCGGGCTGCCCCAACCGGCGGTGAATGTCGTTCCATGAGTAGTCGGAATATGCCGTGCAGATGACCGCCTGAACATTGGGATCCACCTGCCAGATCCGCGCGATCGTCTCCACTCCATCCCAGCCGGGCGGCATGCGAATATCGACGAAGGCCACCGCATAGGGACGGCCCTCGGCGGTGGCCGCGCGAACCTTCTCGAAACCTTCCTCGCCCTGGTAAGCCGAGTCGATTTCAAACCGGGCCGTCTGGTTTGGCACCGCGCCAAAAAGCAGGGCCTCGTCGTCTTCGAGTTCGACACCGCCATCCGGGCCGGGCGCCAGAATCTTACGGAGATCTTCGTGAATCTCTTCCACGTCGTCGATGACCAAAATGCGGTGATTGGGTTCTATTGCAAGCGAGCTCATGTGACTCCTTTCGGGCGGATCTTGTTCGGCGCCAGCGGCAATTCCAGGATGAAAGTCGAGCCGTGGCCGGGCCCATCGCTTTCGGCCCAAAGCGCTCCGCCCATTTGGTTGGCGGCCAAGGCGCCGGAGTGCAACCCGAATCCATGCCCGTCTCTCTTGGTAGTGAAGCCGTGCGCGAAGATACGGGTGAGGCTTTCGCGGGGCAATCCGACTCCGGAATCCACGACCTCGATGCGAACGCGCGCGCCGCCGGCACGCCGGATGCGGATGAGCACGACTCGATCGGGCGGATCCGCCGCCTTGATTGCCTCCTTGGCGTTCTGAAGAAGGTTGAGCAGAATCTGCAGGATTTTGTGTTTTTCCGCGGCAATGGGCGGCAATTCCTCGTATTCGCGTTCCAGCCGGATTTTATGCCGCTGGAAACCCGCCTGCGCCAAGCGAAAGCTATCCTCGACCAACTGCGGCAACGAGATGTCTTCCACCAGGCCGCACACTTTTGCGTAATTCTGCTGGGTAGACACAATCTGTTTGATGTGATCCACGCGATCGCGCACGAGGCGGACTTCTTGCAAAACGCGGGAGCGTTCCTCGGCGAAATGTCTGCCGAGTTTTTCGAGGTACGGTAACACTCGTTGCCCAGCCGGATCGGTGCCGAGAAAGCCGGCCAGGTCCGATTGGTGCGCGGTGAGCATTTCGACGGCGCCAATCAACTGAGGGATGCGCAACTCGCGAACCCGGCTCTCCGCCAGATCGGCGGCTACGTTCACGCTATTCAGCACATTCCCCACGTTGTGCAAGACGCCGGTAGCCACCTCGGCCATGCCGGAGGCGCGCGAGAGCTCCATCAGCCGCTGCTGCGCCTCCGCCAATTGTGCCCGAGCCAGTTCCTTGGCGTCGACCTGGTCCTGCAACTCTCTGGTTCGTTGCAGTACCCGCTGTTCCAGCAAGTCTTTGGCTTCCAATACGGCTTGCTGCGCGCGCTGGCGCGTGATGGTTGCACCCAGCATTCCGGCCGCGGTCTTCAGCCCGTCAAGCTCGGCTTCACTCCATTCCCGCGGTTTGCGGCAATCGTCGAATCCGACAAACCCGAACCACTCCTTGCCTACCTGGATGGGGGCCAGGATACTGACAGGCGGCCGGCCGGGGACTTCCACGCCATCCACTGTTTTTCGGCGCTGATAATCCAAATGGACGATTTCCCCGCGCCTTAGCTCTTCGGCTAAAGCCCCAAGATCCAGCCCTTCGGTCCGAAGCCGCTGAAGGTAATCCGCGCTGGTCGACTCGGCAAGTTCCGGCGAGTCCCAACTGTAGTACAAGATGGTGCGGCCGGTGCCGTCAGGCAAAGTGCGATTCTCAAAAACTCCTCCGCGGCTGGCGCCTATGGCCGTGCCCAAGCGGCTAAGGGTTTCCGGTAGGGCCGCCCGCCAATCCGCGGTGGTCAAGAACTGTTGCCCAGCGAAGCGAATGCTTTCGAGAATCCGGTTCCGCTGCAGAATGGAATCGGCCATGGCGTTGAACGCACCTGCCAGACTGCCGATTTCATCCTGCCCCTGCGCGATTGCCCGGGCGGTGAGATCGCCACGAGTGACCTGGCGAACCACGGACTGCAGGCCAAGGATGGGTTTGACCAGGTGTTGGGCGTACCAGACGGACGCGACCAGACTCATGACGATGCACAGAATGGTTAGAAAAGCGGTGCGAAGGTAAACGCGCGTCACGTTGCGATCGTAGGAGGAGAGCGACAGCCCAACGTGAATCCATCCCCAGTGGATCGCCGAATAGTCGAACGGGCGGGAGAAGTGAAAGACTCGACGCCCGAATACGGGAACGACCTGAATGCCGCTAGCGATGGCACGAACAGACGGGTGCCAGAACGGACCCAGCTTCTCCGTGCGCCAGCTTCCGCGTTCCACGATTACGGAAACTCCATCGTTCCTGGTGACAACCAGGTAATCGATCGCCTGGTCGCCAGCCAGCACCTGAATGCATTGATCCACGACACTGCTATAGTCTTCCGATACTGCTGCCCCGGCGGTGACATCTTGCAACGATGAAGAAATGCCCTGCGCTTTCGATTCCAGCGCTTCCAACAGGTCTTTTTTCTGTTGCGGAATGATCGCGGCGGCAAAAATCGCCAGCGCCACCAGGGTTACCAGCCACGACAGCAACGAGATTCGGAGAGCAATCTTGCCCGGGAGGCGGATCGGGAAGATAAAAGGACGTCTCATGGCGGGGCCCTCACCGGTCTAACCCTTCGCGCCGGCATAACGGCGCCTGAGGCGTCCGGCCGTTTCCAGCAAATCCATGGCGCTCCGGAGCACGGAGGCATCCTTAGCGGTGAATCCGCTGGTCTGGAACAAAGCTAATAACTGTTTGCCGGTGGCATTTTTGGCCAAACCCTCGAGCGCCGATTGGAACTTCAGTTTCAGGGCCGGCTGACAATCCCGATGGAATCCGAACAATGCCGTAATGTACGATGGCGACGTAGCCACCGGGCGCAAGGTAAGGCTAAGTTGAGGGTTGAGCTCGCACATCGTTCGAAAGCCCTTCTGTGTCACCAGGCAAGCATCGGATTGCCCAAAGAATACGGGGAGCACGGTGCGCGACAGTTTGGCGTTCTGCGTTACTGCCCGAAAAAAGCGCTCGGCCGGCCCGAGATTGGATGTGCCCAGCAAGGTTTCCACCCAGCTCATGGCCAGGCAAGTGGAACAGTGCCGGTGAAGAGCGAGCGACCTGCCACGAAGCTCGGCTACGGTGCGGATGTTACTCTTACCATTCACCAACAACACATACTCGTATCCCACGCCATTCGGCTCCACGAGCAAGATGCTAGGATCCACAAAGGTGGCAAACGGTACGTAGTCCAGCGTCGTACAGGCGACCGCATCCACAACCGCTTTTCGCATCAGTTCCAATAACAGGGTTGGCGAAGAGAGGAAATACTGTTCGTAATCGATGCGCATTCCCACGATGCCTGAGACGACGTCGGCCCAGGATTGCAAAGCCGCCCGAGCGTCGTTTTCATTGACGTCGGCGAGCATGGCAGAGGAGGTAGCCACTCGAAACGTTTGCTTGCTCCAATCGAGGTCGGCTCCGCGCGCGGGGCGGAGTACCTCCGATATGCCCCAGGGAATCGCTGGCGCGCCTCGCAGAAATTTTCTACGCGAAATCACTTCGTGCCGCCTTTGAGGCTGTTCCGCACCTCCCTTCCGATTACCAGGTTCAGTTGCGAGAGAAGCGCCAGATAGTCGAATCGCGTTTTGAAATGTTGCGCCGACATCAACGCTTCCATCAACTGGGCGCGAATCACCTTCTCGGTCTCCACCAATTCGTTTTGATAGGCGCGTTCGTTCAAATCGCGGCTTTCGATCGCCGCCTGCATCGCGCGGGAGGTGGCCTGGCAGGACTTGGCGGCGGCGCTTAAACCGAGGAAGACATCTTTGATTTGGAGACCGATCCCTTCGCGCAGCAGAAACTGACTCTCTTTCTCCAGCAACGCCACCATGGACCGCAGCGACTCCACCATGACCTGGTTCTCCAGGTAGTCGGTCTTGGAAACCCTGCCGGTACTATTTTTGTAAAGGCTCTCGGTCAACTGCAGGGTGACCTCCATGCGCGCCGGCGTATCCTTGCCAACCTGGTGCACCTGCCGCGCCAGCACCGCGCCCCAATACATTCGCCGAACCTCGTCGGCAACTTCCAGGTCCGTTCGCTTGGTTTCGGCGCGCATCATCTCCAGGTAGCCGTTCGATTGTTGGCTGAGCCCTTTCCTCATTCCGTCGTCGAAAACCAGCCATTGCATGTCGATGGAGCCGGTGACGAGGTTGCGGTCAAGGACGGTGACGTTCTCTTGTCGAATGGCGAAACTTTGGGCCGGGGTAGTGACGCTTTGCCCGGGATAGGCGACCGGCATTTGCACGTTGGCGGGCGGAAAACCCGGCCCGAATGCGTTCGCCGGGATGGTCACTACGGAGGTACCTGCCGGGATATTCACGGTCTGCGCCGGTATCTGGACGGCGCCCGACGGAACGATAAAGTTGAGAGGCTGATCCAAGAGTTGATAGGCAGCCTTGAAGCTGACCTGTGGCCAATAACCGGCCAGGGCCTGCTTGTGCTGCGCCTCCGCCATAGCAACTTCAAAGCGCGATCGAGGCCGGCGACGATTCTTTTCCACGGCCATCTGAAGGCATTGATCGAGATTGAGAACCTGGGCCTGCGACGAGACGGCTGCGGCCGCATCGGCATCTTTCGAGGCCCCGCCGGCAGCGGGAAGGCCGCTTGCCAGCACGAGGGCGGCGGGGAGGAAACACCAGAAACAGAACCGCTGCGATAAGAGCATCACATGGTCACTTATCGGCAGAAGGCTTTAGGTTCTGTAGTGCGAGCGGCTATCGGTGTGCGGGCAGTCCTTTACCGCGTGCCCGGTGGCGACGACATTGCACGGTTGCCGGAAGAAGCCGTCCACAGGATCGTCGGCGCTACAAACTCGCGCTGCCCGCGAGAATTCTTCTCAGAATCGACGACCTCAGGCACGCTGTGAGCACAAACGGCGGACGGAGCTGCAGTGGCTCGATTTCGGTGGATAAGTGGTTTTATTTCAGTTGTATATTAGCCCAATGGGTTCGTTTTGTGATGGTGGTTTGGGGCCGTGTTTGTTCATTCTTGTGCGTGCCGTTGGAAATTCGGAAAACGTCTCCGCAGGCGTGCGGAGACGGCAGCCTGAGAGGCCGCGCCACGGTGATTTCCGCCATAATCGCGGCGCGGTTATCCCCTGGGGAGGCCCGACAGACGACAAGAAACGTCCCGTCCCCGGGGCCCCCGACCTGCGGCCGGCCAAGGGACTCTCCCTCCACGCTGATTTCCTCATCGAGATCCGGCCAGTGGACTCCCTCCCGCAATCGGCCGCGCCCGCGCCGCTCCGCTCCCCGCCGCCTGTTCCATCCCAAACGCGGCTCCCCTGTTTTGCCGGTCACAGACTTTCGAAGTATTTTTTACTCCTTCCCTTTCACCGCGCTACAGACTTCCCGCCCCTTCCCGCACCCCGGTCTGTCCGCCCTCCCGCGCTATCGTGAAGTCGAGGTTAGGTTCGATACGATATGACAGATTTCGCTTTAGACGATCGCCAGGCCACCGTCATTGCCGCTTTGAGCGCTGGCTACTCTCCCGAAAAGGCCGCCGAGTTAGCCGGCGTCAATCC
>JBEKYD010000166.1:0-16587 GCA_049511335.1 Bryobacteraceae bacterium | reverse complement strand
GAAAAAATGCCTATTTTACAGGTGTTTGAACGGCCTAACGTCCAAATGGAAGCAGGCCTCGACCCTAACCAACTGAATCTGTTCGACTTTTAACGGGACAGCTGTGCGTCTGTCCCACCTGGCTTCCTCGCCAGTGGGTCAGCTCATTTTCTTCACTGTCTGGGAAATGGCCGGGGACATCAGGAGTTCGGAATCTCGGCTCAGCAGGCTTGACAGCCCGCGCCACGGATGGAGGCTTGCGGCTGCGGGTGGGCTACCGGTTGGACGGGCCAAGTGGCGAGGAAGCTTTCGGCGGCCAGGGTGTCCAGCTCGCGATTGGAGAGGTAGGTGTACTCTTCCAGGCGGCGCTCTTTCATTTTTTCCAGTAACTTGACCTGGCGCTGCGCTTTTTGCACGCGCTCGATTTGTTGGCGGCAGGCCAACTCACAGCGCTGGCGCTCCTGGGTATATTCGGTTTCGAGGCGCTGGGCGCGCAGGCGGTATCTGCCGAGGTTCAGGAAATCGACGGCCGGGACGGCGGCGCGCGACAGCAAGTCGCGATCGGCGGACGCGCGTTCCGCCATTAACAGCGCGATTTTCCCCTCCACGGCCACAAGCGCATTGCGGCATTCGGCCAGGCGGGCCTCTTCGATCTGCTCCTTTTTGCGATACCAATCGAGAACGCGGTGGAGGCGGAATTGAAACGAGCGCATGGCGACCTAGAGTTTGGCGGCGACGGCCGCCATTTGCGCGCAAGCTTCGGGGAAGGGGACGTCGGCGGAAGTGTCCTGGCGCAAGAACGCGGTGATTTCCGGGCGGGCACGCACGGCGGCATCGAGCGCCGGATTGCTTCCAGGAGAATAGGCGCCGAGCTCGATCAGGTCCTTCGAGTCGTCGTAAACCGCCAGGGCTTCCCGAATTTTGGTGGCCGCGGCCAGTTGGGCCGGCGAAGAAAGTTGCGACTGCAGGCGGCTGACCGAGTGCATCACGTCGATGGCGGGGTAGTGTCCGGCAACGGCGAGGCGGCGTGCCAGCACGATATGGCCATCGAGGATGGCGCGGACGGCGTCGCAGATCGGCTCATTGAAATCGTCACCCTCGACGAGCACGGTGAAGAAACCCGTGATGGAGCCTCTCTGGAAGTTGCCGGCGCGTTCGAGGATTCTGGGCAGCAGGTTGAAAACCGAAGGCGGGTAGCCTTTCTGGCTGGGCGGTTCGCCGGCCGCCAGGCCGATTTCGCGCTGCGCCATGGCAAGCCGGGTAACCGAGTCCATGATGAGCAGCACTTTGGCGCCCTGATCGCGGAAGTACTCGGCCACCGCCAGGGCTACAAAGCAGGCGCGGACACGCAAGGGAGCGGGGCGGTCCGAGGTGGAACACACCACGACGGAATGCTGGCGCCCTTGGGGTCCGAGCTCGCGTTCCAGAAAGAGGCGAACTTCGCGATTGCGCTCACCGATCAGGGCGATCACGGTGACGTCGGCGGAATTGTGGCGCGCCATGGCGCCCAGCAGAGTGCTTTTGCCGACGCCGCTGCCGCCGAAGATGCCCATGCGCTGGCCGGTGCCGCAAGGGATCATGGTATCGACGGCGCGGATGCCGGTGACCATCGATTCGGCGATGTGCTCGCGGTCCAAAGGGCTGCCGGGGGGCTGATAGAGACGATAGTAAGCGGCCGGGCGAATCGGGCTAAGGCGATCGATGGGGCGGCCGAAGCCATCGAGCACACGCCCCACCAGCTCCGGACCGACCGCAACCTGGGCGTCTTCACGGCGGGCGACAATGCGGTCGTGCAGTTGAATGCCGTCAATTTCCTCCAGCGGCATGGACAGCACGTGACCGTCGCGAAAGCCGATGACCTGGGTGCGGATGCGATGGCCGGCGGAGGTGATCACCTCGCAGAAATCGCCGACCGCGACGGCCGGCCCCTGGGAAGCCACCAACAGGCCAACCAGCGCCACTACTTCGCCGGTCCAGGGAAGCAGCTCGCAATGGCGCACGCCGGCGATGTAAGGATCGAGATCGATGAGTTGAGGGGACGTCAAGCTCGCGCCTCCAGTTTGTCGATGAGCCCACGTTCGATTTCGGCGAGCTGGGTTTCCACGGAAGCGTCGAGCGACCCGCGGCCGATTTCAAAGACGGCGCCGCCTTCGCGCTGGACCGGGTCGCCGATCACGGTAATCGATTGCCCGCGGCCACTCTGCTCCAGGCAGGCTTTGACCGTTTTCTCGTGGCTGGGGTGAACGCGGACGCGGTAAACTTCCTGGTTCTGGAGCTTCTCGAGGGCAGCATGAACGAGGGCTTCCAGCGCGGAAGGATCCACGGCTAACTCCCGGTGCAAGACGCGGCGCGCAATCTCGAGCGCCAATCGGACGGTATCGGCCTCGGCGCGGCGGATGGTCTCGGCGCGGGTGGCGGCCATCTCGGCAATGCTGTCGCCCCATTGCCGCAACGCGGCATCGACGGGAGCTTGGGCGGCCTGGCGCCCGGCGTCGCCGCCAGCGCGGAAACCGGCCTCGTAGGCTTGGCGGGATTTCAACTCCACGGCGACTTCCAACTCGGCGATTCGGGCGCGGAGCCGGGCGGCCTCATCCTGATATTGAGGGGGACGGGCGGTTCTCTGAGGCGCAGGGGGAAGCTCTGACGCATTGCGGGTCCAGGGAGCCGGCTGAACCGGAGCGGCGGGATCTTTCAGAACCTTAGCCCGCATGTCTCAGAGCACCTGCGAAGCAAGTTGTAGGGCGGATGCGTTCGTCCGCGGGCTGCTGGCCGACTCTTCGGCCGGTATAGGAGCTTTGGTCTTCATAGGAGAGTGCGGGACGGGGGCGTCCCGCGCGGACCAGGGGGTCCGCCCTACTAATAAAGGTATGTTGCCGGAAGCACGACGGCGCAGCGTCCAGAACCGAGAAGGAGAGCCTGGAGGAATCCGGGAGAAGAGTCCGGTGCAGGGCAGACCACACAAAACGATGGTCTGCCCCACGGCAAGAACGTCGCTGCGCGCGAAGCACCGGCAGCTTGCGCCACGAAAGGGAAGGTATCATGGTTTCTGCTCAGAGAACGAGGCCTCGGCAGCGGACCTGTGTTCCTGCAGCCACAGGCGCAGCACGTTGGCGGTAATGGCGGGGTCGCGCTTGACGAGGGGCCTTATCCGGTCTCCCATCTCGTTAGGCTCGGGTCGCGCGGCGGCTGCCTGGCCCCTGGCGATAGCGACGGCGGCTTGGCTCAGCTCGGCGTGCGCGGCGGGGGCCTCCAACCCGGCGGCAAGTTCGGGCTCGGGTGGAAACCCGCGACGGCGCGAAAGGGCGAAAACGGTTCTAACGACGACCAATAGGACAGCCAGGCCGAGGCCAACGGGCGCCCAGAGGTCGCGGTACTTATTTACAAATTCGAGCCACGGGGGATTCTTAACGGGTTTCGGAGAATTGACCGGTTGAGGCGGCGCGGCCTTCAGGCTGGACTCGAACGGCAGAGTTTCCACGATCAATTGATCGCCGCGTTCGGCGTTGAAGCCGGTCACGCCGGCGACCAGATCGCGGATGGTTTTCAACGTTTCGGCGGAGGGCGGCACCAACACGCGCTGTTTGGCGGAGCCCTGGCCTTCCCAACGAACGGATTGGTCCACCAGCACGGCCAGCGACATGCGCCGGACGACACCTTGGGGAATGCGGGTGTGACGGATGACGCGGCTGGTCTGATAGGTGACGTTTTCGGTGCGCCGCGAGACTCCGGTGGCGCCCTTGGCGGAGGACGGCGGCTGTTGCGGCAGGTTGGCGGCAGTGCCGGGGACGCCGGAGATGGAGGCGCGTTCGGTGACGTCCTCGGTTTTCTGCGAGCTGCTCATGACCGAGTGGGTGGGGTCGAGGGTCTCTTCCTGCTGCTCGCCGCTGGTGAGGTCGTAATCGACCGAGGCGCCGGCGCGAAATGCGTTGGCACCCAACAAAGGTTGCAGGGTTTCGTCGATTTTGGCGACGAGGTTCCTTTCGATTTCCTGGCGCAGTTCGAGCGACTCACTGGTGGTAACGGAATCCGGGTCGGCGGAGGCCCTTTTGGGACGGCTGAGCAGGGCGCCATCCATATCGACGAGCGAGACCGCATCCGGGCCGAGCCCCTCGACGGCGCTGGCGACCAGGTTGGTAACGGCAAGGACATTCTGGCTGGAGAGCTCGGCGCCGGGCCGCAGCTTGACCACCACGCTGGCCTTGGCTGGCTGCTGCTGATCGAGAAAAACGGAATCCTTGGGAAGGCTCAAGTGCACGCGAGCCTGTTCCACTTCGGCCAGGCTCATGACGGAGCGTTCCAGCTCGCCTTCGAGGGCGCGCTTGTAATTGATATGCTCGACGAATTCGGTGGCGCCGAAGTTGGACTTATCGAATAGCTCGAAACCGATACGGCCGCTTTTGGGCAGGCCCGCGGCGGCCAGGGCGAGGCGGGATTCCGCGAGTTTTTGCGAGGGCACCGTGACGGCGCCGCCGTTTTCGTCCAGGCGGTATTCGACGCCGGATTCGCGCAGCTTCTGCACCACGCCGGCGGCATCTTCCGGCGCCATTCCGGTATAGAGCGGACGGAAGTCGGCCTCGTGACGGTAGTGCACAAAGGCAACCACTGCCGCTACCACCAGGGCCGCGACCATTATGACTTGGATGCGCTGCTTGAGGGAGAGCCCCCCGATTAGGTTCTTGATTTGGTCCATGGCAGTTTAGAGCCGCTCACACCTGCATCTTCATAATTTCCTGGTAAGCGTCCACGACCTTATTGCGAACTTGCAAGCCCAGCTCGAATGCCATCTCCGCTTTCTGGGTAGCGAGGATGGTGGTGTGGAGCTCTTCGTTTTGCCCGGTGAGAAACTTCTGCACCGAATCGGAGGCACTGTTCTGTAGAGATTCAATGGAGCCGATGGCGCTCGAGAGCACGCTCTGGAAATCGCCGGACTGGCTGGCGGCCGCGGTGGAAGCGACGGACTGCGGCAGCGCGATGGGAGCGATATGGGAGATCGGCGCGGTCATGAGTGGTTCCTATCGCAGCAGATCGATGGATTTTTGAATCATGTCCTTGACAGCGGACATGGCGGAGACGTTGGCCTGGTAACTGCGATTGGCGCTCATCAGGTCGACCATGTCTTCGGCGGGATTCACTTTGGGTATGGAAACGTAGCCGTCGGCATCGGCATCGGGGTGTCCCGGCATATAGCGTTTTTCCGGGGCGCTGTTATCGACGGAGATACCGGACACCCTGACGCCGGTAAGCTGGTTGCCGCCAAGCTGCGCATCGAGCTCCGAGCCGAACGCGGAGCCGACCTCGTCGCTCGAAAAGATAGCGTCTTTGCGGCGATAAGGACCGCCTTCGGGAGTACGGGTGGTTTCGGAATTGGCGATGTTTTCCACCAGGAGGGCCGCGCGGGCGCGCTGCGCGGCCATGCCGGAGGCGCTGACAGAGAGAGCGGAAAACAGGCTCACGAGCTCTTACCTCCCTGAATCGCCTCTTTGATGGTGTTGAGCTGAGACTTCATAAGAGTAGAGGCGGCGCTGAAGCGCATGGCGTTTTCGGCCAGCAAGCGCGCTTCGCGGTCGAGATCCACGTTATTGCCGTCGTTCTTGGTGAGGAGCCCCGTAACCTCGGAAGGCTGGGGCATACCGCCGGCGAGGGCCGATTGGAAGCTCGCCTGGAAATCCAAGTCCTGGGTTTTATATCCGGGCGTGTCGGCGTTGGCGATGTTCGAAGTGACCAGCTTTTGCCGCAAGCTAACCACGTTCATGAATTGCTCGAGGCTGTCGGTTATGGCATCGATCACGGCAAAACCATAAAGGCAACTGAGGTTCCATCCGAGCGGCGGCCGGATGTTCCGGGAATCCAGCCGTATAACCAAGAAAATGAGGAGCGGGTTACGTCAACCGGGTGACGTGTCAGGAAACTGACGGTGGTACGTCCGTTTCCGAGCCGCGACCGTCAGGGAGTCGGTTGCACTCCGACACGTTACCCAACTTCCCAAGGAACGCACTAAGCTTCGAGGCGGGTAGTGGCGGCGGGAGGGATTGGGGGGCCGCTGGAGACGTACCGATGCAGGAAGATGAAGCGCCTCAGTTCGCTGGTGAGCGAGGTTCGGGCCAGAATCATCATGACCCGTGCCCATTCGAGAGTGCGATCGACGTAGAGAACGGTTTCGCGGCGAAGAGGGTCGCCGGGACGCAACTCGCCGATCGCGGTTCGAGCGGCCGCACAGAACTGAGGAGCGATACGGCGCACCTCGTGGTAGCGTCTGGCGATCACGGCGCTGCGCAATCGGTTTTCCAATTCGGTTAGACGATTGGGGGTCATGTTTAGCCAGTTGAGGAGGCCGGATACTCAGCTTGGAACAGATCGGTAAAGTAGGTTTTTTCGGATTCGAGAGTGGCGATGGCGGCATCGGCCGCCGATAACTTCGTCTCGAGATTTGTCTCCATGTTGGTGATCATGTCCTGCTGGTTCGAAATCAGAGAGTTCTCGTTTGTGATCTGGGTCTGGAGAGCGCTGACGTTGTTTTCGATGATGCCGGTGGAATTGTCGGTGGCGGAGGTTGCCGCGTTGGTGGCCATCTGGAGGAAGCCGCCGGTGGAGGCGCTGCCCAGGAACGATTGGATGTCGGTTGTGTTCAGGGAGGAGAACGTGGAGGAATCGAACGAGAGCTGACCGGTGGAATCGAGGTCGAGGCCGAGATCGGTGAGAGAGTTGACAGAACCGGAGCCACTGCCGGTGTATTCGGCGATGTTATCGAGAATGTTCTCGAGTTGATAGACCGTGCTGTCTCCCGAAAGGGTGCCCGCATTTTGGCCGGTTTGGGCCTGTACCGCGGTTACCGCGCTGTTGTAAGCGCTAACGAAACTGGAAAGCGCGGTGGAGAGGCCGCTGTAGTCGGTAGTCACCGTGACGGTGGCCGAGTTGCCGGCGGTGGCATCCGGCTGGATCGTGACCGTCAGCCCGGGCGACAGCGTAACCTGGGACGAAGTGCTGGTAACGTCGGTGGAGGAGCCATTGACCTTGTACTCGGCCAGGGCGCCGCTGGAAAGCGGGCTCATCAGATCGGTGGCGCCGTCGTTCAACTGGATGGTATCGGGGCCCAGCTCGTCGCTGGTGAGGACGAGGCGGTAATCGGCGCCCGAAGATCCGCCCATATTGACGATGGTGGCCGAGACGCCGGCGCCGGCGCCGTTGATGGCGTTGACCAAATCATCGAGCGTGTTGCCGGAGGGCGTGATGGTAGTCGCGACCCCATTCACGGTCAAGGTGAAGGAAGATGAGGAACTGATGTTTTGGGAGCTAGGATCGGTGACAGTGGTGGATCCGGCGTTGCTGAGTGCGACCGAGGAGGAACCGGCTTGATCGACTTCGATGGAATATGTGCCGGCCAAGGCGTTCGAATTGGCGCTCGCGGTGACGACGGAAGTATCCGAGGAGGTGGCGGTTGGCGTGCCCTGGACGGCCGAGTTGATGCTGGCAACGGCGCCCTGCAGGGAGACGAAGTCCCCTTCGAGCGTGGTGAGGGCAGTCTGCTGGCCGGTAAGTGTGGTGACCTCGTCCTGCATCAACTGCATGGGAAGGGAAGCGCGTTGGACGGCATTGTCGAGAACCGTCTGGAAGCTGCTGGAATAGGTGCTGGAGCCGTTGAAAGCCGGAGGGGTGATGGAACTGGTGCTCGAAGACATATAGACTTCTCGACAACTCGAAAGCTCTGACGGTCAGGAATCCGTGGCCAAGACCGCTCCCTAACGGTCCCGGTTGACTGCTATGCAAGACGGGGGCCGAACCCGGCTGGAGTTCGGCCCCCAATTACTCAATACTGCAAGACGCTGCTTCGAAGAATTGGCTTACTGCAGGAGTTTCAGCAGCGCCTGCGGAGCGGCGTTAGCCTGCGCCATAGCGGCGACGGAAGCCTGTTCCAGAACCTGGGCCCTGCTCAGATTGGCGGCTTCGGTAGCGATGTCGGCGTCACGGATCTGGGATTCGGCCGACGAAAAGTTGGTGATTTGCGAGTTGGCCAGATTGATGGCATACTGCAGTTTGTTCTCGCCAGCGCCGACGGAGGCTTGCACCTGGCCAAGTTGCTGGAGGGCGGTGTTGATTGCGATAACGGCGGTGGCAGCGTTGCCGGTGGCGGTGGAGGCATTGGCGGGAGCGACCACTGTCTGGGCACCCGCATTAGTAAACGCGAAGTTCGTCCCGGTTGTGGACGCGGTGAAGTTGTTGGAGCTCTGGAAAGAGATCCCCGTATCGGCCGCGTTCGCCACCGCATAGATCCCAATGGCGGAGGTTTTGGCGTTGACATCGGCAATGGCAGCCTGCAGGGTTTCCGCACCGGTCAGGACCACCGTGGCAGTCCCAGAACCGTTCTGGAAAGTCAGGGTTTCGCCGGTGTCGCCGTTTATCGCCAGACCTCCGGTAAAGTTACTCGCCCCCTGCACGTTATAGGTTCCCAGGTTGGTAGCCGTGGTTGAGTTAGTAGCGATTCCGTCGGTGACGGCGCCCGCGGCGCCCGGCGCCGTGTACGTCGCAGTGCTCACCGTGAAAGGAGTACCGCCGGAGAACTGCAACTTTCCGTCGCTGCCTACCTGGGCGCTGATTCCGTACGCATTTAACGTGCCGTTGAGCTGGCTCAGCACGGAAGCCTGGGTGATGCCACCGACGCCGCCATTTACCGTGGCGGTGACGTTTTCGGCATTGCCGTCGGAAATCAGACTAAAGCTGAAAGCTTGGCTCTCGGTCCCACCGAGGAAAGTCGCGCCGGGAGCATCCAGCCGGATGAGGTTGCTGGTGAGCTCGGTACCGCCGCCGCCGACGGTGGTATTGGCGAGACCCAGGCTGGTGGAGTCGACGGCGTTCGCGACGCCGCTTAGGTCCACGACAACTTGGGAATTGGCGGTGTTGGACCCGCCACCGATGTAAACCTGATTGGCGACGTTGTTGGTGCCGCTGGCGTTCAGGCCAATGTTGGTGGCCTGCTGGGTGATCTGGCTTACCAACTGTTGAAACTCCACGTTGATACTGGAGCGGTTTCCGGTGAAGGTGGTGCTGGCCGATTCGGTCGCCAGGGTTTTGAGCCGATCCAGCATGGTGCTGATGTTGTTGAGGCCGCCGTCCATAATCTGCAACGTGCTCACGCCGGTGTTGGCGTTGATGACGCCCTGAGTCAGCTCGCTGACGTTGTCGCGATATTGGTTGGCCACGGCCAGACCGGCCGGGTCGTCGCCGGAACTGTTAATGCGGTACCCGGAAGTCAGCGCTTCCACGGTTTTCGTTTGGAAGTCATTGGTGGTCTGCAGGTTTTCATTCCCGAGCATCGACGCATAGTTCGTCATAATCGAAATCATGGTTATTTAACGTCCTGTTCGCGATACGTCCCGAACTTCCTGTCCGGGTTCGGGTTCTCCGTTTGGGATACCCGAAGTATCGGCCTTCATTTGGTCATATCGGGGGTCTGCCAGTACGGTTCTAGTATTTTTTTTGCACAGGGCTAAGTGTCCTTGGGTGTCAAGGGCTTCGCAGCCGTCAAAGTTTTGACGTCGATCCGGGTGCTACCAAGAGCCACCGATTCGAGCAAAGAGAAGATCTTGTCGCGGCCGACGCTGCCGGCGGCGGAGACATTCTCGTCGCGAGTGATCTGAGTTTCTTTTCGCTGGATCTGGACACTCTCGGGCGCCACGATACCAAGCTTGACCCGGCTGCCGGACACCTCCAGCACTTCGATTTCGATTTCGCCATCGATGAGGAAGCTTTCGCCGGCGCGGCGCCGCATTATGAGCACGGAGCCAACTCCGGTTGCCGATCGCGCGCGAGGAGGGGATACCGGTGCGAATAACCGGACAAGGTCTGGATCGCCTGAATTCCAATTCGCTCCTGCAAATTCAACACGATGGGAGATAGCAGGTTGACGGTCGGATGGGGCCGGTCTTCCCCGGCGGTGCAGACCATGGCGGCGCACAGAACCTCGGTACCGATGCGGGGTTGGCGTGCGCTGGACAGACGCAAAACTTCCAGGTCCTCGGCAGAGAGGGAGAGTTGGTAATTGGGGTCGGCGGCCAGAATCGGGAGCAGGATAAAGCACACCGAGGAACGAGCCAGGCTCTGCATGAACATCAGAGGGTGGGTGGCTGGTTGCGACAGAAACACGAACAGCCGTTCGTCCTCGAAGCCTGGTAAACCGTTAGGAAACTCGAAGACGGAGTCCTGAGAGTAACTCATTTCCCCGAAGCACTTGGTCTGAATACGGCTCATGGTGCGCGAGAGATGAATGCAATTTTACGGCCAGAGAGGGCGAAGGTGGTTGGCACAGAAAAAAAGCGGCGGGAGTTTTCTCCCGCCGCCAAAAGTATTTCAGATGCCGGTTAGCGAAGCTCTAACTAACCGTGAAGGTCAAGGTGATGCTGGTCGCCGGTAACGCCGGGGTACCACCATCCGTCGAGGTGATCGTCACCGAGTAGGTGCCTGCGAGGAACGCCCGCCCGATAGTGACGTTGCCGCTGGTGTCGACGGCGAAGTTGCCTACGACCGCCGTGCCGCCCGAATCGCTACCGGTTGCGCCAGTCACCGTATATCCGGGAGTGGTTCCGCCGGTGGCAATTACCTGGTCGAGAGCGACCGGCGTCCCTGCCGCGCCCGACAATGCGCTCACCGTGAACGGATAGACCCCCGACACTGGCGTGGCTTGGGCCAGCAGAGTCTGCGCCGGCTGCACCCACATGCCGACGCCGGCTTGGCTGTTCTTGCTGCCGACGGTGACGACGACCGCCACTTGTTGCGCGCCGCTAGTCAGACCGACTGCGACTGGGGTAGCAGCCATGCTATTGAGCCCGGCGCCATAGGCAGGCAATTGTATGTTCACCTGGTACAGGCCGGCGATTGAATTCGGCGCCCATCCCGCCCATTCGACCGTCGCGGGCTGACCGCCGACGGAGACGGTAAGGTACGTGGCCGGGTTAAAGCACGGACCCTCCATTCCCGGTGTGATCAGCGAATAGTTTATGGCGGCGCCATCGAGCGTTGTCAGGCCCGCGGCACCTTCGTACGATCCGGCGCCGGTCGCCGCGATGCAGTCGGTGAACGGAATGTAGGTGCCGGTCTGAGTTGCGTTCGAGCCGGTCGAGTTCGGTGTGCCCAGGCCGGTCATGAAGATCGAAACGCTCTGGGAGTTCGCCGGTAACACACGCAGACTGGCTGCGTTCGAAGAGTTGTTGGTGACCAAACCGCTGGGGAGTACGATGGCTCCATTGTTGTTGGTGTCGACAACAAAGATGCCAGGATCGGTGGCCGCGGCGGTGAAGGTGTAGGCCGGGCTGGACAGAGTGCCGAATTTGACGATGATGTCGTATTGCGACGATGTCACGATCTCGCCCGGAACGATGGCATTAATCTGGTTGTTGGTGGCGAATAACAGCGGCGCTGCCCAGCCTCCGGTCGTCGATCCGTGAGGATAAAACATGACCTGGAGGTTGCGTTGGCCGCCATCGGGACTAACGGTGGTCCCATATACTCCGGCGGCGCTTATGGTCGGATACAGCACCTGGCTGGCTGTGCATCCGCTGCCGCTGGAAGTGCAGAAGTTGCTGCCGAAGAGGCTGATGATGTCGTAAGGCGCCATGGTTCCGTTCGGCGGCACGACCGCGGCGAATGTGGAAGCGCTGGTGACCCCGTTAGACTGGATGGTCGGCCCGGCATCGATGGTGAGGGGCTGGGTACCCGTGGCAGTGCTGCAACTGGAACCGTTGGGATTGCAGACGCCGAGAGTCACTATGGTGCCTGGAGTCGAGAACGAAAGCGGGTCCGTGGTTCCCGACGGTACCGTGATGATCAGGATAATAGTGGAGGCGCTCACCACGTTCGCCGAGATGTTGGCGTCGGCTACCAAATGGCCGCCGCTCACAACGCCCACGGTGGTTTTTTGGGTAGGATCCGTGCTGGCGACGAAGCCCGACCCGTAGAGTGTCACCGTGAACGCTTCGCCGGCCGTGGCTGTGGGCAGATTCGACGGACTAATCCCGGTCAGCACAGCCGTGGTCGAGGGCGCCTCGATGCTGATGCTAAAGGACACCGGAATGGTCATTCCCGTCCAACCGATATTTACCGTGCTGTACAGCGTCACACCGGGTTGCGCCCCGGCGAAATCCAATGGACTGAAGGTGACGCCAATCGCCGTTCCGAAGGTGTAAGCCAGACCCGCGGACGGGGTCACGGTCGCGCCAGCGTCCGGGCTTCCGGCTGATATCGAAGTGGTGAATGGAATTGGCGCGCCGCTCGAAACGGCGGTGATGGTTGCCGACGGAAGCGGTTGTCCCACGCTCCAGGCTAGATTCCGCACGGTTCCTTCGACCACACTGAGAGTCGGGGCCGTGTTTCCTACGACCAGCTTGACGTAGAGCGAGGTAGGCGCGTAGCCGGCTACCTTTAGACTAATCGTCGCGGTCTGGGTACCCGGCGTCAAAGAGTCGGCAACCTTGGTTACCGTGAATGTCAGAGGAAAGCCACCGATACCGGCTAGATTTGGGGTAGCCTCGCCGCTGGTAAAGTTCACCGTGAGCCAGGAAGGAAGCGTGGTCGTGTCTACATTGAAATACACGGTCGGGCCGTAGACCGTGACGCTCTGTTGCGTCAAACTAGTTTGGTACTTCGTATAGTTCAGCGTCATCGGAGCGCCCGACGTGCCATAATTCGACAAGGTCAATTGGGACGGGCCGACGACCACGAGGGTTACGGTTATCGTCTGATACGGCGTGGCCGGCAGGTTCTGCAATTGCACCGTGGCCGTCTTGCTACTGCCTACCGCGCCGCTGCAGGTGCCGGTGATTGACGCGGCAAATTCAACCGCTGTCGAACTTGCGAGGTTCGACCCTGAAACCAGGCTAATCGTGAGCCAAGCCGGGACGTTGCTCACCGTGACCGGTGTGTTGCCTCCCGTAGCCGATGACGTGACGTAGAAGTCCTGGGCCGGTCCGTTGGTGTAATTCCCGTTCGCATTCGTGCAGTTGAGGGTCACGGAACTGGGCGATGCTGTCAGCGGAGAGGTCGAAACCGTGTTGGTAACCGTGGCCGACGCGGAATAGCTGGCATCGCTGGCCGCCGATCCGGAGTTCACCTTTGACGTGAACTGCACTGGGATGGTGTTGGCGCCGAGTGACAGGCCGGCGCAGCCCGCGGTGGTGGTGATCGTGTAGGTAACCGACGCCGTCGAGCTGTTCAGCGTGAGGGTCGCGGGCGCTGTGACTGTGAGCCCCGTTGGAGTGCCGCTCGTACCCACGGTGATGACGTTGCTGGAGGTCGCCGAGGCCGCCGTTAGTTTGACGGTCACCGAGCCGGTAGGCCCGGTGGTGGTATCGCACTTGAGGGCGGACGCCACCGTCCCAGTTGCGACCAGGAGGTTAGTAGCCTGTGCCATGCCCGTGCAAATGACAAGTGCGAGCAGAGCTAAAAGAATTCGATGTCGAGCCATTCTTTGTAATCCCTTCTTTGAGACCCGCGCTTGAGCGCTCGGGTGACATTCTTGGTAGTCGGCAAGCAGAAGGCGCGTGAAAGCATCTACAGCAAAGCCCCGCGAAACCGGACCCTTATAACCGGGTTGTTACAGGGATTGGCGTTACAGACGGCCAGTGTGAGCACTGCAAGCAGGGGCTTTGAGAAGTGAAGCCGGAACATGTGTCTTTGCTCTCCAGTTCTCTCTTCGATGGCGCCGAAGACAGATTAGAGGATATTTTTGACGGCGAGGGCGACGTCCATCGATTGATAATCAGATTCTGTTATCGAAAATAAGGGTTGGATGGGTCAGACGCTTGCAATTCCGGAAACAGGCGAATCGCCCGGTGAAATCGTCCGCAGGCTGGCCATTATTTTGCTTGGGGCGGGTTTGACTTTGCGCCGGGCGGGTTTGAAACGGGAACGGGTTCCTGGGATTCCTGCCCTTTGATCGCGACCGGGTGATTGAGAATTACGATATCCACGCGGCGGTTGCGTGCGCGGTTTTGTTCGCTATCGTTGGGTGCGATGGGCACGGTATCGGCGTAGCCGGCGATGGCGAAGCGCTCGTGAGGAATCTGGTACTTAGTGGTGAGCCGCTCCAACATGGCGATGCTGCGGGCGGCGGACAGTTCCCAATTGGAGCGAAAGCGCTCGGTGTGAATGGGCACCGAGTCGGTATGCCCCTCGAGCCGCACCTGATTGGGGAGTTCGCGAATGGCGGTGGCGATTTTGTCGATGCTTGCGGAAGTCTCCGCTGCGATGGCGTCGCCGCCGGACGGAAAATAAGCGGCCTCTTTGAGGCTGATGACGAGGCCGCGCCCTTCCAAGTGGACCTCGATTTTGCCCGCCTTGATTTCCCGGTCGAGCTCGGTGGTGAGGTAGTGGAGGGAGGGCATCAACTCGGCAATCTGAGACTCGACGCGGACGTTCTTGGGTTCGGAGCCGCCGGGACCCTTCATCTGGGCGTTGCCTTTTCCTTTTTCATCCACCGTGCCGCCCAGGATTTCGTGGACGGCAGCTTGCACGCCACCCTTTTCCAGCGCCTCTTTGACGGAGTCGGAAACCATCTGGGCCTTGGACTTATCGGTTTGCGACGAGGCAAACATCACCACGAAGAAAGCAAACAGCAGCGTGATGAAGTCGGCGTAGGAGACCAGCCAGCGTTCATGATTTTCGTGCGCGGCGGTTTGCTTTTTGCGGGCCACGCTCAACTCCCCGCTGCCACGGGTTGGCGGGCCGGTTTAGCTTCCGCGCCGGCTTTTTCCGGTTTCTTCTTTTCCGGTTTTTTCTTCTCCGGCACAACGACGTAGGCGTCAAGCTTGAGGCGGATCAACTTGGGATTGAGGCCTTCGACGATCGCGAGCACGCCCTCCAGCATCAATTCCCGAAGCTGGACGGCGTCTTTCAGACGCGCCTTAAGTTTTCCCGCGGCGGGGAGGAAGAACAAGTTGGCGGCTCCAACGCCATACACGGTTGCCACGAAGGCGGCGGCAATTCCGCGGCCGACCTCGTCGATATTGGCGAGGTTCTTCATCACCTGCATCAATCCGAGCACTGCGCCGATGATGCCGATGGTGGGCGAATACCCGCCGGCCGATTCGAAAGCCTTGGCCTCTGCCTCGCCGCGCTGCTCCATCAGCTCGATTTCGAGGTCCATGATGCCGCGAATCTGGCTTAATTCCATGCCATCCACGGCAAGGTTGAGCGCTTTGCGCAGGAACGGATCGGCGATCTTTTCGGCCTCCTGTTCCAGGGACACGATGCCCTGCTTGCGCGCTTGGGTGGCATAACCGATGATGCTGTCGATGGTTTGGGCCACCGGCGGGGCGTTATTCATGAAGATCGAGCCCAGTTTCTTGACGGCGCCCAGAACCACTGCGAGCGGTGTGGTGACGAGCACGGCTCCGATGGTGCCGCCGAAGACGATCATGGCAGCGGTAACCTGCTTCACGTCCTGGACTTTGCCGCCGTCGAGGATCAGGCCGCCGAGGATGCCTCCCACGGCGAGGATGATTCCACCGATGGAAGCGAAATCGGGACGAGAGCTAGTTTTCTTCTTCGCGTTGGCCATGGGACAGATCCTGAGACTTACGACCGCGCATCATGGGCGGTGAGGATAGGCATTGGGCTTCCGGTGGGAGACCGGCCAGGATGGACTGGCGGTACTGCCGGATGCGATCGACGATTTCTTCGGTGGATTCCAAAACCAGGATTTTTTGACCGGTCGTAAGGCTGATCACGGTGTCGGGGGTCGTCTCAATTTCCTCGATCAGGTCGCTGTTGAGGACAACCCGCGTGTGGTTGAGACGGGTGACTTGGATCATGACAGGCTCTCAAAGAGCACATCGGCGACCGGCCGGCGGATTTAGATGAATTCGTCGGGTCAAATTGGACGAAGGGCGGGGGGTGGAGCTGGGGCGTGGAGATCCTGGTTAATTCTCTAGCAAATACTAGAAACGCGCCGCCGGGACGCCGATGTAAGAAGTGACATGGGAAATCGCAGGGATAGATGCGGGCAAGACATGGATCTGGCCGGGCAACGGGCCGGGGACTTGCTCCGGGCCTGGGTCTCTGGCGACGCCGGGCGCTTCCAGCACGAACTCGAATCGATCCTAAGGGACGCGACCAGCGCGTGCGACGCGGGGGAGGAAGAACGCAGGAATCTGTTGCGGGCGGTAGCCCTGCGCATGAAGAAGTGTCCTGATGTGTTTGGCCTGCCGCGAAAGGCCGGCATCGAGCTCTGCCTACACCTGTTGGGGCACCTAACGGAGGAAGCCGGCGGCAGAGAGCCAGAATGGGCGGGAAAGGCAAGATACGGAAGCCGGATCTCCGGCGGCAGAATTGGGAATAACCTTTGTTTGCGTCTGACGTATACGACAACGGGAGTAAGATCCGGGCTGCGGCTGGTCTAGCTTATACGGTTTCGCAATTACGGTTATGTAATCGGCGGCCGATGAATACGTTACTGGACCGCTGAAACGGTGTACTTAGGCCCGGCCTGCGCGCCAGGCGCCCGGGCTAGCCTCGATTTCCACGGGAGGTCTGGCGTGTGCAATGGCACAGGACGGAACGCCGACCTTGAGCCAGTCGCGGGTTCCGCACGACCTGTAGTTAGTGCCATCCGGTTCTGAAACA
>JBEKYD010000165.1:0-16718 GCA_049511335.1 Bryobacteraceae bacterium | reverse complement strand
CGGTTCTTCGCCTCCGAGAGTCGCCACTGCTCCAGGATCTGGCCAACGGCATCCTGCGCAAGGTTAACCGACTGAAGCCGATTTAGGTTTGAAATCGCATTCTTCACGCCGGATTCAGGTGAAAGGGCCGGAAGGAATGCAAACGCGGCATAACGTCATCCTTTCCCAGAAACACTCAACAGTCTTTGCGGGCAACCAGCGACCTGCGCGGAGAGAAACCCCGCCATTCCCTCAGCGCATGGAGCGAACCCCCTTCGCTTCAGCGGCGGGAAAGTAGGGACAACGGTACCTACCCCCGAAGCTACAAACTTACGGAAAACCCGAGTTCGAGACGACCAAGAATACAGGATTGGCTAAGCAGGACTATAGTGTGTTGCCCCCGTCCTGTCAATCGTATAAAGGCATAAGGTACGGCAGCAAGATGGCTGGCGCGAAAGCCCCTTACCGTATCAATCAGGTCCCACTTTCTTGAATCGACAAAGGTTCTGAATGCTACGGGGTTGATACGCCGTAGCATTCACTGGAGCAGAACCGGGAAAACTCCAGCCCGCAAACAAAAAAATCTCCCGCATTTTCATGGTTTCAGATACGTTTACGCCGTGTTAGACTACCGTTTGATACGCTTCCACTGGCGCTGCAATGGGGACGTTACCTCGGGAGATTCATCTCAAGCCTATCGTCGGCAGTTCCGAGAGCTGGTGTCCGGGAACAGATGCCGAACGCGACGCCGTTCGGGAGCAGCTTCGCCGCCTCCTCGGGAGCGATCTGTTCGCCAATAGCAAGCGCTACCCGAACCTTCTGAAGCACATAGTCGAAGAGACTCTGGCCAGTAAGACACCGCAACTGAAAGAACGGACTCTGGGAGTGGAGGTCTTCGGGCGCGATCCGTCTTACGACACGAATCTAGACCCCGTGGTTCGAACGTCCGCGGCCCAAGTCCGGCACCGGCTGGCGCTGTACTATGACGAGCCGGGGCACGAAAACGAGATTCGCATCGAATTGCTGCCCGGTTCGTACGTTCCTCAGTTTCGCCGTCCCAGTGCTGAAATCGCTCCGGCTGGGGAAATTTCCTTAGCGAACGCGGCAGCAGCTCAGTCGAATGAAGCGATCGCGCCCGCCTCGGTACCCCCGATTTCCGCCAGCCCGCTGAGTTGGCGTCGTCTGCGTTGGCCGATACTTGCCGGCGCCGTCTGTTTGGCCGTGGCAACCGGTTTCGTAGTTTCGCGCTGGTTTGCGCCGGACCCCGTGGCGGCGTTTTGGGGACCCTTGTGGGACAAGTCGAGCGCCATCCTGATCTGCGTCCCCGGCAAGTTTCCCACCCCGGAGAGCCCCACCCAGACCGCTCCGGCGATGACCCTGCCGGACCGCGATCCTCGCACGCCACTGAGCATCCACGACTCCTTGCGATTGAACTTGATCTCGTTTCCGGATGCGGCCACGCTCTATTCGCTGACCGGATTCATCCAGGCGCACGGACAAAACTATCGCGTGCGCAGGGAGGGGGACTTGCCGTTCTCCGATCTCCGCACCGCACCCGTAGTGATGGTGGGCGGCTTTAACAACCGATGGCTCATGCGGCTGATGAACCACTACCGGTTTACTTACCAACAGGACAATGCCGTGTATTGGATTCGCGATGCCCAGAAACCCTCCCGAAGGGATTGGAAGGTAGTCTCGGATCAGCCATACTCCACTTTCGACGTGGATTACGGAATCATCTCGAGAGTTTGGGATTTCACCACGGGACACTGGATCGTGGTAGCTTCCGGAATTGCATCCTATGGCACCGTCGCGGCGGGTGAATTTCTAACCCGTCCCGAGCACCTCGAGACGCTGGCCCGATATGCGCCCAGAGGCTGGCAGCGAAAGAACTTGCAGGTAGTATTTGCAACCAAGGTGTTCAACGGCAACGCTGGCCCTCCCCAGATCTTGACGGTTCACGTCTGGTAGGCGCTTACTCCTGCGGAGTGGGCCTTTGGCCTGCGCTTCAAGAACCGTGGCAACTAATCGGCGGCCTGCGTCTTTTTCTTCGGAACTCCCTTGGTGTGGCAGTCGATGCACTTCACCCAGTGGATATTGTGTTTGCTGCCGGTAGCGCGGAACGAGGTATCCATCTTCTCCACGTCAAGGCCGCAGTTCGACATCTTCGGGTGACAGGTGGCGCACGAAGCCCTGGTCTTTTCGCCGTGCTGCTGATGGCACGCGAGGCAACTGATGCCTTCATGTACCCCCATCCCCGTCCGGTCGTCGCCGCTGCCCACCTGCATCGTGGAAACCGGCGCATGGCACTGGTAACACAGAGCCTGCCGCTGGTCGGGACTCATCTTGACGACGCGGGTTCCTTCCAGCATCGCAGGCAGGGGCAAGTCTGCGAGCGGGATGTATCGCTGTGAGCGGCGGTCGAAGAACGCGAGCGACGGCCGGGCGATCTCCTGGGATGGGCCGGGAACGCGGGCTTGGACATCCGTCTTGGCCATCGGCTGGCCCTCTCGATGCGTTTCGTGGCATGTCACGCAGGGCATGGACGGCCTGTTGGCCAGCTCTGCCGGAACCAAGCGCCAAGGGCCGGTTCGGCTCACGGGAGTCACCAGATCTCCGATCCCGCCTTCGAAATGCATGCCATGGCACCGCAGGCAGTCGTCCATCGGCATGTTGGCAGTGTTGTGCTTCCGGTCAAGGAAGATGCGCGAGTAGGTGGCGCTGTGTGGGCCGGATTGCCACGCGGCGTACTCCTGGCGATGGCAGCCTTCGCATTGCTCCGTCATGGCCTGCACGAAGCGGTTCCCGAACCCGATCTGTTCCGGCAGGTCGCCACGCATATGGGAATACAACCGGGTGGCGTTGTTCCAATGAAAAGAAGTCTCGAGCGTGAGAGCGTCGCCATGGCACTTGCCGCATGCGAGGCGCCGATGGCTGGAGGCATGCCATCGGTCGTAAAGGGGCTGCATCTCATGGCACACCGTGCAGCGGCTTCCCGCCCCCGACTCGTAGTAGAGCTCACTTCCGGGCGCCATCAGGATCAGGGCCGCCAGAATCAGCCCCGCCACTGCAATCGTCCGTCTCACCCGCGCACCTTCGAGCCTTTCCATGCCTTCAGCAGATTCCCGGAAGCGCGGTAGGCGTTCGCCATCACGGTCAAAGCCGGGTTGAAACCCCCATTGGTGACGTGAACGCTCGCGTCGATCACGTAGACGTTGTCGGCCTCGTGCAACTGGCAGTCTCGGTTCACCACCGAAGTCTTCGGATCGTCCCCCATGCGGCAGGTCCCCGCCTGGTGCTGTCCGCCGCTCAAGGTGGGAGGCGGAACGCGCGTCCAGGTTTGAACGGCGCCAGCCTCTTTCAGCCACGCCACGGCTTTATCCACCACATAGCGGGCGATTTCGAGGGTGTGGGGATGCTTCATGCCCGAGAGCCGCGCCACCGGGATTCCCCAATGGTCCTTGATCTTGGGATCCACCTGGGCGCGGGCCTCGTAGAGCGGCATCTCCTGCACCGGGCCCATAATCACGATGGTCCGCTTATAGGCATCGCGGACGAAGTCCTTGTGGCCTTGCCCCCAGCGGGGCGCCCACGCCGGCGCCTGGTTCATGAACTGATACGGCAGGCGGATAAACTCGTTGGCCAACATTCCGCCGCCCGCCAACCCGGGATTACCGTGGTTGTAGTCGCAAATGGCAATCGAAGCACCCGGCCCGAGATCGTCGTAGGTATCGTAGGCGAACAGTCCGACCGCCGCCGGATACGTGTGGGAATGCAGGTTTCTGCCGACCCAATCGTAGCGGTTGCCAAGTCCGTTGGGGAACAGCCGGTGCCTGCTGTTGAGCAGCAGGCGGGCCGATTCCACCGCGCCTCCGCACACCAGCACCAGGTCGGCCGATTGCTCGTGAAGGCGGTCATTGCCGTCGAAATAGGCAACCCCGGTCGCGTGCCCTCGGTCGTCGAGCAAAATCTCCTTGACCACACATTCCGTGCGCAACTCGCAGTTGCCGGTGGCCAGCGCCGCGGGTATCACGGTATTGTGCGTGCCGGTTCGCGCGCTCAATTCGCAAGCGAAACCGCAGCACCATCGGCACCGCATGCACGACCTGCGTCCATTGTACGGGACCGTGTTTCGCAACATCGGAATGTCGAACGGATGCAGGCCGAGACGCTTGGCGGCCGGCAGCAGGATTTGGTGCTCCTTCGAGGGCGCGAGCGGCGGCATGGGCAGCGGTTTCCGTCCCGGTCCCCGGAAGATGTTGTCGGTCTCATCGCCCGAGACTCCCAGCTCCCATTCGGCTTTGTCGTAGTAGGGCTCGAGATCCGAATAGCCGATGGGCCAATCTTCCAGGGTGCTGCCGGCGACGGTTCCGTAGGTCGAGCGCATGCGGAAGTCCTTCTCCAGGAACCGCCAGGCCTGGGCGCCGTAACTGAAAGTGCCGCCGCCCACGCAGGCCGCATTGTTGCTGTAGGCAGCTTCGCTGGGGTAGACGATGGTTTCGCCCCGCTCATCCGCCAGCACGCGCGGATTGCGTTCGTCGTCGGGGCCGAACGCATTGCCCAGAACCGTGGTGCGCTGATTATGCAGGTCGTCCTTACGGCAGTCTGCCGCCGAATACCATTTCCCCCGTTCCAGCAGCACCACGCTCAGGCCCGCGGTGGACAGTTCTTTGGCCGCCACTCCACCGCCCGCGCCGGCCCCCACAATCACGGCATTGACTCGCTTCAGAGCCATGCTTCAACCCGCCTTTGGCGCGTCGTCGTAATGCATGCGGCCGCGCACCATCGGGAATGGCAACCGGAGCATCTTCCAACTCGCCATGTTGCGGTTTCCCCCATGGCGCGGATCGCCATAGAAGCCCTGACGGCAATGGGCCAGGATCAGTTCGAAGAACTCCTTGAAGTTCTCTTCGGCGTCCCGGAGCGCCTCTACTTGACGGTCGGATGACAACTCCACGAACCGCTTCCCGAACTTCCCCAGGCTCGCGCCATCGAGTTTGGCCAAGCCCCGCCGGTAGACAGCCTGGTACCGCTTAAACGGTTTGGTCAATTGGATGTCGATGTAGTTCACGACACCGGCTTCCCGCGCGCCGGGGTCCCGATCCAGGGGAATCAGTTGCGCGCAGATGGCGTCTACGGTCCGGGCTTCGTCGTCCGAAAAGAAACGCCACCATCCGGCGCCTTTCCAGCGCGGCAACGAGACGATCGATGCGGCGGCGGCGATCCCGAACCCGGCGCCGAGTAAGGTTCGGCGCCCGATGGTTCCGTGCTTTATCAAGAGCCCGCCAGAATGCGGTGGACCCGCTCGGCGTTTTCGCGGACTTCGTCTCTCACCCTGGGAAACATCCCCACGAAGACGCCATCGATGGGCTTGATACTTTCAAAAGCCGTGCGGAAAGCCTGGTCCGCGCCGCGGTTGTCGATTCTGCCCGCCGCCATGATCTTGAACGCAAAGCAAGGCTTGCCGGTTTGGCGCATGAACCTGTACATCCGCGGAGGATCGCTTTGCACGTAGGTATCTCCCTGCATTTCGAGCAGTTCTCCGCCTAGCAGTTTCTTCCACTCCTCGGCAGTGCGGGTTCGGTTGTAAACGCAGCCGGCATAGAAATCCACGTCCCAGCCCTCGTGCTCTACCTGGGCGAGCACCTCCGGATTGTGAGTTCCCACGCCCACTTTGGCGCCCGTCTGGCGGGCCTTCTTGCACCACTCCTTGACGCTGGCCAAGCTGCCTTTGTGGTATTCCCTGTCGGTGTATTCGCCGTGATGATAGATGGCCAGCGGCTTGAGCGCTGTGCACACTTCGTCGGGATCGCCCGTGCCCTGAACAATCAGGTGCATCTTGCCGCCTTCGGCCTGGAAGCGCTCCAGGTCCTGCCGGGCACGGGGCACATCCACCCAGTTATGCGCGTTGATGCCAAATCGGTTGCACTGGTGCAACACCTCGCAAACGCGCTCTTGCGTGTAATACTCCTTCATGATGGCGCCCAGCAGGCTGTTGAAATGGCTATACCCATAGAACTGGTTGCACCCCACCACCAGCCGGCTGATCTCAACACCGCCGAATTTCATCTTCGGCGCCTGGACCTCCGAGGCCGGTTTGAGGGGCCCCCCGACAGGCGCCGCCGCGGACGGAGCGCCGGGAGGTTGTGCCTGCGGCGCCGCCGACACTGCGCCTGGGATTGCCGCCAATGCGGCGGATTGAAGAAAGGTTCTTCGCGTGTTCGACATATCTGGCCTTCCTTTCTGCGCTGCGACCAGACTAAAGTCCGATTTAACAGGTTTCAGGTCCGATTATCAAGTGTAAAGTGGCGCGCTTCGGGCCTACCGGCGGCCGGTCAGAGCCGCGCGGCCTTTGTGGCCAGTGAGATAGCTAGAGCGATGAAGGCAGCGACGTTCAGAAACTGGCGGCGCAGGCAAGCGATCGCTGTCCTGTTACGAATCGAATTATGGTAGCACTTGCCGGGTCACTTCTTAAGCGTTTGGGAGGTAGCGGCATGAGCCGCACCCGCACTCCGTTTCTGAATCGCGGCCAGCCGCAGCACGGCCGCTGCGGCGCGCAGGCGAACGCCCTCGCTCTCGTCTTCGATCATAGGGTCGAGATCTTTACGCATGGCGGGGTTGTTCTGGAGCGCCAGGGCGTGGACGGCGGCGGCGCGCACGTGCCAGTCCTTGTCCTTGAGAGCATCGCGGAGCGCCGCCACTGTCGCGGCGTCCTTTTCACTTCCCAGCAGCAGGGCGGCGGTGGCGCGGCCGGAGACGCCGTTGTCCTCCAGAATGGCCTCGAGTGAAGAAATCCCCATTCCGAATCCGGGCAGCGGAACAAAGCCTGCCCCCTGCCGGACGGCGTTAAAGAACGTCACTTTCGGGGTGTGCATCATGCGCATGGCTTGGCGCATCTCCTGGTTGAAATAATTGGACGTGGTCTTGGTTTCGCCCTGCAGAACCGAGAGCAAGGCCTGCTTGCCCCGTGGATCTTTGTCCGCATAAAGCGCTTTCGCGGCGGCGAAGGCAACCTCGGGAACCGCATCGCCCAGCATATGCCCGAGCGCTTTGCGGGCTTGCGTGGTTTTCACTTCGGCAAGACTCGAAACCACGGCCATGCGCACCTGGACGTCCTTGTCGTCCACCATCCCCTCAAAAGCCTCGAACAAAGGGCCGGCGGAAGCGGCCAAGCTGAGCGCCACGACGGCCATTTTCCGCGTATCGGGATTCTTGGCCGTGAGGGCTTGCCAGAGAAGGTCGTTGGCCTTGCTCTCGCTGGTGGCTTCGGCCGCCAGAGCGGAAGCAAGGGGAACCGCGATCCAAAGCAAAAGACACCTGCTCATGGATCACGATTATATAAGAGGCCGGAGCCCTAGCTAGGCCGGTGGGGTGGGGTCTTGGTTTGTGAAAGCGCGACCGGGGTTCAGTTGGCGTGGCGGGGACTTTACGGGGCGTAAGGTGCTTTGGGCGAGTTTCCCATAAGCCCACTTGTCGGGAGTCAGCCCCTATTTGACAGGCCCGACGGCCCGATGGCTTGTCGCCCGGAACCGCACCGGGGGTAGATCAGATGTACGAACATGGCGACTATGCCGCCGCTGATTCCGAGGCTGTAGACTGTCCTATATGGGCCGTGTCCTCGTCATCGGCGCCACCGGCAATGTCGGACGCCACGTTGCCTCTCAGTTGGCGGCCACGCGTGCGAACGTTCGCGCGCTCGTACGCAAGCCGGACGCGGCTCGTTTGCCGGCGCAGATTGAGGTGGTGCGCGGAGATCTGACTGTTCCCGAAACCCTGGACGCGTCCCTGGATGGGGCCGATGCGTTGTTCCTGGTGTGGACCGCCCCGTCGGCTGCTGTTGGTCCGGCTCTTGAGCGGATCGTGGAGCACACGCGCCGTATCGTCTTCCTCTCAGCTCCGCTCAAAACCGCCCACCCCTTCTTCCGACAACCAAACCCGGCCCGAGAGATGGCCGAGCAGATCGAGCGGGTGATCGAGAACTCAAGGGTGGAGTGGACATTTCTGCGGCCCGGAATGTTCGCCGCAAATGCCCTGCGCTGGTGGGTGCCGCAGATTCGCGCCGGCGACGTGGTGCGCTGGCCGTATCTCTCGGCCCCCACGGCCCCGATAGATGAGCGTGACATCGCTGCAGTCGCAGTCCGCGCGTTGTGCGAGGATGGGCACGCGGGAGCCGAATATGTTTTGACCGGGCCTGAATCCCTGAGCCAATTCGAGCAGCTGTCCACAATCGGCCGTGCGATCCACCGGACGCTGCGCATCGAAGAGATGTCGCCCGACGAGGCTCGGCGGGAGCAACTCAATGTCCGCGGATTTTCTGCGCCCGTCGTGAATATGTTGCTTGACGCCTGGGCCGCCGCAATCGGCCAACCCGCATTCGTTACGTCCACATTCGCAGAGATCACAGGCTCACGGCCGCGAACCTTCCTGGAGTGGGCCACTGATCACGCCTCCGAGTTTCGCGCGTGATATTGATACCGGGTTTCGACCTGCCAGACGGACGCATAACGCGCAAGACGGCGATATCGGAAAGTGACTCTCCGAGAGGCTCTCTGGCCGGGTACCTGGCGTGCCCCAACGTACTGGGAACCGGGGTTGTTTCGGAGTGGCCTACGATACGGACGAGGGCCGAGCGAGTGGACATAGCGCCCTTCAGCACCGGGCTGGAGGCGATGTGGTTGACCCCTCGCTGCGTTCTTTCAACCCCTTGGCCTCCAGAGCTAGATAGCGCTCATTCAGCTTTCGAGTCAAACGGGCGAACAGGGGTCCGAGGAATCCCGAAAATTGAATCGACAGAGTGGCCCGGCTTCCCCGCCCATTGTCTTCGACCCAGTGTCTGGCGTGCAGCCGCATTCCCGGACCGCGCGTCAACCAAGTGAAACTTCTTTCTTCCTCGTTGAGTGCCGTTACCTGCCACTTCGCCGGTGGCAGGCTTGGCTGCCGGATCAGCACACGACTCCCCACCGCGAGCGGGCCACCGTCGAGCCGACGGATGCTCGTCACAGTCGGCGTCCACTCCGGCCAGCGCTCAATCTCACGCATCACCGCCCAAACCCTATCCGGCGGAGCTTCAATCTCAACTGTAAGACAGAAATCCAGCATGCCAGAGAAGTATTTATTATCCACAAATTGGATCTGTTCCGACAATTTCATATCGTGAAGTCGCGTTCTCAGGCCGACGGCGGCCGCATGCCTTACGCTGCCGCATTCCTGGCTTCTCCATGCCGGCCATTGTCCGGCAGCATCGCTCGCATCTTCAAAACAGGTAGCTCACACCGAACATCGGGGTGAATTGCTGAAAGATCCCGCGGGCAGTGCTGTTGGTTGCGGGAACGATCTGCTGTTTGGGAAAAGTGGTGAGGTAATCGCGGAAATCGAAGCGGAGCTGGACGCGGTCGGTGAGGCGGTACTCCACGCCGCCGCCGAGGTCGAGCACCGGCTTCCACTCATCGCGCTCCACCAGGGTTGCCACCGGCGCCAGCGGGTTCTGCTGGGGCGGAGGCCCATTGGCGATGTAACCCTTAATTCCCCCTCCGGCGGCGAAGAAAGGACGCAGGCGTTGCTCCCGGCGGCGAAAGTGGAACAAGACGTCGTAGGTCATGGCGTGGGAATGCGCATCCATTTCCTCGCGCACGCCGGGGGCGGTGAGCACCGCGTGACCATCCTGATAGGTCCAACGTAGCTCGCCGGAGATGAAGTCGTAGAGTTCTTCTCCGATCACCGCGCCGGCGGTGAAGCGGTTGAGGATCTCCGCCGTGGCCGTCTCGCCGTTGGACCCAAACACGGTTCCGCTGCGGTAAGCGCCATAACCGACGCTGCCACCCAGTTCCCAATTTTGAGCCGCGCTGGCAGATGCCAGTGCGACCGCGATCGCGACAAGCCTCCAAACTCCTGATCTCGTGGAATTTAGGGTGGACCGGGTCTTGGGTGACCCGGAGGTGGGACAGACCATCGTTTTTCGCGGTCTGTCAGGCTTCCGCCGGGCCGCAACAGCCTGACAGACGACAGAAAACGATCGTCTGTCCCACCTTAGTTGGGTCAGCTTATTTTCCTGGCTGGCTGGAAAATGGCCGGCGGCATTGGGAGTTCGGAGCCTCGTTCGCATAGTTACAGTACACACCCACGCGCAACGCTCTGCAATCGGCCGACAGGCACCCGCCTCCTGAGCTATTTTGTAGATAGCGTGATTGCCATGCGGAGTGCCGGAGTCCTCGCGTCTCTAACGCTTGCTGCAGGACTCCTCGTGGTCCCCCTCGATGGCGCCGAATTCGCCTGGACTGGGCGAGTAGTGGATGAAACCGAAACCCCGGTCGGCGGCGCGCGCGTCGCCCTTCGGTTGGCCTCGGCGCCATCCAGCGGCCCGTGGCAGGCGATCACCGATCCCACCGGCGTTTTTACCGTCTCGCTGCCCGAAGCCGCCGATTACCTGGCCGGAGTGGATTGCCAGGGCTATTACCCGCTCCACGACCAGCCGGTGCACATTGCGGCGGCCGGCCCGGAAATCACCCTCGCCATCGCCAAGCTGCGTGAAGTGTTCCAGTCCGTGGATGTAAACGAAAAGCCTTCACCGGTGGATATCGCCCAGACCCGCAACGCGGAACAACTCACCGGCACGGAGGTGAACGACGTTCCGTATGCCAACAGCCACAGCCTCATGAACGCTCTCCCCTTGCTGCCCGGCGTAGTGGAAGACGCTACCGGCGCGCCGCATTTCAACGGTTCGTCGTCCAACCAGGTGCTTTATTCGCTGAACGGATTCAATATCACCAACCCTGTTTCCGGCCAACTGCAGACCGTGCTGGCGGTGGAGGGAGTGCACTCGATGGACTTTTCCTCGGGGCGCGATTCGGTAGCGAATGGAAAAGGAACCGCCGGCTCGCTCGCCATCACCACCGATTCCGGCACGGACACATTTCACTACACCGCCACCGATTTCGTCCCGGGCGTAACCACACAGGGAGGCTTCCGGCTGGGCAACTGGTATCCGCGCGCGGGAATCTCCGGCCCCATTGTGCGCGGGCATGCGTGGTTTTCCGATACCATCTATCTGCAATACGACCAGGGGTACGTCGTCGGATTGCCCGCCGGTCAGAACACGCGTGACGGATTTGCCGGCAGCAACCTGCTGCATACCCAGGTGAATCTCACGCCCGGCAACATTCTATTTGCGGATTTTCTGGTGAATCTCGACAATGAAAACCGCTTCGGCTTGGGGGTGCTCGATCCTGTTTCCACCACCACTACCCTTCACGCCCGCGAATACTTCGCCAGCGTGAAAGATCAGAAATATTTCGGCCACGGCATGCTGGTGGAGTTCGGCTACGCGCACAACTACTTCCTCAACACCCAGACACCGCAAGGCGACAACCTCTACGAGTTCTCGCCGGCGGGCCGCGCCGGCAACTATTTCGTCCGATCGCGGCTGACGGCTTCCCGCGACGAAGCAATGGTCCAGGCTCACTTGCCCGAATTTCATTTAGCCGGCACGCATCGCCTCGAAAGCGGCGCCGATGGCGACGTGATGGACTATAACGCCGCCTTTCATCGCACCGGTTACGAGTTGGTGGGCCTGAATGGACAAGTGCTTTCGACCACTTCGTTTCAGGGGAGCGGCCTGTTCAACCTCCACGACAGCGAAGTGGCGGGGTATCTGCTCGACGACTGGCACGTTTCGAAACGCCTGCAGTTGAACCTGGGGATCCGGCAGGATTGGGATTGGCGGCTGAGCGCTTTGGCGTGGTCGCCCAGGGCGGCGTTTTCCTGGTCGCCTTTTGCCTCGGCCAAGACCCGCGTTTCCGGCGGTTACGCCATCACTCACGATGCCGTGACCATGGAGCTCGAGGGATTGCCATTCGACCAGAGCGCCGTCACCACCCAGTACAACTCCAGCGGCGCGCCGGCTGGCCCCCCTTCGCAAACCATGTTCGCGCTCGGCTCCGGTCCCTGGGAACTTCCGCGCGCGGCCAACTGGACGCTCAACGTAGACCACAGCCTCACCACGCGCGTTCAGCTCACCGCCAAGTACCTGCGCCGGCGCGGCACGGATGGTTTTATCTACCAAAATACGCTGGCGCCGGATGCGCCGCCCTATCTACTGCCGCTGCCCAACGCGCAGTCTCTGGGCCTGTACGAACTCACCAATCTACGGCGCGACAACTACGACTCCGTTCAGGTCACCGTGCGGCAACGGCTATCGGGCCAGTTCGAATGGACGGCGTCGTATATCCGCTCGCGCGCGCTTTCGAACGCCGTGCTCGATTACAACGCGGGCGAGCCGCTCTTCGCGCTGCCCGCGCTGGTGCCCATGCCCTGGGACGCACCTAACCGCATAGTAGCCTGGGCCTACCTTCCGCTGCCGTGGAAGAAGTGGGCTTTTACGGTGCTGGCCGACGAGCGCTCGGGCTTCCCCTTCTCGGTAGTGGACCAGACCGGCCTCATCGCCGGCCCGGCGGATTCTCACCGCTACCCGGCGAACTTCGACCTGAACATCGCCATCGAACGCATGCTCACCCTGCGCGGCTACCGCTTTGCCCTCCGCCTCGGCATCGACAACGCGACCGACAGTAGGAATCCGACGGCCGTGAACAACCAGATCGGCTCGCCCCAGTATTTGCAATTCTTCGGTCAAGAAGGCCGCCACTTCGTCGCCCGCATCCGATTCTTTGGAAAAGCCGGAAAGTAAGAAAACGAATTCTTGGGCCACGGATGAACACAGATAAACACGGATAAGGCCAAACACAGATAGAGCGTTTTGGTTTCGATTCCCTCGTTTTCTTATCTGTGTTTATCTGTGTTCATCCGTGGCTATTTTTCTTCACGCCTTCTGGAACCGATTACACTATTCTCATGTCGTTTTGGAAGCGCCGGAAGCCGCTCGCTGCCGGGGCCGATGCTCCCGATTTCCGGCTCGCACGGCTGGAGGGCGGCGAGGTCGCGCTCACCGAGCTCACCGCTACCCGGCCGGTTCTGATCGTATTCTTCAAAATCAGTTGCCCGGTTTGCCAAATGACGCTGCCGTTTTTGGACCGGCTGCATGCGGCCGGCACGCTGGCGGTTTACGGCATCTCGCAGAACGGCGCCGCCGATACGCGCGAGTTTCTCACCGAGTTCGGCGTCTCGCTCCCCGTCCTGCTCGATCCGGAAGGGCAGTTTCCCGCCAGCAACGCGTACGGAATCACACACGTGCCGACGATGTTCTGGATCGAGCCCGGCCTCAAGATCGGCCGCTTGATCGAGGGCTGGATGAAGGCCGAAATCGAGTGGCTGGGCCAGTTGGCCGGTATCCAGGTGATCCGCCCGGACGAGCGCGTGCCCGTGTTGAGGCCTGGTTGAGGCTCTCTCAACTGACTCCCGGGCGGAGTCGCGGGCTTCCGGGCAAGCTAGAATGAAGTAAACCTCCATGGCCGAAAATTTCGATATTCTTGGCGCCGCTGCCGCATTCGTGAAAGGGATGTCTGTCACCTTTAAAGAGATGATGTCCCCGACCGTAACCGAAAACTACCCGGAAGAGCCTCCCAAGTTGGAAGAGCGCTATCGGGGGGTCCACGTGCTGCAGCGCGATGTGAACGGCATGGAAAAGTGCGTCGCTTGTTTCCTCTGCGCGGCCGCCTGTCCAGCCGATTGCATCTACATCGAGGCCGCCGAAAACACCGGCAAGCTTCGGATTTCCGGAGGCGAGCGCTACGCCCGCGTTTACAACATCGACTACAACCGCTGCATCTTCTGCGGATACTGCGTGGAGGCCTGCCCTACCGATGCGATTACGCATGGCCACGGCTTCGAGGCGGCAAGCTACAACACCTCCACGCTGATCAAACGCAAAGAGGACATGCTGGCGCCGATGCCAGCCGGCGCGCGCCCCCCGGTCATCGAGCCGCGGCCGGAAGCAGAGGCGGCTCACTAGCGGGCCGGATAGTGCGCTAACATCTAGCGCGCTGCCACGGCCCGGTGGGGTAGTGCCTGAAATCTTCCTGTCAACGCAGATTTCAGACACTACCCCCGGTGGCCGCAAAGGCGCCGCGCCCGTGGTACAATAAATATGGTTTGATGTTCCTGCCAATTCAAGGCTGGCCTCTCTAGCGTCTTTTCCGCTACGTTCGTCCACCCTCCAAATTTGCCGCTTCTCAAATCAGTAAAGGAAATCGAAAAGTGAAGAATATATACGTTGGAAACCTCAGCTTTGGGGCTTCGGAAGAATCGGTCCGTGCGTTGTTTGAGACCCACGGCACTGTTGGCCGTGTGAACATCGTGACCGATCGCGACACGGGACAACCTCGTGGCTTCGGCTTCGTGGAAATGGCAAACGATGGCGAGGGTGAGAAAGCCATTGCCGCCGTCAACGGCACGAACTTGGATGGCCGCGCGCTGAGCGTAAACGAGGCACGTCCGAAGGCGGATCGCGGAAGCGGCGGTGGAGGCGGCGGCTTCGGGCGCAAACGCTGGTAGCAGGGTAGCCGCGGCCCTGGCTCGCACCCCGCCGGGGCCGCTGCATTCCATCAAATCCTGCCCGGGGTGAAGAAGACCTGCAACTCCTCCCCAAGTATCAAGTCTCCGATACCGGCGAAAAGCCGGCCGGGGCCGCGGCTGCCAGCATGATTGCCCCCGCCATTCTTCACTCCTCGGGCTTGCGCATCGCGTCGCGCCATCGGTAAAGACCGGTCAACAGTTCGTCGACAACGTCCGGATGAAGCCGCCGCAGATTGTGCGTCTCGCCGGGATCCTCCTCGAGGTTCGAGAGCCAAACGGCATCTTCTCCTTCGAGCGGCTTGTCGCCATCGTCGCGGCGATCGAAAAGCCGGCCATTCACCACCAGCTTCCATGACCCGCGGCGAGTCGCCAGTTGCCCGCCCTGCGACCAGTACAGGGACTTGTGCGGGGAAGGCGCGCCGCTCACGATCGTATCCAGAATGTCGGACCCGTCCACACGCGCCGGCACGGCGGCGCCCGTCGCGCGGCAGATGGTCGGCAGGATATCCATGGACATCGCCAACTCGTCCGTCCACGCGCCCTTTTGGATGCGGGCTGGCCAGGAAACCAAGCCCGGCACGTGCATCCCACCGTCAAAAAGGCTGAATTTGAATCCTTTGAATATGCCATTGCTGCCGGCCGTGGCGAAATTCCCGTTGAGCCCCGCGCGCTTTTCCACTGTCGCGCCATTGTCTCCGATGAAGAACATCAATGTGTTCTCCGCGATGCCCGCCGTCTCGAGTGCCTGCCCAATCGCCCCGATGCCGTCGTCGACAGCCGCGATCGTGGCGGCGTAGGTTTGGCGCTCACGAGCGGCGCCGCGAAACCGTGCCTTATACTTTTCCGGGGCATGCATCGGATAGTGCGGTGCGTTGTAGGCGATATACCCGAAGAACGGGTTGCCCCGGTTTCGTCCGATGAAGTTCACCGCCTCCTCCGTGATGCGCTCCGTCAGATACCGGCCGTCTTCGAATATCTCCGTTCGATTGCGCCAGAGGTCGTGGAAGTTCGGGACGCGCGGTTCGCCCCAATAGTAGCGGTGCGAATAGTAATCGACGCAGCCGCTATGAAAGCCGTAGAAATAGTCGAAGCCGTGGCCGGTGGGCGCGGTCTCGTCCGTATTGCCTAAATGCCACTTGCCGAAGCAGCCGGTTCGATAGGAGGCGCTCTTCACCACGGAAGCGATGGTCGGAATGTTGTGGGCCAGCGCCGGCCCGTTGTTCGCAACCCCCGCCGACGCGGGGAAGCGGCCGGTCAGGATCGCCGAACGGGCGGGAGCGCAGACTGGCGCGTTCGAATACCAGTTGCGAAACTTGAGCCCGCGTTCCGCGATGGAGTCGATGTTGGGAGTCTTCAAATCGGCGGCGCCGAGGTATCCGAGATCGTGGCAACCGAGATCGTCGAGCACCACCACCAGAACATTCGGACGATCTGGAGCAGTCACGGCCCTCACCAGCGGCGAGGCCAGGCTGCCGGCGATGAAGTTCCGGCGCGTCGCGTGCATGGCAATTGATACATTACCAGAACTCGTCGCGCGCGCTTCGGCCAATACCTATCGCTCTTCGAACGCAGTCCCTCTCGAACCGCTCACGCGCGGCCTGCGCCAGGGCATCAATGTGGGCTCGCCGGAATTGTGAAATTGTGCCCGGCTACCGCGCCAATGGCTGCCGCTCCGCCGAAGTTGACAATCGACAACGCGCGGTAGAGACCCGGACGTGCGCCGTGCCGCGTCGCCAACCACTCAATGCCCAACACTGCTCCCGTAATGCCCATCTTCAGCCCCAGGGCCGGCCAGCCAAACGTGGCGGACGGTCCTGCCAGAGCGGGATTCAGCTCGTGCTTGTTCCAGGAAGAGGCAGCGTCGACGACATTGGCTGCCGCCAGTGCGGTCAAGCTGATTTTCCAACTCGCCGGTGCGTGCCCGGCTTTTTCGATCGGCGTCGCCAAGACCGCCGCCCGGCTGGCTGGCTCGGCGACAAAGAGTTGCCCTTGGGCGCGCGCGGAAGTCGCGCCAAACGACGCAACCATCGCGATCAGGCTGAACTCGACTAGGCATTTGCGGTGTTGATCCATACTTGCCGTATCGACCGAATCGCATTTTTCCCCGCGCCTAACCTTGGCGATAGGACAAGGCCTTACCCACCGGCGGGCGCTACCTAGCGGGAGTTTACTGAGAAGGGCCGGAACAAAGGCGTAAGTAATTGTTTCCTTAGCGGGTTACGAGTTGGCCTGCGTATTACCCACGCGGGGTAATACGGAGGTGCTCCAGCCCCAGC
>JBEKYD010000164.1:0-16814 GCA_049511335.1 Bryobacteraceae bacterium | reverse complement strand
CCATGATGATCGCCCTGTGGCGCCGCAATGAGATCGCGTTTCAACGCGCTCTGCTCGACACCCACTACGTCCGCGCCATCCAGTTCCGCGAAAAAGCCCTGGCCCTCGCCGACCGGGCCCTCCAAACTCTCAGCGACCTGCTCGACGATCCCAAAGCTTCCCCCTCGGTGCGTCTCAAAGCCGCTACCCTCATCTTCCAAACCGCCATCGCCCCGCCGCGCTTTCAGCCGGCCAAGCCGGTCACCCTGGCAGAACTACCCCCGGACCTCGCTCGCGAAATCGCCGGACTCGACAAAGAGCCCCAAGCCGAAGAGGATAAACCGGCAGCTTAGGGCCAAGCCGTCGAAAAACCCGAAAATTTGCACAAAAATGCACTTCCGTGGCGCGGGCCTCCGGGCCTGCTGCGTCGGCTGTCAAGCCGACGTTTCTTTCCTTCCACCTAAACTCAACCCCCCCCGAAATTACACAATGCACAAGAAGCCGGGATTCCCGGCCGGCACGGCCGCCGGACCACCTTCTGGAGCCGGCGCTCCCAGGGCCGCCGATCGAAAAACCCGAAAATTTGCACAAGAATGCCAAGAAGCCGGAACCGCGCATTCGGACTCCAAATCGCCTTTTCGATCCCCCACGCCCCCGTGGCAACCGCAAAATACCCGTTTTTCGCACAAGAATGCCCAACCCGTCGGGGTGAAACGAGGTCGCCGGATCAAAATGCAAACCGGAAAACTCGTTTATTGTTAGGGAGATAGAGGCCGACAGCCGGTGCAGCCCCGGCATGGCACGCGCTTTTCCCGACTGGAGCTAAAATCTACCCATGCGAACCCCGTTCTGCTTCGCCGCTCTCGCGCTGTGCTTCGCCCTCGAAGCCCAGACCCAGAATCCGCCGCCGGCGCCGGCATCGCTGCCCCGCGAAAACGCGGGCATTCCGATTAATTATGACGAAGCGCTGGTAGGAACTTATCAGCTTCCCGATCCGCTGAAAATGGCCAATGGCAAACCGGTGCACACCGCCCGCGTGTGGACGGAAAAGCGCCGCCCCGAAATTGTCCGCCTCTTTGAAGAAAACGAATACGGCCGCGCGCCCGGCCGGCCGGCCGATATGAGCTTCGACGTGTTCGATACGGGCACGCCGGCCATGGATGGAAAGGCCATCCGCAAACAGGTCACGATCTACTTTTCGAAGGATAAGAATGGACCCAAGGAGGATTTAGTAGTCTACGTCCCCGCCGGTGCGGCGAAGCCGGTACCGCTGCTCCTGTGCATCGATTTTTCCCCCAATTCCAGCACGTTCGACGACCCGGGCATCAAGCCGGGCGAAATCTGGAATCGCGAGCATAAGCGCGTTCCGGCACAGAGCGGCGGCATGTTTCGCATGAAGATCGACAACCTGCTGGCCAAAGGGTATGGCGTCGCCGGCGTCTATTATGGCGATATCGATCCCGATTTCCTGGGAGGTTTGCCATACGGCGTACGCGCTCTCTACCTCAAGCCGGGCCAGACCGCGCCGGCGGCGGACGAGTGGGGCGCCATCGCCGCCTGGGGGTGGGGATTGAGCCGCGCCATGGATTATCTCGAAACCGACAAAGCCGTAGACGCGAAACGGGTCGGCATCTACGGCGTATCGCGGCTGGGCAAGACGGTGATGTGGGCCGGCGCGCGCGATACTCGCTTTGCACTGGTCATCGCCAGTTGTTCGGGCGAAGGCGGCGCGGCGCTGAGCCGCCGCAACTATGGCGAGACCATCGCCCATCTCACCGCGCCTACGCGCTATCCGTATCAGTTCTGCGCCAACTACGCCCGCTACGCGACCCACGTGGACCAGATGCCGGTGGACGCCAACATGCTGGTGGCGTTGATGGCGCCGCGCCCGGTGCTGTTGCAAACCGGCACTACAGACTACTGGTCGGACCCGAAGGGCGAATTCCTGGCGGCTGTCGCGGCCGCACCGGTGTTTCAACTATTCGGCAAGCAGGGTCTGGGCACGGACATCATGCCCCTACCCGGCCAACCCATTCTGCATACCATCGGCTACTACATGCACGAAGGCGGTCACGGGACCCTGCCGGGCGACTGGCCAACCTTCCTCGAGTTCATGGATATGCACCTGAAGGGCGGCCAGTAATCGGCTATTTCGCGACGCCGGTGTGGAGGGCCACGATACCGCCGGTGAGGTATTCGAATTCGACGGCGGCAAAACCGATGGCACGCATCCGGCCGGCGAGGTCTTCCGCGGTGGGGAACTTGCGCACCGATTCGGGCAGGTAGGCGTAGGCGTCGCGAGAACCGGAGATGGCGCCGCCGATCCAGGGCAGGATACGGCGAGAGTAGAAGTTGTAGAGCGCGGCGAAGGCCGGGTTGGGCGGCTGGGAGAACTCCAGAATGGCCGCCGTGCCGCCGGGCTTGAGAACGCGCCTGATTTCCTCCAGGCCGGCTTCGTAATCGGCCAGATTGCGGAAACCGAAAGCCACGGTCACCAGGTCGAGCGAATGGCCGCGAAGAGGCAGGCGCAGAGCGTCGGCTTCGAACGTTACCGCCCGGGCGCGCCGTTGCGCAATCTTGGCTTCGGCCGCGACCAGCATGGGATGGCAGAAGTCCGAGCCCATCACGACGCCGCCGGAGCGGCGCTCCAGCGCCAGCAGCAGATCGCCGGTGCCGCAGCAGAGGTCGAGCACGCGCGCTCCGGGACGCTCCAGAACGGCCCGCACGCGCTTGACGGTGTGGGCGCGCCAGTAGCGATCCAGGTTCAAGCTGAGCAGGTGGTTGGCCAGGTCGTAGCGGGGGGCCACGCGGGCGAACATCTGCCGCACCCAGCGCGCGGCTTCCTGTTCGTTGCGGGCGCCCTCCGGCGTAGTGCCTTTCATGACAGCGCAAAGACGATGGCTTCCCGCACCAGGGCGGGATCGACATCGGAAACCACGGTAACCTCGCCCACCTTCACCGGAAGCACGAAATGCACTCTGCCCTGCAGCGTCTTTTTGTCGTGCACCAGCAGGCTAGCCAGACGGTCCGCGGAGATGCCGTCGAGCGGGGGAATCGGCCCATACAGGCGGATGAGCTCGTGGATTCTCTGGGCTTCGGGCGATGGACAATAGCCGGCTTTCTCACCCAACCAGGTAGCGGCGCGCATGCCGAACGCCACGGCTTCGCCGTGCACCAGGCGTTTGTAGGCGGTCTCGGTTTCGAGAGCGTGGCCGAAGGTGTGGCCGAAGTTCAGAATGCGGCGCAGGCCACCCTCACGCTCGTCGGCGCTGACCACTTCCACCTTCATGCGCACGGATTCGGCGACGATGCGGTCGACGGCTTCCGGACGCCGCGCGAGAACGCCGGCGCAATGTTCGGCCAGGTAAGCGAACAGTTCCGTCTCGCGGATGATGCCGGCCTTGACGATTTCCCACAGGCCGGAGCGGAATTCGCGATCGGGCAAGGTGTCCAGCACGGCGGGATCGATCAGCACCGCCGCGGGCGGGTGGAAGCTGCCGATCAGGTTCTTGCCGTTGCGCAGGTTGACGGCCGTCTTGCCGCCGATGGAGGCGTCCACTTGCGCCAGCAATGTGGTGGGCGCCTGCACTACGGGAATGCCGCGCATGAAAATGGCCGCGAGGAACCCGGCCATATCGTTGACGATGCCGCCGCCGAAAGCGACCACGACGCTGGAGCGGTCGCCGCCGCGCTCGACCATCTCTTCGGCCAGTGCCTCTAGCGGCGCCAGGCGTTTTTGCTCCTCAGTGCCGGGAAGGAACAGGACTTCGTGAGGGCGCCCATCGAAGGCGCGGGCCAAAACCTCGCCCTTGTGCCGCCAGACGTCTTCGGTGGAAACCACAAAGACTTTTCCGGCCTTGTCCGGCAGATATCTCGCGGCGCTCGCGACGATGCCGCGCTCGACTACGACAGGGTATGCATGGCCGGCCGCCCGGACGCGAAAAGAGGGCATAGGGAAGTTGTAACACGCATGCGGATCAATGTTTCAGCGGACCACTGCAGCGCCCCAGACGTGGCCGGGGCCGATCTCCTGCACGAAGGCGATGACGCGCAGTTCGGTTTCGCTCGGGGACAGAGGAACGTCTTTGGCGAAACCGGCATGGCTCTTGAGGGAGCCGATCTGGCTCAGACGGCGGACGATGGCGACGTGCTGCAAGTCGCGGCCCTGATTTTCGCCGCGAAGAACATGCGAGGCCGCGGCGTTTTGGGCCAAGGCCAGATATACCTCGCCACCATGCTTGCCGGGGTCGACCTCCACGCGGACGCCGCTGGCCGATCGCACCACTCTCACGGCCAGCTTCTCCGCGCGCGCCGCCGAGCCGATGGCGGAAAGAGCGCCGCGGCCATCGCTGCCGGTAAGTTGATTGGCGCCGTCCACCACCATTTGCGGCGTGTAAGGGCCGTCGATGCCGAACTGCTGCGCGTAGCGCTCCTGCCGGCGGCTGAACTCCGGCGAAGAGAAGGGGTCGGTCCAGCCATCGTGGTTCCAATAATCGACGTGTTCTTCGAGCACGACGATCTCGGCGCCGGGGACGGGTTGAAAGCGATCCAGCTTGGCGAGGAGGGCATCCGCCGGCGGGCAGCTCGAGCAGCCCTCCGAGGTAAAGAGCTCGACCAAAACGGGGCTTGCGGCGGGAACCTGCTGGGCGGCGCCGGCGGTTGCGAACGCGAGAATGACAATCCCGATTCGTCTCATAAGACCGCTCAGACCCCGATTTTCACCGCCGCCGGACTGGCGGAGCGTTTCGACAACACGTCCTTTTCGTACCGCTCGATTTCGCCGAACCAAGCGAAGCCGGCCGGGACGCCTTTTTGCGCGCAATAGTAATCCCACACGGCGGACCATGGCAGGCTCTTCAGTTCTTCGAGCAGCGTCAGGCGCTGGGTGAAATCCCCGGCCAGCTCGATTTCGCGCAAGCGGGCGGTGGGTTCCAGCAGGGCGATGACCAGAGCCTTGAGCATGTTGCGCGAGCCGATGATCCAAGCCGCTACGCGGTTGATGCTGGCGTCGAAATAATCCAGGCCGACATGGATGCGGTCGAGCTTGCCGCTGCGCACCAGCTCCCTGGCGATGGCTTGCAATTCGTCGTCGAGGATCACCACGTGATCGCTATCCCAGCGCACCGGCCGGCTCACATGCAGAACCAAGCCGGGGCAGAACAGCAGCACGGAAGAGATTTTCTCGGAAATCACTTCGGTGGGATGGAAATGGCCCGCATCGAGGGTGAGCAGCTTCTGGCGCGAGACGGCATAGCCCAGGTAGAATTCGGCCGAGCCGACGGTATAGCTTTCCGCGCCGATGCCGAAAAGCTTGGCTTCGACCGCATCCAGATTGAACTTGGGGTCGATGGGCTCGGCGAAGATTTTGTCGAGCGATTGGATGAGGCGCTCGCGCGGCGCTGCGCGGTCGATGGGGATATCTTTGTAGCCGTCGGGAATCCACACGTTGGTGGCGGCGGGGGTGCCGAGCTGGCGGCCGAATTCGGCGCCGATTTTGCGGCAGGCGATGCCATGTTCGATCCAGAACTCGCGGATGGCGGGATCGGCGTGGGCCAAGGTGAAACCGTCGGCGGCTTTGGGGTGGGAAAAGTAGGTCGGGTTAAAGTCCATGCCCAAACGGTTGGCCTTGGCCCAATCGATCCAGCTCTGGAAATGCCGCGGCTCGATTTCGTTGCGCTCGACGTACTTGCCGCCGTGATCCAGGTAGGAGGCATGAAGATTGAGGCGATGCCGGCCGGGGATGAGGCTGAAGGCTTTCTCCAGATCGCCGCGCAATTCGTCGATGGTGCGCGCCTTGCCGGGATAGTTGCCGGTTGCCTGGATGCCGCCGCCGGAGAGCGTCGCCCCGGCGGTCTCGAAGCCGCCCACGTCGTCGCCCTGCCAGCAATGCAACGAGAGCGGAATGGTTTCCAGCGTTCGCAACGCCGCTTCCACATCCACTCCCAGCTCGGCGTATTGCTCGGCGGCAATCCGATACGCCTGGTTCAGGTTCTCTTTTTTCATGGAGTTCTCCTGTGCGATGCTACCAGGATAACTCCGCGGGCAGAGGCCGGGGCGGGTGCGGAAATCGCTGTTGCTGCAATCGCTCGCGGGACCCGGAAGAGCAGGAGCCGAACAGGACTTAAGCGACGGACTCCGACAACCGGTCCCTCACCTCACACTCAGGGTCGCGGCTCTGACTTGCGGGTTTTGCGGTTCAAGCGGGAGTGTATCTAAGAAGCTAGCCTGGTTGCGGCGGCGTTGCGGGCGCTGGCGAAAATTGCGGGGGCTATTTTCGATAGCGGCAGGACCCGCGCCGCGGCGCCCAGGCGAATGGCTTCCTTGGGCATGCCAAAGACGACGCAGCTCTCTTCGTCTTGCGCGATGGTGTGCGCTCCGGCGGACCGCATCCGCAAAAGGCCTTGTGCGCCATCGGAGCCCATGCCGGTCAGCAGGACGCCGACACCAAACGCGCCCGCCGCTTCCGCTACCGACGTCAGCATGATGTCCACCGATGGCCGCTGATAACACACTAACGGCCCATCCCTGACGGTGACGCGGTAGGCGCCGTCGCATTTGCGGAGAAGCAGGTGAAAGTTGCCGGGCGCAACCAGCGCCCTGCCGGGGCCGACCAGATCTCCGTCGCTTGCCTCCTTGACCTCCATCGCGCAGGTCTGATTCATGCGCTGGGCGAATGTGCGAGAGAACACCGCTGGAATATGCTGGGTAATCACAATACCGGGACAATCCGCGGGCAGGTGGCTGAGAACCTGCTGAATGGCCTCAGTGCCGCCCGTCGAAGCGCCAATGGCGACGATCACCTGGGCGTGGGACGATCGATCCGCGAGGCCTTCGCCGAACGCCGGCGGCTGGATTGCGGGCGCCTTGGACTCAGCCGGCAAGCTGCGGACCCGAGGAAGCCGGGCTGCGGCCGCGGCACGAATCTTGGCCGGTAAGGCCACGCTGAGATCCCCCACCGAATAAGGGCCGCCGGGCTTCGGCAGCACTTCCACGGCTCCCAAACGGAGCGCGTCCAGAGCGGCCTGGCAGGACGATTCCACCACCGAGCTGATGACGATGACCGGCATCGGATGATAGTGCATGAGCCTTTTCAGGAACGTCAGGCCATCCATGCGCGGCATTTCCACGTCGAGGGTGACGACGTCCGGATGGAGCGAGAGAATCTTGTCGCGAGCCACAAAAGGATCCGGCGCCGTGCCCACCACCTCCAGGTCGTCCTCCCCCGCCAACGCTTCGGTGAGGAGCTTACGGACAATGGCCGAGTCGTCCACGATGAGAACTTTGATTCGGCCGCGCCCGATCATGCTCCCTCCTCGAATCGCAGGGCGATGGTGAGCATGCCGCCGGCAATATCGAAAGAACAGCGGCTGGCCTCGGGGCAATCGAGGGCAGGCGTCAAATCGGGGGGCGAGAGATCGAACACCGACGCGGTCCGGAAGCGGCTCAGAACGGAGCCGCATAACACGTTGGCCAGCTCACAGACGACGTCGGCAACCTGCTTCCCGGAGACCTCGGGTTCTTCCGCGCCCAGGAAGTTGGCGGCCAAACCCCGCGCGGCCGGGACGGAAACACCGACTTCAAACACTCCGGAGGGCGCGCCTCTGAAGCTCAGCCTGGAAGACAGCAGCGGCGCGGGGGCGCGGTTTTCCGCCCCGCCAGACTCCGGTTTGGCGTCGTCCCCGGCCAGACAACAGAAAAACATGGTTTCGAGGACTTCCTCGGCGGACGCGCGCAAGGCCTCGAAGACCTCAGGTTCTGGCATCTGTCGCCCCCAAGACGTCCTCCAATTTATCGCGCAATGTCTCCGGAAAGAACGGTTTTTTGATGTACCCCTTTACTCCCAGTTGAAGCATGCGCTGGACGCGATTATCGGAACGATCGGTGGATACCACAAGCACGGGGATGGCCTTCAGCGCGTCATCCCGATCGAGGCGCCGCACAAATTCCTCGCCGTCCATAACGGGCATGTTGATATCGGTGAGAATCACGTCCACCCACTGGCGCTTCAAAAGAGCCAGAGCCTGCTCGCCATCCGAGGCTTCCAGACAAGCGCCCGAGGCGAAACCCGACAACTCCAGAACCCGGCGCACAAATACGCGCATGGCTGGAGAGTCGTCTACGATCAATGCGTTGAAGGGCATTCCTCCGCTCCTTTCCGCGCGCGCGAGATCCGCATCTCGCGTTCGCCGCCGCCGGCTTCGCGAATCCAAACTTTGCCGCTGCCAACTTCCAGCCGTAAGGTGCGAAACACCGTGCCGCCGACTACCTCCCTATCGATCAGCACGCCGGCCTTCCACAGAATTCTGCGCACCGCCAGATAGTTGCGTTTGCCGATGTCCAAAGCGTCGTGCTCTTGCATCATGCGCGCGCCCCCGGCAACCTGTACCACAAGCCGCCGCTTTTCCGCACCGCGTTCGAACAAGCTCCTAAACAGCATGGGGATTCCCGTGTCGGCGAACATGAAGGGGCTGCTCTTGGCCTTGCACCTGTCGACATCGGACTCGGGAAGCATAAAATGCAGCAGGCCGCCGACTCCGGCTACGCGATCGTGGATGGCTACCGCGATACAGGAACCGAGCGCATAGGTGGCCAGTACATGATTCCGGTTGTCGCTCACCTGGCAATCCGCGAGTCCCACCACGATTAAGCCCACGGAGGAATGGCCTCCTTCAGTACCGGCCCGCGCGGGCCGCCGGGTTTCCTGTAAATGGCGGGTTGGACGTACTGGAGGCCGCCATCCATGCCGGCAAGACTTTCCGCGTGTCCGACAAATAGATAGCCGCCCGGCTCGAGGCAGCTCACCAAGCGCTTAACCACATCGGCTTGGGTCGATTTGTTGAAATAGATCATCACATTGCGGCAAAAGATCAGTGGGAAAAGGCCCAGGCGTGGGAATTCCTGAATCAGATTGAGACGGCGAAACGTGATTGTGGACGCGATTTCCTGCCTGATTCGATACAACCCTCGACAACTGCCTTCACCGCGGAGAACGTACTTGCGGAGCGTATGGGGCGCCAGATCGCCGAAGCGCTCCGCCGGATATACGCCCTTCTGAGCGGCCGCCAGCACGCGTGCCGAAATATCGGTGGCCAGGATATGGAGCTTCGCCAGACTCTGTGCGCCAAGGGTGTCGAGAAGACGGAAAGCGATGGAGTAAGGCTCTTCGCCGGACGAGCACGCGGCGCTCCAAATGGGAATGGAATCCCGGTTTCGCCACCCCGGAGCGATCTGCCGGGTCAGGAAGTCGAAATGGGCCGGCTCGCGAAAGAAGCTGGTGAAGTTGGTGGTGAGCGAATCGATCAGGGCAATGAGCGCCTCCCCGGTGCGGTCGGCCAGCAGGTGCCGGTAATACTCCTGGAACGAACGGCAGCGCGACTCCCGGATTACTTTACCCAACCGGGCGGCGACCAGATACTCCTTGCCCCTGCGCAGATCCAACCCAAACTTATCGAAGGCCAAGCGCCGGATCTGGTCGAATTCCTTATCGGTCAGCGGCTGCAGGGGATCCTTTTCGATGTTGGCCGCGCAGGCTGGGCTATTCACTCCGTTCGCCCCCGAAGACACCAGCCATGTCCAAGATCAAGCCAACGCGCCCGTCTCCCAGGATCGCTCCTCCGGCAACGCCCGATATGTTTTTCAAGTATTCTCCCAAGCCCTTGATGACGACTTCCTGCTTGCCGATGAGATCGTCCACCATCAGACAGAACTGGCGCCCTTCACTCTCGGCGACGATCAGCAGAGCTTCCCAGGGGTTTTGGGATTTCGGCTCGACGCCAAAGACGCGGTGGAGGCGCACGATCGGCAACAGTCGTCCCCGCACCAGGACCGCCTCGTCGCGGCTTTCGACGGTGAAGATCTGCTCCGGCGTGGGTCGCAGCATTTCCTTGACGGTAAAGATTGGAACGATGTACCGGTATTGGCCGACGCCGACCACAAGACCATCGATAATCGCCAGGGTAAGGGGGAGCCGTAATAAAAAGCGGGCGCCTTTACCGGCGGTGGACTGAATTTCAATCCGGCCGCGCAATTTCTGGACGTGTTTCCTGACGACGTCCATGCCCACGCCGCGGCCGGAAACAGCGGTGACCTGCTCGGCCGTGGAGAAACCCGGTTCGAAAATGAGGGCGAATACTTCGTTGTCGCTGAGATTCGCGCCGTCGCCAACCAGACCTTTTGCCTGCCCTCTTTTCAGAATGCGCGCGCGGTCCAAGCCCTTGCCATCGTCGGCGATTTCGACGACCACCTGCCCGCTTTGATGATAGGCGGCCAGGCGGATCGAGGCGGTGGGATTCTTTCCGGCCGCTTTGCGAGTGGCTTGGTCTTCAATTCCATGGTCGAGCGAGTTTCGCACCATGTGCATGAGCGGATCGGCGATCTCTTCGGCGATGCTCTTGTCGACTTCGGTATCTTCGCCCGAGGTCTCGAAATTGACGGGTTTGCCTGTCTTCCGAGAGAGGTCGCGGACCAGCCGGGCAATGCGCTGGAACACGTGGCCGATGGGCACCATGCGCATCGACATGGCGGTGCGCTGCACTTCGCCGGTGGCTCGGGACAGTTGCGACAGGTTTCGCACCAGGCGCTGATTTTGAAGCGAGGCGAGCGCCGGTTCGTGACTCAGCAGCGATTGAGCGATCACCATTTCGCCGACCATATCCATCAGATAGTCGAGCTTGGCGGCATCTACCCGAACGGTGACGGCGCTGGCCGCGCGCGCTTGAGGCTTGCCGTTGACCGGGACCGCTTCCGGGGTGGGAGGTTCCGCCGGCGAGGCTGCCTGGGTGGCGGCGCCTTGGGCTTCATTCGACGGCGCGGAATCCCCGTTATGCGCGAACGCGGCAAGCTTGTCGAGGAGGAATTTGCGGTCCGGGATCGCGCTCGGTGGGAGACCCTGAACTCTCTCCTCCACCAGCCGGACGGAACGATCGAGGTAGTCGGCGCTCTCGAGTACCAAGTCGATCAGAGCGGGTGTTACGGTCAGGCGGCCATTTCTCGCCTCGTCGAGGATCGACTCCGTGCTGTGGGAGACTTGCTGGATCTCGTCCAGTTCCAGGAAGCCGGCCAACCCTTTGATGGTGTGAAAGCTTCGGAAAACGCAGTTAATGGCTTCGACGTTGGACGGGTCTTGCTCGAGGACCAGGGACTGGCTTTCCACCGAAGTCAGATGTTCGCGGCTCTCCACCACGAATTCCATCAACAGTTCCGGGTCCGCGGCCAGCGAGTTGGTCCGTGCGGGCGCGGGTTCGCGCGCGCTGATCACGGAGGCCTTCCGTTCGGCTTTGGTCGCCTCTTGTAGCTTTTCGACTCCCTCGGTAAGGCAAGCCAGCAGGGCCGCGGCCTCCCCGGTTGCCTCGATCTGGCTGGCCAGCGTAGCGGCGATTTGCGCGGTGGTGGCATAGCCGGCTTCGGTGGCCGATTCGGCGATACGGGAAAGAGCGGATCGAAACTCGGCGACGCCCGCGCTGGACGCGGCCGCGGTTTCGTCAGCCAGCAGCAATTCGGTGGCGAACCGGTCAATCTGTTCGCACAGCCGTGCGCCTGTGGTCGCCTGACCCGCCAGGCCGGAAGCCGCAATTGAGTCGTCTGTAGTCATGGCATTGAGAGGAAGGCCAATTTAGAAGTCGCTGAATTCGCCCTCGAGAGGCAGAGCGTGTTTTGGATTGGCGGGGGCCACTCGCGCCGCCCCGAGTCCGCCGGCTCCTTTCAAGCCGCGTTTTTGAACGGCCATTTGCTTGGACGCCGGCAAGGTTACCGGCGCCGGGGTTTCGGCGGAGCGGGCGCGCCGCGGCCCGGCGCCGCGCACGTAGCGTTCGGAAGAGGCCGTGGCCACGCCTCCCACCATAGCCGCCAATTGTTCGACAATGCCCTCGATGGTTTCCGCTTGGGCGCGCAACTCCGCTCCGGCCGATGCGCTCTCCTGGGCGTTGGCCGCGGCCTTTTGCGTCTCCTGTTCCATTTGTTCAATCGCTTTGGAAATCTGATCGATGCCGCGGGCCTGCTCCTCGCTGCCGAGACTCACTTCATCCACCAGGGCCTTAACCTTGGCTGAGCTTTCGGTGACGGAGCAGATCACTCCGGCTACTCGATCCAGCTTGGCTTTACCTTCATTGGATTTGACGATCGATTCTTCGATCAAGACAGCGGTGTCTTTGGCGGCCTGGGCGCAGCGTTGGGATAAGTTGCGGACCTCGTCGGCAACCACGGCAAACCCCATGCCTGCTTCCCCGGCGCGGGCCGCCTCGACGGCCGCGTTCAGCGCCAGGATGTTGGTTTGAAACGCAATCTCATCGATAACTTTGATGATTCTGGAGATTTTGTCGCTGGAAGCGTTGATTTCCCGCATGGACACCACCATCGCTTCCACCTCCCGATTCGCCTCGGCGACGAACTGAGACGCTTCGGCCATGAATTGCGCGGCGGCCTGAGAATTATGGGCGTTTTTGTGGGTCATGGAGTTGATCTCTTCGGCGGAAGCCGACGTCTCTTCGAGCGAGGCCGCTTGTTCCGAGGTGTTTTGCGCGAGCGACTGGCCGCTGGCCGAGACCTGCGATGCGGCGGCGGCAACCTGCGCGGTTCCCTCGTTAAGACCCGCGATCGCGTGTTGCAGCCTCCGGCTGATGTTCTGGAACGCCGCTATCGCCGCTCCTCCAGCCAACAGACCGAGCGAGAGCAGGAAGATTGTAAACCAGCGGCTGCGATCTTGCTGACCGGCGAGTACCTTCTTTGTCGTCTCCCCGATCCGCGCCTGGGAGATTGCGAGCTGCTGGCCGTCCGCTGCGATTCTCCTCGAAATCGGGCCGGTGAGTTCTTTGAAAATCCGGTTTGCCTCAGCCGGATTCCCGGCCGAACACTGCGAGACGATCTCCTCGTAATGCGCCCGCCAGGCGGATAGACCGGCGGCGATGTCGGCAATCGCCGCTCCGCTGTCTTCACGCTCAATCATGGGACGAAGGTCGTCGATGGCGCTTCGGATGGCTTGCGCTTGCTCGCTGAATTTTTGTTTGTCGTTCTCCGCTTCCGCCGCATCCTTGGCATAAGCGGCCAGGATGACTCCTTTGGCGGCCGAGACCATCTCGGTTTGGGAAAGCAGGATGGTGTGGACGAGATCGGTCTTGCGGCCTTCGCGTTCCACGGCGGTGTCGAATTGGCGCTTGAATGCGCCGATCATGCTGAGGCCAAAGTAGCCAAGCAGGCTCATCAGCGCGAACATCGAAACCGCTCCTGTCATCAGCTTGGTTCTAAGCGTGAGCGTCGATCGCATGGTGGTTGTCCCCTGGTAGTGGTTGTTTCTTCATAGCGGTCCCCGCGCACGCTATGGCGTGAGTGTTGCAATGCCGCGCAAGTCGTCGTGGCTCAATGCCTGGCCAATATCGAGCAGGATCTTGACCTTGCCCTTGACCTTCGCCAAGCCAAGCAGGTACGGCGTAACAATGCCGCGTCCAAAATCCGGCGTATCTTCGATGTCGGTTGCCGCCAGGCTGAGAACCTCCGCGACCGCATCCACTACCACCCCGATCGGTACCGGTGCCGCGGCGCCTTCCACCTGCACTACGATGATGCAGGTGCGCTGGGTGTATTCAGCCGCCGGCAAACCGAACTTCAAACGCAGGTCGATGACCGGAATTACTTTTCCCCGCAGGTTGATTACGCCCTTGACGTGTGCGGGCGTGTGAGGAACCGCGGTGATATCCTGAATGCCCATGATCTCCCGGACCTTCAGCACCTGAATCCCAAACTCTTCACGGCCGAGGTCGAAGACCAGGTATTTGCCGGCGCGGCTATCGACCGCGGCTGCCGCGCTGTCGGGCGCCGATGTAATAGTGGCCAAACGCGTAATCCTCCTTCGGGCGGAAGTCTGATGTACCCCCGCATGATTCACTTCGCAGCTTACGGGGGGATTTTCTTCCCAAAATCGATGTTCCATTTAGTTATTCGCTCGGGGTTTGCGGCCGTTACGGGTGATCAACGTTCGTGCTTTCAGGGAGTTGCCGATGCAGGGGAGGTCGGTAAGCGCTATCTCAGGCGCCACGGGCGGCCCTACAAGCTATGTCCGCGCCCCTTCTGTGACAGAATACGGTGATGCTCCAACGGCTGACCGAGCGCAAGGAATGGAAGTTCCTCGCCGTCCTGCCGAAGGCGGACGCCGGCCTTGCCGCGGCTTGGTGGACGGCCCTGCTGCTGCGAGGGATCCTGCCGGCGGCGTTTGCCATCGCGATGGGCGTGCTGGTTGGCGCAGTCCAACGCGGCCACGCTTTGGCCGCGCCGCTCGCGCTTGCCGGGGGAATCTTCGTGCTGCTGCAGGTGCTCGCTCCGATTCATACCGCGGTCAACGCCAACTTGGGGGACCGCACCGCGGCATGGCTTTATGACCGGCTCACCGAGGCCTGCGTACGCCCGCCTGGCATGGGGCATCTGGAAGACCCGGCGCTGAGCGGCGATCTCACCGTGGCGCGCGATTTCGACTTGGGGATGACGGGGCCGCCGCTTTCGATCTCGATGGATTTCATCGCCACCGGCATGGCGGAAATGATCGGCGGCATCGCCTCCGCTCTGATTCTCGCCCGATATGCCTGGTGGGCGCCGGCGCTGCTCGCGGGTGCGTGGCTGGCGACGCACTGGATTCTAAGCGATAGCGCGATCTGGCGCGACCGCAACACCGGCGAGGTGCGCGGCGCGCAGCGGGATGCCGATTACGCGTATCGGCTGGCGGTGGACCCGCCCGCGAGCAAGGAGCTGCGCCTGTTCGGCCTGGCCGGCTGGACGATCGACCGTTTCCGAGCCAAACGCACTCGCTTGCACCAGCTTCAGTACGCGGCCACGCGTCTGCGCGAGCGTCCGGTGGTGTGGAGCATGCTGCTGGTGGTCTTCGCCAATGTCGCGGTGTTCTGGCTGCTGGCAAGCGCCGCCGCCCATGGCCGCATCAGCCTGGGGGAGGCGGTAATCTACGTGCAGAGCGCCATCGGCGTGTCGATGATCGCGTTTGGCGGGTTCAGTTGGGCGCTCGACGGCGCTTCCGCTCCCGTGGCCGCGGTGCTGCGGCTCGAGCGGGCCATGCGTCCCGCGGGCGAGTTGGTCTCGGGCGTCCGGCCGGCCGGCGCGAAACCCGCGCGCGAAATTCGTCTTCGCGAGGTCAGCTTCGGCTACCCTGGCGGCGCTCCGGTGCTGGAGCGCTTCGATCTCACCGTTCCGGCCGGCTCGTCGCTCGCCATCGTGGGGCGGAACGGCGCCGGCAAAACCACCATTGCCAAGCTGCTGTGCCGGTTGTACGATCCGCAAGGGGGCGCGATCGAGATCGACGGCGTCGACCTTCGCGAATTCGATCTCGCGTCCTGGCGCTCGCGCGTCACGGCGGTGTTCCAGGATTTCATCCGGCTCGATCTGCCGCTGCGCGACAACGTAGCCCCGGCAGGCGCGCCGGACGAGGTGGTGCGCGCCGCGCTGGAATCGGCGGGAGCGGCAAACCTGGCGGCGCTCGATACGGTGCTGGCCCGCGGCTATACCGGCGGCACCGACCTATCCGGCGGCCAATGGCAGCGCGTCGCGCTGGCCCGCGCGCTGGCAGCCGTCCAGCTCGGCGCCGGGGTGGTGCTGCTCGACGAGCCCACCGCCCAGCTCGACGTGCGCGGCGAAGCGGAGATCTTCGACCGCCTGCTGGCCGCCACGCGGCATTGCACCACCATTCTTCTCTCGCATCGCTTCTCGACCGTCCGCCATGCCGATCGGATCTGCGTGCTGGAGCACGGCCGGGTGGTCGAGCTGGGCACGCATGAGGAGCTGATGGCGCTGGCCGGGCGGTATCGCACGATGTTCGATCTGCAGGCGCAACGCTTCAACGTTGCGGAGGGCGAGGAGGGCACGGCCTATGACGTTCTCGCCTGATCGCGATCGCGCTATCGATCCGCTGCCGCCGGCGCTCTCGTCGATGTGGCGGTTGTGCAAACTGGGGTACCGCCACGAACCGCACATGATGGCCGCCGCGTTCGGGCTTTCGCAGCTCGCCGCCCTGCCGGATGCGCTGCTCGCGTTGTGGCTGATGCTGCTTGGCAATGGAGTGATCGAGCACCGGCCCGGCCTGGTGAGCGGCGCGGCCATCGGCCTGGGCGTGTCGGCCGCCGCCACCTGGTTTCTGCGCACGGTCAGCACGCGCGTCCAGCGCCGCTTTCGCGACAAGGTGACCATCGCGCTCGAGGCGCACGTCGCCGAACTGCAGGCGTCGATCGCGACCGTCGCTCACCAGGAACTCCCGGAGTACCTCGACCGGTTGTCCATGCTGCGCAACCAGGTCTTCGTGCTGGACCACATGTACGTGTCGCTGTTCTCCACCTTCGGGTGGCTCCTGCGGCTGGGTGTGACCATGGCGCTGCTGGCATCGATTCATCCCGCGCTCCTCCTGCTGGCGGTTGCCGCCATCCCGACCGTATTGACCTCGACGTGGCGGCCGGGCGTCGAACGAGTCGCGCAAGAGCGCGGGGCGCAATCCAATCGGCTGGCGCGGCACCTGTTCACCCTTGCCACCACCGCGCCGCCGGGCAAGGAAGTGCGCGTCACCGGCATCGGGGAGCGCCTCGCTACCCAGCACCGGGCGGCATGGGAGCGCTGGTATGCGCCGGTGGCGAGCGCCCGCTGGGGTTCGGCGTTGTGGTACGCGCTGGCATGGGCCATATTCGGCTGCGCCTACGTCGGTGCGGTGGTGTTCGTATCGTCCGGACTCCGGGCGCCGGCCGGCCAGGTGCTGCTGGTGCTGGCTGCGGGTGCGCGCCTTTCGGCGTACATCGGGGCCACCGTGGGCGAGATTGGATTTCTGCGCGGATTCTGGATGGACGGTTCGCGGCGGCTCG
>JBEKYD010000163.1:0-16815 GCA_049511335.1 Bryobacteraceae bacterium | reverse complement strand
CCCTGGAATGACAGAACGAGGCCCAGCAGATAGCTCTTCCAGTGGAAGAAGCCCAGGGAACCATCCGTCAGTAATGAGAGCCCGTAGAAAAAGAAAGACGGCAAGAAGACTATCGTGACGAGCGCGCGCAGTGTCGACCAAAATCGCTTATCGCCGGGCCGCCAGTCACTGACTACTCTGGACGCCCGATGCCAAACAAATTTCGCCGTGAACGTCGCAAACGCGACTAGGAAGAGCCAGACGATTCCCGTCATGACGTACTCAACTTGCAGTAAGCCGAACTGAGCTAGCCCGTACTGGCGAAGGTAGAAGTTCACCACCAGCAGGCCCATCACGTAGCACGCTGTTAGTGCGCCAAAAGCGGCCTTCGCGCCTATGTCGACCCAGTCCTTTATCGAAGCCCGCAACGAGTCGGTTGGGCCCAATCGCTCCGTGCGACTGCTTCCCTCTGCGCCCTGCGTGCTTGTGCTCCCGGGCATCGTAACTGTCGCTGTCCCCGTTGCCGCGTCGCCGCGCGGTTCTGCCCCGGCAATCGATGCCACAGGCGCTGCGGGGCCCTCGCTGCCGCTCTTGGTACCTAAAGGGCCCATCTCGCTCGATCCGCCCGGTTCCCAGCGGCTCATCTCCTTGGACAATTTAAGCACTTTTTGCTTCAGCCGGGTGGGTAGTCGCCAACCCGCATATCTGCCGCACGCCGTCGCCCAGAACGCCGCTCGGGGAAGCTGGCCAACCCGACCGGGACGGCTTAATTTCCGAGGCTCGCAAATTACAGTTACGGATGGTCGGAAACTGTGGGGCAGGTTGGTAACCCGCAGCGGGTTGGTAACCCGCTTTCGGCAGCTTCTCAGTGGCCCCCGAGACGCCGATTAACAATCGGCGGCAGGATGCCATCCTGCCCCACAGGGCGGCTGGGCCGCAACCAACGCGGGCACAAGTGTCACTAGCAGCGAGCCGCCTGAAAGGCGGCTGCAGCCAATATTGGCTGCCCCACAGCCAGCCAAGCAGGCTTGATGGAGAAGGTCTGGTGCAGGGCAGACCACATAAGACGATGGTCTGCCCCACGGTCAAATCGTCGCGGCAGGCGAAGAACTTGATTGATAGTACAGGCGAAGCTTGCCGTCACTCTATTGTGTGAGCCTCAACCGCGTCCGCCCTACTATACGCCGCGACCGCTCTTGCGAAAGGTATGCGGCATCGGGTTTTACAGCCAGCGCCGCGAGCTCTCATTCCCCCGCTTCCTGAAACACGCTGGTGAAGAAATCGCGCGCGGCGGGGGCGCAGCCGATGTGGAGGCTATCCCGGCCTTCCTCGAAGAATCCCAGATAGCCGTCCCACCCGAGGTCGTCGAGGATGAAGCGCAGGCATTCCAGCTCACCGGTGGAAAGGTTGCCGAGCGCGATATCGAAGACTTCGCCGGAACTATGCGCCAGCGCTTCGCCGGCGCTCTCTGGCAGAGCGGCGCCTTCGGGTTCCACCAGCGAAGTGACTTCGAGAGGCTGGAAGGAGCCTTCGCCGCGCTCCATGGATTCATACAGCCGGCGGGTTTCGTAGGCAAGGTACGCGATGGCGCCCAGCGCGGCGGGAGTGGCCTGCGGCGAGGCGCCGGCCAGGCGCAGGGTAAAGCCGAGGTAGACAGGACGATCGGGCGCGGGCGCCAGGCGCTGGCCGGCATCGGCTTCGATGGCCGCGGAGCTGCGGAAGACCAGGTCTTTCGGAGTAAGCCAGAGCGCCAGCCGGTGCGGCGCCCGCGTGGAGGTGCTGTAGTTGCCGCGATATTCGGCGAACAGAGCGGCGAAGGCCTTCGGATCGCCGCGGTAGAGCGCCAGCAGCTCCTGCGCGCGCAGGATGCGGAAGTAATAAGTGGGCGAATAGTCGCGCAGCATCTGGGCTTCGATGGCGGCATAGAGCTCACGGTTCCAACCGGGCGTGGCGGAAAAGAACATGCGCGGCACGGTGAGCTGATCTTTGGGCACGCCGCGCGCGTTGCGGGTGAGGCCGATCATTTCCGAGACGCAGCCCACGCCGCAGTGGTAGGCGAAGATGGCCCAGTCGCGGCCGCCAAACTTGCGCTCCAGGTTGCTCAGGTATACGGCCGCGGCGGGTATGGCGCGCTCCGGAATCAGCCGGTCGTCACGCACCGTCACGGTGTAGGGCGTGCGGTGGGTGACGGTCTTGTAGCGGGTGTGCCCGGCCCGCGTGACGGCCACGCGCTGCTTGGTGACGCGATAGCGGGTAGCCACCACCACGGCGAGGCCCATGTCGTGCGCGGTGGGCACGGAAATCTGCATGATGCCTCTGGGGCCGGCGGGGCTTTGCGCGGCGGGGTCGCCGAAGCTCTCGAGATAGGCAATGGATTCGAGCAAAGCCTTGGGCATGCCGCTGCGCTCGGAAGCCGCCTGAAACAGGGCCTGCAGCTTGGGAGAATCGACGATGCGTTTGGCCCCAAGCAGGGCGCCGGGCTCGCGCAGAATGCCGAACGTTTGGGATTGGATCATGCGCTGGGTGCGGAGCTCGAGCACCTCGTCGTTCAGCTCTTTGCGCTCCACGCCCACGCCGGGAATGCGGTGGGCGGGAACGAAGGATTTGGGCGCAAAGGCGGCCGCGGCGGCGGCCAACGCCACGCCCGCCGCAAGCGAGAGGGCGAAACGGAACCTCACCAGCCGGCTTCCTCCATGCGGCGTTCGATTTCGGCGCTGTATCGGTCCAAACGGTCGGGGTGCCATCGCAAGGGCGACGGCAGCGTCGCCGCCAGGCGGGCAGCCTGGTCGCGGGAGAGGCGCGACGCCGGGATGTGGTACCAGGAATTGGCCGCCGCTTCCGCGCCGTAAATGCCGGGCCCCCACTCGACGACGTTCAGATAGAGCTCCAGGATTCTGCGCTTGGGAAGCACCAGCTCGGCCGCGGGGGCCAGGGTAAACTCCATGGCTTTCCACAGCAGGGAACGGTTGGTGCTCAAAAACAGATTCTTCACCAATTGTTGGGTGATGGTGGAACCTCCGCGGCCCAGTTTGCCCTTGTCGAGGTCTTCGTCGACGACCGTCTGCACTTCCTTCCAATCGATGCCGTGATGCTGATAAAAGCGCCCGTCTTCGGCCGCTACGACGGCGTGCTGGAGGTTGGGCGAAATGCGGCGAAGGGGCACGAAGGCGTAGTGCTTGCGATAGGGCTTGTGGCGAATCCAGGCGGATATGCGCCGCTCCGCCTGTACGGCGGTGGTGGGAGGATTGATCCAGCGGAGCGAGACCAGCGCGAGCAGGGCGCAAAGATGAACCAGCAGGACCGTGCCGGCAACCAACAACAGCACGGACCGCAGCACACCGCCCCTCTTCTTCCTGACGACCGTCGGCAAACTACGATGGTAGCCGCTAATGCTTGCCGCCCTTCTTCGGCCTTTGCGCAGGACGTTCCGTTCGCCCGCTCGGGTGTTCCCGATTGTGGCGCGCTAGAGCTTTTGCAACTTCTTCCGCGGATAGCTTACTGTGATTCTCCGAGTGCAGCACGTCGCTCCCCGGGTTCGGATTCGTTTCCATGTATACCTCCCCTTCGAAAATTCGAGGTTGCGGGCCGGAAGATGTTCGGTGAGTGCCTCTGGCGGAAAAATAGCTGCTGTAGCTCTGAACCAACACTCGCTGAACAGCAACGCCTGTATTGATTATAGTCCTCGAGGGCAGGCCGGCAATCGCGGTGGGGCAGACCATCGTATCGTGGTCTGCCATACAACCGGCACTCACCAAACCCATACATTCCCGGCTTTCAGCCAGCCGTGCCTCCGCTAAAAGAGCCAACCCGGCTGGCAGACCACAAATAACGATGGTCTGCCCCACGGACTTGCCCCACCGCTGCCCAACGTCTGTACAATGGTAGCCCGAAGGGGGCAGACTCTTTGTTCGGTTGGCTTTCGCACTTCTTTCGCGACGTGCGCTTCGGATTGCGCGATCTGGCGGCGAATCGTGCGTTTGCCGCCGTGGCGGCCGGGTCGCTGGCGCTCGGCATTGGCGGAAGCACCGCCATGTACAGCGTGATCCACGCCGTGGTCATCGACCCCTTTCCCTATCGCCAACCCGACCGGCTGATGAGCGTGAGCGTGCGCGGCAGCCGCGGCGGCAACGGCAGCTACTACACCATCGACGAATTTCTCGATATCGCCGAACGGAACACGGTGTTCTCCGGCGTGGTCGCGTCCACCTGGAGCGACGTCACCTGGACCGGCGCCGGCGACCCCCAGCGCCTGCGCGGCAACCACTGCACCATGAATACCTTCGACGTGATGGGCGTCGGCCCACTGGTCGGCCGCGTTCCGGCCGCGCGCGATGAAGCAGCCGGCGCCGAACCCGTCACCGTTCTCGGATACAAATTCTGGCAGCGTGCCTTCTCTGGGGACCCCGGCGTCCTTGGCCGCAAGTTGCGTCTCAATGGAACGCTGCGCACCGTGATCGGCGTCATGCCGCAGCGCTTCATGTGGCGCGGGGCGGACGTCTACCTGCCCGACGTGTTTCACCGCGGCGAAACCCTGGAGGGCGTTCGCGAGGTTCACCTGCTGGGACGCCTCAAGCCTGGCGTCACCCGCGGTCAGGCCACCGCCCAACTGAAGCCTTTGTTCAACGAGCTCCAGCGTCTCCATCCCGACGACTTTCCCAAGCCCTGGCGCCTCGAGCTGCGCGATTTCGGCGAAACCTTTCCCAGCGATATCCGCGACTCGCTCTGGATCCTGTTCGGCGCTGTCGGGCTGTTGCTCGTGATCGCCTGCGTGAACGTGTCGAACCTGCTGCTCTCGCGCGCGCTGGTGCGGCGCCGCGAAATCGCTATCCGCGTTTCGCTGGGCGCGCAGCGCTGGCGCGTGGTCCGCCAGTTGCTTGCCGAAAGCCTGGTGCTGGCGCTTGCCGGCGCCGCCGTGGGCGTGCTGCTGGCCTACGCCGGAATTCGCGGCATCATTGCCGTGGTGCCGCCCAATACCATCCCCGACGAGGCCAAAATCGAAATCAACGACATGGTGCTGCTCTTCACTCTGGGAGTGTCGATGCTCTCGGCCTTGCTGTTCGGAATCGCTCCCGCTCTTCACGCTTCCGGTCTCGATATCCTGGCGGTGCTGAAAGAGGCCGGGCGCGGAAACGCCGGCGGACGCGGCCAGCGGCTCTTGCGCGGCGTGCTGGTGGCCGGCGAAGTAGCTCTCTCGCTCATGCTGCTGGTCGGCGCGGGCCTCATGATCCGCACCCTCAAGTCGATCGAGGATGTGCGCCTCGGCTTCCGGCCCGACCGCATCTGGACCCTCCGCGTTCCCCTCTCCGATCAGCGCTACCCGGAGTTGGCGCAGCGCAACGCCTTTTTCCAGGACGCGCTCCAGCGAATCCGCGTTGTCCCTGGCGTGGCCGCCGTGGGAATGAACACCGGCCTGCCGCCGGTGTATTCCTGGGGTGTGCCGGTGGCACCGCTCGGCAGCTCGCGCCAGGACCAACACCCCGTGCTCTTCCATCAGGTCACCGAAGATTACTGGAAAGTAATGAGCATCGCGCTGGTGCAAGGGCGGCTGCTGACGCCGCAGGAAGTGAACGCGGCCAGGCACACGGCGGTGGTCAACCGCAGCTTCGCGCAACGTTACTATGGCGACGGACAAGCCATCGGCCGCATCGTCCGCCTCCCGCGCCTGCTTTTGCCGCCATTCCGCCTGGCCGACGACTCGTTCCAGATCGCCGGAATCGTGGAAGACACCGTCAATCAGCTCGCCACTTCGGAAATCTGGCCCGAGATGTACGTGCCGTACACCGTAACCGGATTTGCCGACCGCCTCTTCGTGCTCTCTGCCGGGCGCCCGCAAGCCATCGCCTCCGCCGTCAAGGCGCAAGTGTTCGCGGTCGATCCCGGCCAGCCCGTGATGGAAGAGAAACCGCTCGAAGCCCTGCTGGCCGAAGACGCGTACGCGCAGCCGCGTTTCAACCTGCTGCTGTTTGCCATCTTTGCCGCCCTCGGCCTGGCCCTTGCGCTATCCGGAATTTATGGAGTGGTCTCGCACGCCGTCGAGCAGCAGACCCGCGAAATCGGCATCCGCGTCGCTCTGGGCGCCAGTCCTTCGCGTGTGATCGCCGCCGTGATGGGCCTGAGCGCGCGCCTGCTTGCCATCGGTGTAGGGGTGGGCCTCGCCGGAAGCCTAGCCTCCGCGCGTTTGCTCAAGAGCCTGGTGCACAACGTCTCGCCGCTTGACCCCTACTCGTTCCTCGCCATGACCGCCCTGCTATTTTCCGCGGGACTCTTCGCCGCCTTCTGGCCCGCTTTGCGCATCACGCGCGTGGACCCGGTGAAAGCGCTACGCGAGGAGTAAAGGGGAGCCAACTCAACTCAGGTAACTCCTACAGGCGGTGAAGGTCGCCAGCGCACGAGTCTCCCAGGGCAGTTTCCGGTACCGCCGTTTCACTGAGCGAACGACTTAGAGAAAATTCTTGTGCTATCGCATGTGATATTATTATCCGAGGAGGCGCTGGCTGCGACTGATCCTCGATACCGATGTGGTTGTGGCAGCTTTGCGAAGTGATCGGGGCGCTTCCAGGCAATTGTTGATCGGCGCCCTTGATCGCGCATTTGAGGTGCTTGCTTCGGTACCGTTGATCATCGAGTACGAGGCGGTCCTGACACGGCCGGAGCATCTGGACGCCAGTGGCCTGACGTCGCGGCAGGTAAACGAGGTGCTCGATGCTTTGGTAAAAGTATCGACTCCGGTGCCTCTCCGGTTTTTGTGGCGCCCGCAGTTGAGGGATCCAGCCGACGAGATGGTGCTGGAGACGGCGGTGAACGGCGCGGCAGATTGGCTGGTTACTTTCAATCTTCGTCATCTCGCCGGCGCCGCCCGGCAGTTCGGGATTCGCGTGGCGCGGCCATGCGATGTTTGGAGGGAGATTCGAAGACATGCGAAGAAGTAACGTTGCTTTGCGTCTACAGGCGTCGATACTCGAAGAGGCGCGCCGCGTTTCTGAAACCGAAGGCGTGGCGCTCAACCAGTTCATCAACGTCGCGGTGGCGGAGAAATTGTCGGCCTTACGGACCGAAGAGTATTTCCGTGAGCGCGGAGAACGGGGCGATGTGGCGAAAGCGAAGCGGCTCCTGAAACGCGCGGGGCGCGGAAACCCTCCGCCGCCCGGTGACGAAGTGGACTGAACCGGAGCCGGCGAGGGGGACGGTTGGCGGGAACGGATTTCCCCAGATCGGTTAAGCACCAGGTCGCACCGTTGCTAAACCTGAACGATCCCCATTGAGGTTACAATCTTATATCCAACGGGATTCGGTAGAAATACCCGGCACGGAAAACTTTGACCTTCGCACAAAACGTGAATCGCCACGGGGCACGCTGCTCCCGGACCAAGGAACTGTTTGTGATTCTGGCGCTGGCCGGAGCGCTCCTCACCTGGCAGCTCTTTATTCCGCCGATCATCGGCCTAGCAGACCAAGGCGATTTCATGCGAGTGCTCGGACCGCTTGGCTACGCGCCCGTACCTAAGGGGCCCGAACACAAATACTGGTACGTCACCCGAACATACATCCAAGACCCGAGCTACCGGGAACCGCGTTGGGAACAGATCACATCGGAGATGATTCCCGCTAGGATTGCGGTTGCGGTAAACCACCTCTTTGGGAATCCAAACACGTTTGACATAACGATTTTCGGCCTCACGCATGCCGCGATCTTCCTGCTCGCTTTGGCCCGGCTGCTTTATGTCACGCGAGACCTGACGATGTATCGCGCCGTCTGGGCGTTGATACTCCTCGTCTCGACAGACGTCGGCTACGTTGCGTATTGGAATTCGTTGTACACGGAACCAGCCTCTTGCCTTTGGTTTTTGTTTCTCTTGGCCGAGGGCATCAACCTCTGCAAGAGCTATCGAATCTCGCTTGGACCTCTCTTGCGCTGGAACGTCTTTGCCGTGCTTTTGATCACCGCAAAGGCCCAGAATGCCGCACTCTGCATACCCCTGGCCGCGTATAGCCTGGCGATGGCATGGCGCACTCTGGATCGCAGAGCTCACTACGCGGCCTTGGTGGGGAGTATTGGCGTCTGTCTGGCGGGAGTAGGGATGTATCTTTCCGTGCCCGCAACGACCACAGTGACAGCTCTCTACAATGTGATCTTCTTCGCGATACTGCCGGACTCCCCAGATGCGCGATCCGACCTCCGAGTTCTCGATCTGAATCCGGACTATGCGCAATATTCCGGAACGGTCGCGTGGAGCCCAGGCACCGGCGTGGCCGACGGAGCACTCGTTAACGCCATTCAGACCAATGTCAGTTCCTTCCGGTTGATCGAGTTCTATCTGAGGCGACCTGGGCGGATGTGGCGGCGCCTCGAAGTGCTCCTCCCAAGTTCTCTTTCGCTTCGACCCGAGTTTTGCGGCAACTTCGATAGATCCGCCGGCCGGCTCCCCGGAGCAAGGAGTGAAGCAATTGCCCTGTGGAGCAGCTTCCACAGCCGATGCCTATCGCGAATCGCCGCCTGGCTCCTCAGTGCCTTGGCCGGCAGCGTTGTTGGCGGAGGATTGGTGCTGCTCTTCCACCGCGGGCGGACAGCGTCTGTCCGCCGCTGGCAGGAACTGGGTATTTGCGTCGCGGCATGCTGTCTGACGGCTTTCTTCGTCGCAGCTTTTGGTGACGCATGGGACAACGTCAAGCATCAGTTTCTTTTCAACCTTCTGTTGGACACGTGTCTGGTATTTCTGTTTGTCGCCACCCTCGAAAACTCGCAGTGTTTCACGGTCCTCAAAAGGACGGGCGGGTCAATCACAGCGAGTGAAGATGTTGAAAAACATCTGCGAGCACCCATACGCAAAACAGCACCTGCACGCTCACGGCGGCTAGGCTGATTGGACCCGGAGGCCAAGCCGACGTTGGAGTCTTCGGATCGCCTTTCTTCATCCGAGCCATCAACAGAGCAGCGATCAGCAGGGTGGTCGCGACCAGCCAAAGGATCAAGTCGGGGGTATGATCCTTTGTCTTCGTCTGAGCGAAGATAATCCCGAATGCCATGATCCCTGTGCCTACGCCCCAAAGGAGCCGGAATAATCTGCGCACATCGATATTCTACGCTGGCTGGATACGGGCCGCATGCCCACTCCCCGATAAGTGGGCTCACCGCCCACCGACCGTCCCAGCAACGAACAGAAGCGCCTCGCCCGCTGGCCTCATTCCGACACAATCGGTTCCGGTGTCTCCTCGGCGCTCGGGGCGAGTTCCTTGTGAGCGCTTAGATAGCGGACGCACGCGTTCCATCGGAGTACGGCATCGTCGTTCCCCGGAACGCGCAGCCGCTCCGCTTCTTCAAATAACCCCAGCGCTTTGACCAGCCAATCGTAGGCGTAGCGGTGTGCGCTGTGGCCGCTGCCGGCATGGCGCGCCTTGGCTCTGCGCTCCCACGCAATGCCGGCGTAGTAGGCGCGGTCGTAGGGCGATTGAAGCCGGTCCACACTGGCTAGCGCGCTGGCAAAGGCCTGCGAGTCGCGGTCGATCTGGTCGGTCAGGGCCAGGATCAAACTGATCAAGGCCTGCCGATTGCCGGGTTCGATTTCCAGAATGTCGCGGCAGATGCTTTCCGCCTCGCCCGGCTCGTTGAGCAACCGGTAGCGCTCGGCTTTGGCCAAGGCGCCGGCCACGCTGTCGTGAGAGATGGTCTAAAACTCGTCCACCACGCGTTCCTTGAGCGGGATGATGGCGTTTTCGGTAATCGTAATCGACTCGGGACAGACCTGGCGGCAGCAGGTCGTGATGTTGCAGTAACCGATGCTGTGCTTGTTCTTCAGATCCTTGAGACGGTCTTCGGTATCGAGGGGGTGCATTTCGAGAGCGGCGGCATAGACGAAAAACCGCGGGCCGATGAACTCATCGTGCTTGTGATGCTCGCGCAGCACGTGGCAGACATCCTGGCACAGGAAGCACTCGATGCACTTGCGGAATTCCTGCACGCGGTCGACGGCGGCCTGCTGCATGCGCCAGGTGCCGTCGGGTTCGTCGGGCGTGCGCGGGCGAAACGGCCTGATGGTCTTCTTGACGCGAAAGTTCCAGGATACGTCGGTGACTAGGTCGCGGATGGAGGGAAAGGCGTGCATGGGCTCGAGGACCACGGGCATGTCCAGGTTCAACTGGCTGAGCCGCGTCATGCACATCAGCTTGGGCATGCCGTTGATTTCCGCGGAGCACGAGCCGCACTTGCCGGCTTTGCAATTCCAGCGCACAGCCAGGTCGGGCGCTTGATTCGCCTGAATCCGGTGGGACTTCGTGACCACCCCCACTTTGAGGCCGGAAGAGGCCGCTTCAATCGCCGCGCGAAGGCCGGCACCGCCCGCGCCAATCACTAGAATGTCGTAGGAATACGTCGGTATTCCGGCATTGTTAAAGGATTCTCCAGTCGGACCAGATGCCCATCGAGCAGAGACGCACATAGAGATCGGCGAAGCCCACTGAGCAAAGGCTCGCCCAAGCCCATTTCTTGTGGTTTCCATTCAGGCAGGACACGCAATTGTAGAGGCGATGCCGAACGGGATGTTCGGAGATGCGATCGAAGGTTCCGCCGATCAGGTGCCGGAAGGCATGTGCTGGTTCAGCGTGAAATGGAAAGCGAGCGCTCTCCGTTAGTGAGTATGGCGCGAGCCGCGGCGTGCCGAGTTGCGCGCCCGAACGCAACGGTGTCTGGCACGAGGAAACAGCGGTTATTGGTGCCTCGTTCAGTTAGCTTTTTGCTCGACACCCAAATAGCTCAGAAAAGATCGCAGGAGCTCGCGCTTAAGTGACTGGTCATCCTTTGGAATCACGGCCTGCCAATTCTTCAAATCGTGATCTACCAGAATCAGTTCTATCAGCATGCTGGTCAGCATCATAAGAGCAAAAGACACCGCCATCTGCGGGTCGGGGTGCTTGACCTCCTTCCGATGCACCAGGAACAACTCCACCACGTACTGCAAGGTACGCATCTCCAGTCTGACGGCTTTCTTAAAAAACAATGTGCGATCGCGCCCCTGCACGAACTGTCGCAGGGCACGGAGCAATCTGGCGTTGGCGCGGTAGCTGACCAGCATGCTGGCGATGACCTGTTCGGCAAACACCGGCAGCGGAATCTGGCGTGCCATGGCGGGCGTGAGCGCAATGCGCAACCTCTCGTCCTGACGCTCCAGAATGCCGATGATCACCGTCTCCAGCAGAGAGTCCTTGTCAGTGAAACGACGATAGACGGCCCCCGGCGTCAACCCAGCCTGCTGGGCGATTCGCGGAATGGTGGCGCCCTCTACCCCGTGTTGTCCCAGCACTTCCGCCGCTGCCTTCAACAGCTTACGCGTCGATTCCCGGCTGCGGGCCTGCTGGGGAGCGTGCGTCTTCTTGGCCATGACCTTCCTTTATATCAGATTGGCAGAATAATGCTTGACATGAATGTAAAGGTAAATATACATTTACATTATAGGGCGCGTAATCGCGCGCCTTGCAGATGCTTTCTGGGCTTCCCTCCCCGGTAAAGACATTGAGGAGATCGTTTATGGCTGCTGCGACCGTCCCCAACGCGTCCGTTCCCGCCGAAGCCATTTCCGCTTCAACCGTCGAGCACCCGCTGCGCAACCCGGACTATCGGCGCTGGCTGATCGGTGGGACGATTTCGCTGCTGGGCGACCAGTTCTACCTGGTGGCATTGCCCTGGCTCGTCTTGCAGCAGACCGGCTCTGCTGTGGCCATGGGCGCAATTATGATGGCAGGCGCTATTCCGCGTGCTCTTCTCATGCTTATGGGCGGCGCCGTCAGTGACCGTATGTCCGCGCGCAAGATCATGATTGCCGCGGCCACGGCGCGCACCATCTGTGTCACAGTGATTGGTGTTCTAGTCTGGCTTCGCATGTTGCGGACCTGGGAGCTGTACGCTCTGGCGTTTGCTTTCGGGGTGGCCGACGCATTTGCCGTTCCTGCGCAAACGGCCTACATGCCCTCGCTGGTGAAGCGCGAGCAACTGGTCGCGGCCTCGTCAGCCAGCCAAAGCACGGCGCAGATGACCACCATTGTTGGTCCAGTTCCAGCCGGGTTCGTGATCAAAACGCTGGGTGTGGCATGGGCCTTCTTCGTGGATGCGATCAGCTTCTTGTTTATCCTTGGCGCATTGTGGAAGCTGCCGGATCCACCTAAGTCTCAGACTGCCCGGAAAGCGATGTGGCACTCGATCGTGGAGGGAATCGCCTGCGTGGGAAAAGATGTGCCGCTACGCTCGCTGATGCTGTTGGTCACGATCCTGAACTTCTGCATTGCCGGGCCGGTTTCGATTGGTCTGGCGTACTTGACCAAGACGAGATTCGGTTCGCCTGCCGCGTACGGCATTGTAATCTCGGCGGCTGCGGCGGGAAGTTTGCTAGGCGCGCTACTGGCCGGTGTCTGGAAGATTCGCCAGCGCGGCGTGATGATTCTTCTGGTGTCCTTGGCGTTGGGTGTCTGCTTGGGATCCATCGGCCTGCTGGGGAAAGTGTGGAGTATCGCCAGCGTGCTGCTGATCATGGGTGCAGCGGCGGGAATGGTCAACATCCACATCAGCGCCTGGATCATGCAGCGGATCGATATCGCGGTACGCGGGCGAGTTGCGAGCGTGCTCATGTTAGCCTCCTTCGGAGTAACCCCCATCTCCCTCGCGGTTGCAGGATTCTTGGTTGCGTGGAGCTTAAGGCTCATGTTTCTGCTCGCTGGAGGACTCATGGTGCTGGCTGCCGCCGGAGCTTCGTTCCAGAAGCCAGTGCGGGAGATTGAGTAAGCACCCCAAGCTTACCGATGCGCGAAATTGGAAGTCCCGTTGGCGCGTGGAACCGCATTCGGGCGAATGACGCTACTCGGAAGTTGAACCGGCCCAGCCACGCGAGCCAACCCTCCAGAAGGGCATCTGAACCGGTCCCGATGGCCGGTGCGTGAGCCGGTTGAATACGCCGCGCACCCTGGATTCAAGATTCTTCTTGTCCTAGCCAGTTGGGGCCGAACCATGCGTGCGGCGAACTGCCCCACAGCTCGGGCGAGTAGAACGGAGAGATGTAAGGGCCGAAGGTGTAATACTTGCCCTGAAACGCTGCCCAATTGGCGTAGACCAAGAACGTGCCGAGCCCCAGAAACACCAGCAGCGCGCTGGAATTGAGCACGCCCGCGTTGGGAATGACGTAGATCGCGTTATCGAGGGAAGCCCTGCGGCTGTTCAAACAGAGCGTCGGAGGCGGATTTTTTTGTTATCCCTATTTCGTCTCCGATCCTTTACTGAATACGCTGCATGGCGACCGATCTTTCGAGCGGCTGACCGACCCGGCGCGCCAACGCCACGAGCGATTCCAAGCGCGGTTTTTTCCGAGAAACCAAATAGGACGTTTCGGAGCCGTGGGCGACCGCCGCGTCGAGTTCGGCTGTTGCCCAGGCGCTATCGCCGCAGAGTTTGTGCCCAAGCCGGCGGCTCGCCGCTTGATTGGACGCGCCACCGCGCTAAGATGCGACCAGATTTCACATCGCGGAGTACGCACTCCGCCGCTCCCCCGTGCGTAGGCCCGGTCGAGTAGGCGACCCGTTTGCCATCATCCTGAAACTGCCAATCCCAGAAGATCTGATCCGTCGAGAACGTATGCAGTACATGGCCGTCTCGATAGATGACCAAGCCGCCTGCGATCTCGGCGCCTTTGTAATACGTAATAGAAGGGTCTGGGTACATAGCCAACCAACCGACGGCCCGGCCGTCAGCCGCGATTTCCGGATCGCCAAACGAGGTCTGGCCGTGAGTCTTCTGGGGAAGAACCTCTTTTCCAGATTCAAGGACGAAATGCAGTTGACCGCTTCCGTCAACAAACACCGACCGGTATACCGAATCGGCGAACATCGGAGCCGCGCCGCACAGCACTAACATCGCAAGGAGTGTTCTCACGATTGCAGCATACCCCTTTTGGGGTTGAGAGGAAGCTGGGGACGTTTCCATCTTCATCGCCTCAAAATCACATCACTCCCTTTCCGCACCTACTTCACCCGGCGGTACGCATCCTTCCGGTTTCCGACCTTCACAATAAGGACAAGGAGGGCTTCGTCCCGAATTTGATAGGTGGCACGGTAGTTCTTCCCCGGCCCAACGTAGACGCGGTAGAGCTTCTCTTTCGTCTCCATCTTCTCCGCCCCGCGAGGACGTGGATTCTCTTCCAAGCGGAGAATGTCTCGGTTCACCACCTTTCGGATGTGAGGATCTAGTTTGCGAAGTTCCCGCTCGGCGGGGGGAGTAACTTCAACGCGGTAGGCCAGGACTCAGTCTCCGAGTTCCCGCATCAGGTCCCGGAGTGGAATGGTCCCCTTCTCTTCCGCCTCTTTCAACGCGGCACGGGCGTCTTCGAGGTCCTGGCGGTCCATTTCCTCTTGGGCCAGGCGCTCCAGGAGGTGGAGGTCTTCGATGGGGATGACAGCGGCCAAGTCCTTCCCCCGGCGGGAGACGATGGTCCGCTCCCTTCCATAAGCCGCGCGGTTTACGACCTCGGGAAACTCCTCGCGCGCTTTCGAGACGTTGAGGCGTGTCATTGTGGTGTACCGCTCGTACGAATTGTACAAGTCCCCTACCAGTATCGGGCGGGAGGGTCAGGCTTTGCAAGGGCTGGGAAATTGGCGTCCCTAATCAGCGACAGTTGGAACCAATTGATGGACTGGCTGAAAAGGCTCGAATCCTTGCGGGAATACGTCAAGGCAGTGCCTGAGATTAGCATCTAAGCCATTGATTCTGTGGTCTGTTTGATATCCCAGCGTTGTATGGAACCAAGTACAGCGCTGGAACTATGCACATTCGTGGATGTTCCTTGCTCAGGGGATTAAATACGACTTTTTTGTCTTTGGATTCATCGACTTAACTCTAGAATGCTCCCCGGAGCGATCTTTTCTAGTTCGAATCGCCGAATAACCAATTGTGACGCACCGCAGCCAGTTATCGAATGACCGAGAAGGAGAAAAATGAAGCAGTATCGCAAATCGAAGTATGTCTATGACGCGGACGGCAATCCGTTCCACGACGAAGGAACCCGCATTTGTCGAGACGCGGAGGGCCAGTTGATCTATGACTGTCCCTCTTGTGGCCGCAACTGGGTTCCTCGCCATAAGGTGAGGGAGATGGAAAAGTACGCACGCAGCCACCGAGGTTGCGTCTTGGGGCGACGCGGACTCTAATGTGGCGTCCCAGCTTTCGGCTTCCACTCCCGCGCTAGACGCTGCGCCTCCCTGATCTGTTGGGCAGTCATCGCCTTGCCCAGCCTATCCCGGTCAGCGGCAAACTTGCGCTGCGCTTCACCACTCGAACGCGAAGTTCCGAGATCAATCCACAGGTACCCCTGCACATAGTCCTGGGGCACTCCTTGGCCCTTGGCATACATCACGCCGAGATTAAACTGAGCGTGCGGCTCTCCCTGCTCCGCTGCCTTGCGATACCAGCGAATAGCTTCAGCGTAGTTCCGTGGCACTTCTTGCCCTTGTTCATACCTGAAGGCGAGGCTGAACTGGGCCTTCGCGTTTCCCTGTTCCGCTGCCTGGCGGAACCACCGGATGGCCTCAGCGTAGTCTTTCGGCACTCGCCCCTCGGGATCGGGCACGACTTCGCGCTGATCGAGGTCGTCAAGGAAGGCGTCGTGGGCGTATATGAGGCCGAGGTTGTTCTGAGCGCGCGCCTCTCCCTGCTCCGCTGCCTTACGGTACCAGCGGACGGCCTCTACGTAGTCCTGCGGCACTCCGTGCCCCGACTCATACGCGAGGGCGAGATTGAACTGAGCACTAACGTTCCCCTGTTCGGCGGCTTCACGGTACCAGCGGATAGCCTCGGTGTAGTCTTGCCGCACCCCCTGTCCCTCGTCATACATGGAACCGAGGTTAAACTGCGCAACCGCGTCGCCCTGCTTTGCCAACGGCAGAAGCTCCCTGAGGGCTGTCGCGTAATCGCCGTTCTTCAATGCCTGCAACCCTGCCGCGAGGTCGGCCACCGCTGGTAAGCAAAGCGAAACCAAAATGATGGCGACTTTCACGGCCACATAATAGCGCCACTCTTGGGTAAGCGATAGCGTCATACGATGAAGCGGGCCGGTTTAAGAGTGTCGCGCCCCTGGTAGCCTTAAGCCTCTACTAATGGGCAGCGAGTATGCGCTGCACCGTCATCGCGCTGACGCCGGTTTCCTCAGCGATCTTCCTGATGCTTAGACCGGGCCCCTTCAGCAGCAGAACCCGCTCAGGCCGCACGGCAGCCTTGGGACGGCCCAGGGTCTTCCCATCCGCCTTAGCACGGCTCAAGCCCGCCACGACCCGCTCAGACAGCCGGATTCTTTCTTGCTTGGCAATGCAGGCGAGAATGGACAGGACCGCATCAGCGAAGGGTCCTACACTGCGCAGAAACTCTTCCTTGAAGCTCCACCACTGCACGCCGCTGGCCTTCAGTCGTTGCAAGTGCTGTAGAGTCTCCAGCACGCCTTCTCTGGAGAAGCGGTCCAGGCTCCAGAACAGCAGGAGGTCAAACTTGCGCTCTGACGCATCCGCGAACATGCGCTGGAACGCTGGCCGCTTATCTGTCTTGCCGCTCACCTTGTCGGTGTACTCCTGCGCCAGCGTCCAACCGTCGCTGGCCTTCCGTTCGACAAACTGCCGAAGGTCTCGGAGTTGATTCTCGTAGTCCTGGCCTTTATCTCGCGTGCTTACCCTGGCGTACAGCGCGACCCTTCACTGCTGGCCCGTTCTTCTTCATGTCCTATAGCGTAACACAAACGGATGTTTATGATACCTGGATCCGGCGCATTCCGGGCGGGGGTTTTGGTCGCAGTGCTGGGTTGACAGGGCGTTCGGCAGCTT
>JBEKYD010000162.1:0-16838 GCA_049511335.1 Bryobacteraceae bacterium | reverse complement strand
TTTCGGGATTACCTCACCAAAAGTTAGGTTATCCCGAAACGTCAGGAAGCTGCCGAACGCCCTGTCAACCCAGCACTGCGACCAAAACCCCCGCCCGGAATGCGCCGGATCCAGGTGACAGATCCACGAATAGCGCGGCTGACAGGCCAGGAGGACTGTCCCACTTAGGTCCAGTTCACCACAGCCGCGCTCACTGGCCCCTGTCCGACTGGCACCATATCGAACAGCGAAGCCGAGCGATACTTCAGGACGCGCTCGTTGCGGGCGGTGCTCAGGGCATAGAGCCGGATCACGGCCATATCGCCGGATTCGCGATTGAGCACCAGCGCGTATTGTTGATCTGGCGTGACCAGGATGAAGCCCGGCTCGCGGCCGACTTCCACCACGGCCGCCAGGTTTTCAGTCAACATATCGAGCGCGGTTACGGTGCCCGATTCCGGGTTGGCCGCCAGCAGGTATTTGGGTTTGCCTTCGGCCACGGCCATGGCGCCCGGGGCCTTGCCCGCGAGCGCGGTTTGCCAAATCTCGTTGTGTGAAGGAAAGACGGTCACCACAGCGTCCGGACCGTAGCCGCTGATGAAGAGCCAGTCGTCGGAGTTGCTGCAGAAATTGCGCGGGGCGATCGCGAGCGGCAGGCGAACCACGATTTTTCCGGTGGCGACGTCGAGCACGGTGAGGCTCGATTCCGGCCGGTTGCCGGTCAGCAGCGTTTGGCCGTCCCAGCGGTAATGGAGCAGGGAAGGCTCGGTCGCGGTCACTACGGTGCGCACAATTTTGCCCTCGTCGAGCGATACCAGCGCGATCGAGTGTTCCCGCCAGTTGGCCGCCGCGGCGTGGCCGAGTTTGTCGACCGTGAAAATGTCGGCGGCGGGAATCGCAATGCGGCGGCCGGCGTGGGCGCCCTCGAGCGGAATCTCCACCAGCGCCGGAGGATCCGCCGCCAGCACCCAAAGGGCGGCGGGTTTCGGCGTGAGGTGCATCCCGGCCGCGGTGTTGCCCACTTTGATCCGGCGCGAGACGCGCAGCATGACCGCGTCGATTTCGTAGAGCGCGCCCGCTTCCGGAGCCAGGGCAAACGCGCGCGGCCGTGCCGGATCGGCCACCACCGCCGCGGGCGCGGCATCGAGAGCGATCTCTTTGCGCAGGTGGAAATTGTCCAGGTCCACCACGGCCAGGGACTTCCCTTCCCGGTTCGCCACCATGCAATAGCCCTGGTAGCCGGTGGCTTTCTTAGGCCCGCAACCCGCCGCGGCGGCCAACCATGCGGCAAGCCAGGCGCGCCGCGAGATCATGCCAGGCTGGCCTCTCGCAGGTACCGCGCCGATTCCTCCGGCGGGGTGGGATTGATGTAAAAATCCGTGCCCCATTCAAAGCCCGCAATCCTGGTGAGCCGCGGCGCGATCTCGATGTGCCAGTGATAATGCGGCATGGGGCCCTCCTGAACCGGCGCGCTGTGCACGATGAGATTATAAGCCGGCTGCTCCAAGGTCTTATTGATCTTGCGCAGGGTTGTGCGCAGCACCCACGCCAGGTTTTCCAGCGTGGGCGGGTCGGACGATTCGAAATGGGAAGCGTGGCCTCTGGGCAGAATCCAGGTCTCGAACGGGAAGCGCGGCGCGTAGGGTTCGATCACCACGAAACGGTCGGTTTCGGAAACCAGGCGCACGCCGGCCGCGCTTTCCTGCCTGGCGATGTCGCAATAGATGCAGCGGTCTTTTTCCTGGTAGAAACGCAGAGCGCCTTCGATCTCTTCGCGGACCCGCTCGGGCACCACCGGCAGCGCGATCAACTGCGAATGCGGATGTTCCAAGGAAGCGCCCGCGGCCTCGCCATGGTTCTTGAACAGAATGATGTAGCGGAAGCGGGAATCGCGTTTGAGATCGTTCATCCGATCCTGAAACGCGCGCAGCACTTCCTGGATCTGCCCCTCCGGCATTTCGCTCCAGCTCATGGCGTGATCGGGCGTCTCGACGATGATCTCGTGCGCCCCAACGCCGTTCATCTTGTCGTACATTCCCTCGCCCTGCCGGTCGAGGTCGCCTTCGATCCGCAGCGCGGGAAATTTATTGGGGACGACGCGCACGCGCCAGCCCGGTTGATCGCGGCCGCCGCCGTTGCGGTAAGCCAAAACCTCCGGCGGGGTTTTGGCTTCATTGCCCGCATCGAAAGGGCAGTGCGCCGCGGCGGGCGGAGGAACGGGCCGGCGAATGAAATCGGTGGGCCGTCTCGAGCGTTCGCTGCTGATGATCACCCAACGTCCGGTGATCGGGTCCTTACGAAGCTGCGGCAAAACGGAAGACTCCTCGCTCCGGGTCGCACATAAGACCTAAGATTATAGCGGTATTCAGCGGCGACCTCGCGATCGCCTTCAGGCTGCGTGCGCGTGCGCCGGGGCGACGATTCGCGCCGCCGCCAAAATGGTCTCCACGGCGATCTCGTCGCCGCAACGCGTATTCAGCATCAGGTCGTACAAATGCGGGTCGCTCCACTGGCGGCCGAAATACTTATGAATGTACGCCGCGCGTTCGGCGTCTTTGTCATCGATATGCTGCACCAGGCTCTTCACCGCGCCCACGCGTTCCGCCACCCGGCGCTTACGCAATTCCATGGGCGCGTACAAAAACGCGTGGAAAACCTGGGGCGAGCCCTCCAGAATGCATTGCGCACCGCGGCCCACGATGACGCAGTTTCCCGCCGCGGCGGCGTGCTCCAGAATCGGACGGGTCAGCGCCGCCATGGTCCGCGCGTCCAACAGGTCGGCATCGGAAAGGCCGCTCGGCCACTCCCCGCTGCCTTGCCAGATGGCCCGTAACAGAGCCGACAGCCAGGGGTCGCATCTTTCGTCGAACTCCTCGACAACGCGCGGTTCGACGTGCGCCGCTCTGGCCACTTCATCCACTAGCTCGCGATCCAGCAGCCGCCACCCCAGCCGGTCCGCCAGCATTCGCGCAATAGTTGCACCGCCGCTTCCGAATTCCCGGGCGATGGTGACGACGCGCATACCCACGTTGCGCCTCCTAACCACAAACGTAGCGCTTTTCACAAATGGTGGAAAGGGGGTTGCGGGTCTGAAAGTACCGATTAGGCCACGGATGGACACGGACGCACACGGATAAAAGCAGCAACAGCGTATTGGTGTTATCGGGTTTTTATCCGTGTGAATCCGTGTCCATCCGTGGCCATTTTCTCTTACCAAACCCGGCAAGCGTTCGCCCGGACCATCGGATCGCCCGCCTTGCACGAAAACGCCTTGCCGAACTCCGGCAGGTTCGACACCACGCCGTTGATGCGGTATTCGTCGGGCGAGTGGCTGTCGGTGAGGGCGTGCAAGCGCTTACTCTCCGGCCGTTCCTCGCCGCAGGCCCACTGCGCCATGCCGATGAAGAAGCGCTGGTCGGGAGTGAACCCGTCGATCGGCTCTAGCTGCTTGTCTTTGGTGGCCGCTTTCCACGCCATGTAGGCCAGCAGCGTGCCGCCCAGATCGGCGGCATCTTCGCCCAGGGTCAGCTTGCCGTTGATCTTGACGTCGTCCACTACCGTGTATTGCGAATACTGGTTCGAGACGCAGGCGGCGCGCTCCACGAACTCGTCGGCGTCTTTCTTGGTCCACCAGTCCTTGAGATTCCCGTGCGCGTCGAACTGGCGGCCTTCGTCGTCGAAACCGTGGGTCAGCTCATGTCCGATGGTCGCGCCGGTGTTGCCGTAGTTGGGCGCGTCGTCCATCTTCGGATCGTAAAGCGGCGGCTCCAGCACGCCGGCCGGAAAGTTGATATCGTTCATCTGCGGGTCGTAATAGGCATTCACCGTGGGCGGCGTCATCTGCCATTCGCTGCGGTCCACCGGCTTGCCGATTTTGTTCAGATCGCGGCGGGTTTCGAATGCCGCGCAGCTTGCGGCGTCGCCCGCGTAATCGCCCGGTACGATAGTCACCGCGCTGTAGTCGCGCCAACGGTCCGGGTAGCCGATCTTGTTCACCACGCCGTGCAGTTTTTCGAGCGCCTTCTGCTTGGTGGCGTCGCCCATCCAGGTGAGCTGGCGAATGTCGGCCTCCATGGCGCTTTCGATCTCGCGCGTCATGGCGACGGCGCTGGCTTTGGTCTCGGGCGTGAAGGTGTGGGCCACGAACACCTGGCCCAGGGCCTCGCCCAGGTCGATGTCCACGCGCCGCACGCAGCGCTTCCAGCGCGGCTCCATCTCTTTGACGCCGCGCAGATACTTGTTGTAAAAATCGAAGTTCGCTTCCACGAAGGCTTTTCCCAGGTACGGCGCGCGATCGTTCACCAGGTGCCAGCGCAGGTAGATGCGCCAATCGCCAATGGGCCTCGCGGCCAGCAGCTTTTCCAGCTCCTTGAAGAATGCCGGCTCGGTGACGTTGACCACGCCCGGCGCCGCCAGCCCCAGCCCTTTCCAGTATTCGGGCCAGGCGAAGTGGGGCGCGAGCGCTTCCGCCTCCGCGCGGGAAAGCTTGTGAAACAGTTTGTAGGGGTCGCGCTTGTCGACCCGCGTCAGCGACGCTTTGGCCATTTCGGTTTCGATCGCCATTACCGTCTCGGCTTCTCCGCGCGCCGTGGCCGCGGGATCGCCGAGCAGGCGCAGCATCCTGGCCACATGATCGACGTAGCGCGCCCGCGTTTCCCGCGATTTCGGATCGGTCTTGACGTAATAATCGCGGTCCGGCAGACCCAGCCCACCGGCGCTGGCGAACGCGATCACGTTGTTGGAATCGGCAAAATCCTGGTTGGAGCCAAAGCCGAACACGTACCCTTCCGCCCTGGTGGACGCCATGTGCAGCCGCGCCAGAAGCGGCGCCAGGTCGCGAGTCTGCTTGAGCGCCGCGATCTGGCCGAGGTCGCTTTCGAGCGGCCGGGCGCCGGCTTTTTCGATGGCGTCTTCATCCATGCAGGCGGCGAAATAATCCCCGATCTTCTGCTCGTTGGCGGTACGGGACGCGCCGGCTTTGCCGAGCTGATCGAGCAGCCCCCACAGGTATTGCATATTCTCGGTGGTGAGTTTGCCGTAGACGTCCCAGCGCGGCTGGTCCGGCGGAATCGGATTCAACTTGCTCCAGTTCCCACAGGAGAACTTATAGAAATCCACGCAGGGGTTGGCCGTGCGGTCGAGAAACTTGACCTCCAGGCTGGGCGTGTAAGGCAAGGAAGCCAGCGGACGATCCTGCGACTGCGCCAGCGGCGAAAGCAGAACAAAGAGGGTAATCCAAGCACGAAAGTTCACCAGCCGAGGGTACCACGGCCGTTTTGGAGAGCGATAGAAGCCAGATCTATCGCTCATAAATATGCTAAATTGTGAGCTATAGAAGCATTCTCTATCGCTCATGACCTGGAATTGGCAAAGACCGGACTGGCCTCACTTCGCTTGGGACGAGTCCCGTCTTGCCAAAGCTGAAGAGCGGTTCCTGCTGGAGGCTGGCATATCTGTCGGCGCCGTCAAACATCTCGGGACGGACGATCGCGAACAGCTCACCGTCGAGGCGATGACCACGGAAGCCGTGACGACTGCGGAGATCGAGGGGGAGATTCTCGATCGGGCCAGTGTGCAGTCTTCCATTCGCAAGCAGCTCGGCCTTGCCGTGGACAACCGTCGCGTCAAACCGGCGGAGCAAGGCATCGCGGAGATGACGGTGGATCTCTATCGCCGATTCGCCGAGCCGCTCTCGGACGAAATGCTCTTCCGGTGGCACAGCATGCTGGTTCAGGGGCGGAGAGACCTGAAAGACATTGGCCGGTATCGAACCTATGAAGAGGCAATGCAGATCGTGTCCGGCGCGATCTACGCGCCGAAAGTACATTTTGAGGCGCCGCCTTCGCCGATGGTGGCGCGGGAAATGCAGCGGTTCATCGCCTGGTTTAACCACACGGCCCCCGGCGTCGCCGAGCCGCTGCCAAGCCTGACCAGGGCCGGGATCGCGCACCTCTATTTCGTCTCCATTCACCCCTTCGAGGACGGAAACGGCCGCATCGCGCGCGCGATCTCAGAAAAAGCACTGGCCCAAGGTCTTGGGCAGCCGACCCTCGTGGCCCTGGCGGCGGCCATTCTGGCGAGGCGCAAAGCGTATTACGACGCGCTCGAAGCGTCCGGCAAAGACAACGAGATCACAGCCTGGCTCTCCTGGTTCGCGGAAACTACGCTGGCGGCGCAGCGTCGCACGGTCGCGTTGGTCGAGTTCCTCATCGAGAAGACCCGCCTGCTCGACCGCCTCCGCGGCCAACTCAATAGCCGTCAGGAGAAGGCGCTGCTCCGCATGCTGCGCGAAGGCCCGGAGGGGTTCAAAGGCGGCCTGAGCGCCGGGAACTATGCCACGATCACCGGCGCATCGCCGGCAACCGCCACGCGCGACTTGGCGGATCTGGTCGCCAAGGGTGCGCTCACACGCGCCGGAGAGCGCCGTCACGCTCGCTACCACGCCGCGATATCGGCACAGGCCATGCCGCCGGAACGGTAGGCAGGTTCGCTGCTTCAGAGTTCAGGGCGGCAGTGGCCAAACCGGAGGGCGAGTGCGGTCCCTCCGGCGAGATATGCACCGTCAAGGATCGCGTGTCTATGGAGCGTCTGGAGGCACTGGCGACGGACCGCAATGGCTATCGGAACTCGGCGCCGAGGTTACTGCCTCTGGTTTCCACTTCTGGGTACGGCTCCGGGCAGAGCGCTCGCAGGCTCGCCGTTCCCCGCTTTACCGGGCCGCGCCCGAGATAGCTCCGGATGGCTTCGCCGATCAGCTCTCCGACAGTGCGTCCCTCCATCGCCGCGCGGGCTCGCAGCGCCCTATAAGCCGGCTGTCAGCCTGCTGAGCCGAGAGTCATCTCGGCTTTTCTTCGTGCGACAGGCGAATCGGCTGCGCGACGACCGGGAATGGGCCGTGTGACTATCCGCAGTCAAGAGCGACAAGAAAAGCCGAGAAGAATCCCGGCTCAGCAGGCTTGACAGCCCGCGCCACAACTTAGCTGAAAGCTGACCGCTGATCGCTGAAAGCATTATCGCCCCAGTAACTGCAAATACGCCCGCCGCGCATCCGGGTCGTCGCCGTACGGGTGCTCCAGATAGAAACCCAGCCATTGGCGCGCGCGCCGGTTGTCGCCGGAGCGCAGGTAGAGGTCGCCGAGGGTGCGGGCGCAGAGCGAGAGGTTGGGCTCGCGTTCGAGGTGCATGCGGCACTCGTCTTCGAGATGCGAGTAAACGCGCCCCGAATCGAGCACCGTGACACCGGGGGGAACGTCGCGCACGAAGACCACTGCGGCCGGGTCGTCATAGACCAGTTTCCATTCGCCTGAGGAAGACCGCGCCAGATCGAGCAACAGCGGATAGAGCACGCCGGAGTTGTATTCGAAGCCGTTCACCAGGATGACGCCGATGCCGTAGCGGCGAAGGGTTTCGCCGCGGCGCGGATCGCCGGGCGGCGTGCCGAGGATCAGGCGGTAATCCTGGAAGACGGTTTCGCTGAGGGCGCGGCCGTCGATAAATACCCGTTCGCCGCGCCAGATCAGATAGCCGCCGTCTTCGTAAGTGTTGAACAGCGGCGCGCGAATTCCGGATTGCCGCAGGAAGGTGGCTGCGCCGGCGGGGAACCGCCATTCGGCGGCGCGCCACTGGAAGAATCGGCCCTGCGCGCAGCCTGCCACGATTCCCGCGGCCAGCATAGCCGTGGCGGCAAAAGTGGCAAGCCGCTCGAAACGGAACGACGGCTTGACGAGCCTCGCGGGGAAATAGGCCGCAATCAGCACCGGCGCGATGACGCCCATCAACATTTCGTTGCGGAAAGCCATGAGCGAGGCGGTGGCGAAGGCCGCGAACAGCAGCCAATCGGAGGCTTTGACCCTGCGCCACGCGAGCGCGAGCGACACAGCGGCGCCGTAGAGCAGCAGGTCGAAAGCATATGGCGAACCCCACAGGCTGGGGCGCGACCATTCGATGAGGCTCGCCTGCAGCGGGCTCTGGCGATAACGAAAAAGCGCGGCAACGGCGAAATATCCGTTGGGATTCAGCGCCGATGCCAGCACCGCGGCGGCGCTCCAGCCGAGCACCCGGCGGGCATCCGCGGCGCGGCGCAGCAGCGCTTCGGTAGCGTATGCGCCGGCCACCACCCAGCCGAGGAAGAAGCCGCCATGACAGTTGGCCCAAAGCACGGCGAGCGGAGGAAGCAGCCAGAGCCGGAGGCGACCCTCGAAAGGCCGGCGCCGATCCTCGAAAATGGCGATCCAAAGAGCCGTGAAAAAGTACGTCAGGATCGAGGGACGATCGTGAGCAAACTCAATGGCCAGCGACGCGGCTGCCAAGCCAGCGGCCACGCCCCAGAGCACCGAGTTGCGGCGGCGTCCGGCAACCCAGCCGGCCAGCGCGCAAGTCGCGGTGAGGAGCAAAGCCTTCCAAAGCACCAGGCCGGCGAACCCGCCCGCGAGTTGAACGCCATACCAGACCACCTGGGCCAGCCACTCATGGGTAAGGTTGAAGCGCCGCACGGCATCCTCGCCCGGGTAAGCGGCGGGAGCGCGAGCGGTGGTGAAAGCGAACGGATCGGGAACCGGCAGACGATGCTGGCTGGCAATAAAGCGGCCGGTAGCCAGGTGCCACCAGGCGTCGGTATCGGCGAACTCGGTGGAGAACAAGCCGATGAGGAACACGGCGCAAAACGCCAGTAGAAGCGGGGTTGCCCAGCGAGGCAAAGGAACGGAAACGGCGGCGGGCTTGGACAAATTCCGAGCATACCAAACCGCGGGAGGAAGAGGCTGACGCGAAGGAGCGGGCCGCGCCGCGCCTTGGCCAAGCCATGCTGTCCTTCCCTGATGACGAGCTGCGGCAGCTCGAGGCGAACCGAAGGCACGGGATCCGCCGCCGGCAGACCTCAAAACAGAGCTGGAACCGGAGCCAGCCCGCATCCGGGATGTTAATGCCGAGACATCACTTTTCCCGCTTGCGATAGTGGAACGTGTTTAGGGTGCGCTGAACATCGAAGCCACGCAACATGGCGATTACTTCGGCGCCGGCCATCAGCGTGGGTCCGTAGCCCTGCATGGCGTCGAGGCCGGTGGGGCGGTTGTAGTAGTAGACGGCGTCGTAAGCGGCGGTGGTGCTGACGCAGATGCCTTCGATGCGCCCGTCCGCCCGGACCCGTGTGGCCAGCGCCTGCCAGCCGGCCTGCGCCACGGGGGCGTAGGCGGGCGAGAGCCAGCCGCGATTCACGCCGCGCGCAATGGCGAAGGTGAACATCGCGGAGGCCGAGGTCTCCAGATAACTATCGGTCTTGTCCAGCAATTGATGCCAGAGACCCGTGCCGCCCTGCGCGGCCACCGCTCCCTGCGCGCCACGCCGGAAGATTTCCAGCACGCGCTCCCGGCCGGGGTGGTTTTCGGGCAGCACGCTCAGCAGTTCCGCGGTGGCCATCAGCGCCCATCCGGATGCCCGCCCCCAATAGAATTTGGGGTCCGGGACGGTGTTCTCAAACCAGGAGTGGTCCCACAGCCCGCTGGCCGGGTCCTCGAGGCGCGCCGACATCTGAATCACCTGCCGGACGCCGTCGTCGAACCAGGAGGGCTCGCCGGTGAGCGCGCCCATCTGGGTGAGGAACGGAACCGACATGTACAAGTCGTCCGCCCAAAGCGATACCGGCTGCGGGCGCCGGCGAGCCAGCGTGCCGTCGGGCATGCGAAATTGCTTGTGGGCGATGTGGTCCGCGATGGCGTCGATGGTGGCGCGGTATCGAGGGTCCTTCTTCCTGTTGTAGGCCTTGATGAGGGCCGCGCCGATGGCGCCGCAATCGTCCAGCTCGCGCATATCCAGCAGGCGCCGGTAACCGTAGGCTTGCGGGCCGAACTGCTTTGCCTGCTGGCGGAAATAATCCAGGTGGTCGAAGATGAAATCGAAGTTTTTGAAAACGTAGTCCGAGTAAGCGGCGTTGCCGGTCACATCGGCGTCGTCGAGCATGGCCGCCAGCACGACACCCATGGGGTAATCCCAGTCGTTGAACTGCCCGGGCCGCAGGTCGATGCCGGCCGTCCGGGTAGGATTGGTCAGGTCCGCGACCGGCGCGCCTGTCGCGGTATCGACGATGCGATACGGGGTGGAGCGAACGAAGTAGTCGCGAATGCGGTCGAGCGTGGCCTTGATTTCACCTTCGGTGGGCAGGACGTAATCCACGCCCGGCGCCTGCGAGGGCTGAGAGAAGGAGGGGTCGCTTCGGCCCAGCGTTTGGGCCACGCTAGGCGCCAGCGCCAGCAGCGCGGCGGCTGCGACGCGGAAGATGAGATTCTTCGTCATGTTGCCATTCAGTTCCTATCCACCGCCGGCATACGGACGTGGACATCCAGGGCGAATTCCGCCACCGGGCGAGCCATTCGGCAGGATGCGCGCCCGCTCCGGTGATGCTGCGGTCCGAGAGCGCTGATGATAGCAGGGATCAGGGCGGAAGGGTCGCTAGGGGAATGAAAATCGATTTTCGTTTCCAACGCCGAATGGCGCTACCATGAGACCGATCCGGATGATTAAGAGTATGAGATCGAAATCGTTTATTCTTGTCCTTTTCTGCGCTTGGCTCTGCCCGGCGCAGCGAGCGAACCAGACCGGGATCGCACACGTCGCCTTCCGTGTCTCCGACCTCGAAGCCGCCCGCGCCTTTTACCAGAAACTGGGATTCGACCAGTTCTTTGAGATGAAGCAAGGGGATCGGACCACCGAAGCCTTCCTCAAGGTCAACGACCATCAGTTCATCGAGCTGTACCCGCGCACCGGCCCGCCGCAGCCCATCGGGCTCATGCACGTCTGCTATGAATCGAGCAACCTGGAGGCACTGCACGCCGAGTTCGTCAAGCGTGGGCTGGCGGTTTCGGAGGTGCGCAAGGCCGGCGCCGGGAACCTGCTGATGACCATGAAAGATCCCGAGGACCAGACCATCGAGTACACCGAGTACCTGCCCGGGTCGCGCCACTTCGAGGACCGTGGTAAGCACCTGGGCGCCAAACGCGTGGCGCAACTGATGGTGGGCGCCACATCGCCGGCGCGCGATGCCGCGGCCATGCGGGTCTTCTACCTGGACAAGCTGGGGTTCACGGAAATCAACCACGGCATTCCCGCGCGCCTGCGCATGCCCGGCGATTCCGGACAGGAAGTGGATCTCGCGGCCGCCGGCCCGGAGGTCAAATCGGGCATTCAGTTCGGCGTCGCCGACGTCAAACAGGCCGCCGAGATCCTGACCGGCCTGGGCTTGGCCGTCAAAGCCACCCCCGCCAATAACCCTACCTTGCTGACCGTGGCCGGTCCCGACGGCGCGGCGATCTCGTTCGTGAAAGCCGTTCTGCCCGATGCCGCCGCGCAGGAATACTTCGACAACTGGCCGGCCGGTATGTCGCCCACGGAAATCGGCAAGCGCGTGGCGTCGCATTTCGTCACCAGCCCCCACCAGGATCGGCAGCGCATCATTTATCCGGAAGTGTGCGCCTGGTATGGCACCCTTACCTTCGCGCACCTTTCCGGCGACAAAGAACTGCTGGCTTCGGCAATCCAGCGCTTCGACCTCCTGCTGCAGCCCGAGAACGCCGGTTTGATCCAGCGGACGCCGCACGTGGACTTCTCGGTGTTCGGCGCGGTGCCTTTGCAGATCTACATCGAGAACAAGGACACCAAGTACCTGGACTTGGGCAAGTGGTTTGCCGACCGGCAGTGGGAGAATCCACGGCCTGACGGCCTTTCCGCGGAGACGCGCTTCTGGATCGACGACATGTACATGGAGACCATCGTTCAAGCGCAGGCCTTCCGCGCCACCGGCGATCCCAAATACCTGGACCGTTCGTCGCTCGAAATGGTCGCGTACCTGGACAAGCTGCAGCAGCCCAACGGCCTGTTTTATCACGAGCCCGAGGTGAAGTTTTATTGGGGCCGCGGCAACGGCTGGGTGGCCGCCGGAATGGCGGAACTGCTCCGTTCCCTGCCCAAGGACCATCCCCGCCGGGCGCGCATCCTGGAAGGCTATAAGAAGATGATGAAGTCTTTGCTGGAATTCCAGGGAAGCGACGGCATGTGGCGCCAATTGATCGACCGTTCCGATTCCTGGCCGGAAACGTCCAGCACCGGGATGTTCGCATTCGCCATGGTCACCGGCGTCAAGAACGGCTGGCTGGACGCGGCTACTTACGGACCGGCGGCGCGCAGGGCGTGGCTGGCGCTGGCGGGCTACATCGACCAGAACGCCGACGTAACGTCGGTCTGTGAAGGCACCAACAAGCTCGACGATCTGGATTACTACATAAATCGTAAGCGCCGGACCGGCGATTTCCACGGACAGGCGCCGGTGTTGTGGACGGCATCGGCCCTGTTGCGATAGCCCTTTACGCGGGATTGGCGGCTGGGCTATCGGCGAGGCCGGCGGTTTGGGTTCAGGATTGAAAAAACAAAATTGCGGCATAGGTAAACCTATTAGTTTCGGTTTGTTACGGTCAGTTTGGGCCCCGCCAATCGGAGGGGTGTCTTCTTGTGCAAACTTGGGCATTTTACGGTGAAATCCGGTCCTCGCCGTCCGCCGCCGCGTGGCAACCCGGCTCCACTTCCATGCCGGGGCTACGGATGCACAAGGGCGAGCCGATCGGCGGCATGAGGGCACGAGTTACGGCGGTATCGATAAAACCAGTGATATCTGTCGATTAAGCCACACTTGGCCGAACCCGCCCGGGCTTTGGCGTGGTGCGGTTTTGTGCATTTACGGCTCTTTTTGTCGGTAGCGCGACAACGTGCCGGGATGAGTCCCGAACTCCCGATGCCGCCGGCCATTTCCCAGGCAGTGTGGAAAATAAGCCGACCCAGCTCGCGGGGAATCGGCGCGGGAAACCAGGTGGGACGGACGATCATTTTTTTGTCGTCTGTCGAGCGTCGCAGCCCGGCCTGAGCGTGGCAGACCACGGAAAACGATGGTCTGCCCTTGGTCTGTCCCACCTCTGGGTCACCCAAACATGGCTCAACCCAAATTCCACGACATGAGCAGTTCGGAGTCCCGACCCGGCAGACACGAGCACCCGCGCCAACTTGTTTACCCTGACTGGCGAAGTCCCTCCCTCCGCCCATGATAGAACGGCGGGAGTGGGCTGTTTTAGGCTGGCGGTTTATTTTCAGTGGGTTACGGGATTAAATCGGGCGTGACCGGTTTTTTGCGGCTGTCAGCGGTAAGGGCAATTCCCGCTAACCGATTGACGGCAAGGCGCTTGAGGCCGGGCCAGTATTTGTGGATGCCAGCGGGCCGCATGGAGCCGGGATTTGGCCGTGTTGGCGGAGAGTTGATTCTCGGGGAGCAGTGCGGGACGGGGGCGTCCCGCGCGGACCGGAGCGCGGACCGGGGGCCGCCCTACCAAGGGTGGCTTCGGCAGCCTTCGGGAGGGGCATTTAAAACGGCGAGATCCCAAGCTCTGGCAGGGGCAGGCGAAAGCGCCAAGAAACCCGGCGCAGGGGTTACTGTCCCCGGTTTCCCCCTCCCAAGATCACGCGCACGAGGGTTTGCCCGTGACGCGGGAGTACTACCGAACCGTTTGCATGAGAAAGCCCGTATGTTCCAAGCATTTGGTTTCAGAGTCGCCGCGTCCTACGATGCGCAGACGAACAGCCTTATTGTCGAAGCTAAACCCCGAGTCAACACCATTGATGGGATCCGCGGAGAGAATGCGATCGCAAAGCGCGTCAAAACTCGCTCGTATCCAGCCGTCCATGTCGGAAGAAACACAATAGAGCGTGACAACCCGCGCAGTATATAGAAGATCCACCAAAGCACAAGCCGGATACCCCTCAATCGTGAACTTGCTGGGATCCAGGAAAAGAAATTTGGATACGGCGTGAGCGGTGGCACACGCCCTTTGGAGATCGATTTCGTCGCTGAAATGGAAGTATAGTGTGCCTGTGGCCATGTCGAAGGAGTACGAGCTGAGAAGCGCATAAGTAAAATGCCTGGACAACCTATGCGCAAATTCAACGGCCTCGGGCCCACTGACCGCATCCGTCTGCTGATCTACACGACCGGGAAATAAGAACAACTGTGCCGCCGAACTCATCCGGGGATGCTCCTGACGCCAAGCGCGTAACGTGGCTGGGACCAGAGCGCCGGGTGTGTACCATGTAATATCGAAAGGCCCTTCATCCCGGTTGCTGGCAATCCACTCCAGCGCCTCTCGGACGACAACATTCGGCGTTGTCCCTTGGTTAACCAGCACAGACCCAACCGTCTTCCTGATGCCGGTGGCAGGGTTGGATCCTTCGCGTACGAGGAAATCGTGGCTTACGCAGTACTGAGCGATTATTGTCTTCTCCTCGGGGAAAACGATCGCCCGGCGGGCGCTCCACATGTCGTGTAAGTCGTCTTCTTCGATGGGCGACGACTGAATCGGGGAGCCCGGTTCAACGATTGGAGGGAAAAACGTGTTGGATTTGCCCATATTAATACTCAGGTTCTGGTCTTTCGCGGATTGGACTTCTAATGTCGTGTGCGAGCCGGTGGCGCAGGTGATCCAATTCGTGCAGCAGCACACGGCGGTGATCGTCGCTCGCCGTCTCCGTTATAAAGAAAAGGTAGGTTCCAGCACTTGGGCTGCCGAGGCGAGCCAAAACGCCATTGACACCAGGTGGCAGACTGATCGGCTTGTCGTGTGGACCGGAGAGCGCGTCATTAATTGCGGATCTCATCCTGGATCGAAGGTATTCGTCCACCACAACTCCGGGTTCGTGGCAGAATTCCAGGACAGTTAGCGGGAACTGTGCAATGGCGCGCTTCATGCGGACCTCTTCGAGCAGGTCGCGAAGTGATCGGACCAAGGCATCAGGCACAGGATGTCCTAGGTCGGAAAGTAGACGGGAGATCCTCGCTGGCCTTGTTCTTACCCGTTCGGCAACTTCCTTTATCGTGCAGCCGAGAGCCAGCAACTCCGTCAGTAACGCCTTAGCCGGATTGCTGGGAAGAGATGTACTCGGTTCGGCGGGGAGTATCTCGAGTACCTCCATCCCCAGAACACTGGTGAGGCGTCCCGATTGTGTTAATATCTGCAACTGTTCGAGCCCCTCCGCTGAACCCCTGAGCGTTATACGGACTGAACCTCGCGTAATCTGCTTGATTGTCAGCGTGGCATCACCAGAGAGCGTGCGGAGGTGTTCGAGGATAGCCTCCGCGACGGGTTTCGTGACATCATCGACCTTTGCGCTGAGGACAAGTACCCACTCAGTTTGAAGGTGGCCTCGCTGACGACGAACACCAGGTGGCAGTCCGCGAATGCCCGCAACAAGCCTGTGGAATGCATCCCGGTCGCCCAAGCCATCTGAGAACTCGACCCACGTAGCTGTGATCAAGAAAGGCGGCAGACTGTCCTTTCCGTTCTTCATGGCGCCAGGAAGAAGAACTGGTATGACCCTAAACTGGCCTTGCGTATTCGCAACCCGACGCTGGATAGCCGCGCGCATTTCCTCGTTCTGCCACGGGCCGATTGCACTCCTGCCGACCAAGACGGCACAAGTTCGACATCCGCAGAGTGCCGATTCGATTTCGGGTTGCCACGGAACGCCGGGAACAAGATTCCATCTATCGAGCCAAGGGGCTAGCCCATTCTTCCTTAGCTTCTTCGCGAGCGTTTCGACAGCCGCATGGTCATCTTTGCTGTACGAGAGGAAGACGTCGAACGTCGGCGCGTCCATAATCCAAACTATACCGCAGCGCAAGTTGCTGGGAAACCCTCGCGGGTATCCCCATACGTTCAGGACGGGAAGATATTACGGGAACTCGCGGACGTCTTGGGCTTTGACTCCGATTTCATTTACGTCGCGCAGGCAAAGGCGATGGCGGTCCTCACCGTGAATTCCAAGCAGCCATCGAGCAGGGGCGCCGGGAACGTGGAAAAAGAAGTCGGGAAGAAATCGAGGACAGTAACCCCTGCGCCGGGTTCCCAGGGGCGGGGAATCCGGCGCAGGGGTTAGTCCACACTGTCCCCGATTTCCGCACCGATTTCCTCAGGAACGAAGCCCGGAGTCACCGGGAAATCGTCTTCCGGCTTGTGTGCAGGCTGGCGGCAACCATCGCGCCGGAAATGTCCTGCCCGTCTATGGTCCCACTGACCGTCGCGTTACGGCTCAGGTTCAGGCTGCGAATCGACTTGGCGCTGCCGGAGCGAGTGTTTTGCGGGCGGCGCGCCTGACGCGTGATGCCGCCCTTACCCTCCCACACCAGCACAAGCGAAACCGTGACCACCGGACCCGAAGCCGAAGGCACGCCGATGGTGGCATTCAGCGAGGCCCGGTTCAAATCTCCCGAGATTATTGGCCGCACGCCGGCGCCCACTTCCGTGCCCAGATCGGAATCCTCGCAATAGTCGTACCCGTGGCGGGAATACATGACTTCCGCGGCCGTCCTCGGCGCTTTGGCCGAAACCACCGTCGTCTGGTTGGCGAACACTACAACCTCGTTCTGAACGCAGCCGTCGTCGGAAGCGTAGGCGAAGCTGGCGCCCGCAACGAACGCCAGCGTCGTCGTCGTGGTCGTCTGAGCTTCGGCGGCGATCAAAGAGGAAAGCGCCAGCCAACCGCATGCGCGCGTGAGACCCATGGCACTTGCACCTCACAAAACGGGTGTAGCACCAATCGGAAATTGGGGAAATTGGGGACAGTTGGGAAAATTGGGAGTGAAATTGGGAGTGAAATTGGGGACAGTAACCCCTGCGCCTGGTTCCCAGGGGCGGAGAATCCGGCGCAGGGATTACTGGAGTGAACCCCAAAACTGAGACGCAAAGTTAAGGACCAAATACATTGAATGGAGTGAGGAATGGATTTGGCCCGAACCGTGTACAGTCGCGATCTGAAGATCGCCGCCATGCGCGCCC
>JBEKYD010000161.1:0-17131 GCA_049511335.1 Bryobacteraceae bacterium | reverse complement strand
CAGGATGGTCCGACTGCTAGGACCGGTCTGGCTCGCGTGGGGTAGCGCACATCCGCGGGTTCGGGGTTATGCGTCACTCGGCGAGACGAGTCATCGGGGAGCCGAGCCGACTTGCCGCGAGTAATCCGCACCTGTTGTCGGCGCACGCTTCCCAGATCGCCGTTTCACGGGAATTGCGATACCCGGCCCGTTCGACAAGTGGGCATTTGAAGTGAGCGCCCACGTCCCCGCAGCCCCTAAACCTTGCACGGACGGAAAGCGGACGGCCCATCGGCGCCGGAACTCTCGGCAACGCCCGGCGACGTGCGGCGTGACTCATTGCGTGAGCCGGGCGCATAGCAAGCCCAAGAAACACGGCGCACCCCATTCATACTGCCCTACTCCGTCTGACGCTTCTTCGCTCTTCAAGCCACTGGTGCCAGGGCTTCATACCGAGGTAGATCTGCTGCGTGGCGTCGCATAACTCCCGGAGGCCAAGATTCCGGTGGAATTTACCGGCCCACTGGGCGTACCTTCCACCGGCCCTTTTCCAGGACTCCTCTGGCCGAAAGACGCTAAAGAGTTCGGTCGCGGTGAGGATGAGCACGGGGTTGTATGAGCGGCCTGCTTTCCAGTACCTCCGGCCCCGGTTCACGAGCGGCTGGAGGAGCCTCTTTTCCGCATACTTAAGTTTCTTCCGAAGGGTGGCGAACACCAGAACTGCGCCGGGGAACTCTTGCGAGAGCGCGAGCATCCGGTCGATATCTCTCTTCTCGAAGAGACCGTACGTCTTGCATTCCGCAAACAGGAGTTCAATCGTGGTGCGTCCCTGGTGCGTCTCTTTGAGGAATAATCCAAGATCGGCTTCGAGCGACTTTGCTGCCTTCTCTGCCTTGAAGCTCAAGAGCGCCGTCGTCGGTCGGTGGTTCAGTAGGGAAAAGAAGCGGTATGCCAGAAGCACCGTGTAGACGCCGCTCGCGCGTCCAGGAAGGCTGAATGGTCCAACACTGCGATACGACCAGCCGATTTCCTTGGGAGCGTGCGCCGGCAGGGGAAATCGTTCGTTGTATTTGGGGCAAAGGATCTCGTAATCAGACTCGGTGACCGAATACCAGGAGTGCTGCGTGCAGATCGGACATTGGACCTCGATGCCAAGCCTCATGACGTTGTTCTCGACGAGCCGCGCCAGCAGCCCGTCGGCGGTCGAACCGCGGCCGAATTCGTTGGCGATCCGGGCGAGCTTTGCCCGAAGGGCGGTAAGCCCCATCGTTTTCTCGCCCTCAAGTTCGCCCAGCAGCTTGATCATGTGGTCGTTTGAAAGAAACGCCGTGCCCCAGACTCCCTGTACCTGCTTGAGGAGCTGCTTGGCGGTCAGGCCAGGCGGCGAGAGCTTCGCCTCCCACCCGCGCGAGCGAAGCCATTCGACAAACACTTTCTCCGCTTCTGGCACCGACACCCTAATCGGGCAGTCCAGGTGAGGAGAGAGATACACCGGGCAGCTTCGGGAGAAGCGCCAGCGCTCAAAATCGTAGCTGCCGATCGCGGTAACGAGACTGTCGTCCCCCTCCGGAATGACCTCGGCGACCAGGTCATGTCCACCGTACGCTCGTACCTCGACCTCGTTGGCGAAACGGGCTTCGGAGTTCAGGGAATCACGATATGCGAACTCAGGATCGAGGGTCCTCAGGCTGATCTGAGTATCATTCGAAAAATCCACGGTCCGCGTGTCGGCGTTCGGCATCGCAGGATCCGCCCCATCGTCGTTGCGCGCCCACTCGTCCCAAATCCGAGGGTACCTGTCCTCGTACGTGAACTTCCCCTGGGCTGTCAGGGGTGTGGGTTCGACGCCGAGACCGTTTCCGAACTCCCGGAGCTGGTGCTCCGAGATCGAGCGGCTTTTGAGGAGGATCGTTTGGTTGTACAGACTAGGGTTGCTGCGATAGGGGGCGAAGTTTTCTTCGATGAACTCCTTCACAAACCGCCGGACGCTGTCGGACGCGGCGGACTGAATCGCGACTGGCACGACGCTCCATCCGACCGCGCGCAGGTTCCAGTAGTCGATGATGTCGAGCGGCTTTGTCGCGTCCAATAGAAATACACAGTCGCCGCGGTGGAATCCAGAAACCGGGGGCGGCTGCAAGTACATGGAACCTAGGCGCCTTGGAAAGAGGGTTCCTGCCCCGAGGTGCTCCGGGTAGTCGGCGAGGGCGCACTTGGTACGCTCTGCCTCAAGCGCCGACTCGAAACTCTCATCAAAGAGTTTCTGGACGCCAGCAGGCAGCGCCCCAAAGACGCTCGCTAGAAACAGCGACCCGCGGCCGGAGAACACCGGCACGCGGACGTCGATCGGCGAGCGCCGCACGAACTTCAATTCCCTTTCGATAAAATAGCTGACGACCTCAAAAAGACTGATGCCATAGCGCGGCGTCCAATTCTCTCCGAAACCCGCAATGATCTCATTCGCGCGGATTACCTTCCTGTGCCCAACGGAAATGGTCAGATTCGCGTAGCGGCCGGTAAGGGCAATATAATCCGGATCAAAGGACTGTACGAGGCCCTCGGCGACGGTCTTTGCCGAGGCCCCCTCAATGTGATCTTGCCTCCACGATCTCGGTGTGCGGCGAAACACGGGCACGATGGGGTTATATGTCCCGCCCCATAGAAACGTGTTGAGCTCGATCGCTTGAAGAATGCCCGAGCGATCCTCCGGCTCGACCAAGAATGCGAACCGAAGCGGCCGGAGATTGACGTTCACCCTGCCAGACGACATAGTATCTAGGAGTCCACATCCAGGTTACTTCGGGCCAGCAAGCCGGGACCCCAGGTGTGCCACGCCGTCGTCTAGGCCCATCCCCGCGGAAGTGGAAGCCCGAAGGCCCAGGAAGTCGCGTTGGGGGAGATGACCCCGGTCTCGCCGTCCTGCCGGGGTCTGAGCGCTGTTGCCGCCCTCGCCGGACGCTGGCCGACTTGTCCTAATCCCGCGAGCACGTGCCGAGGCCCTTTCGGTGTGGCCTCATTCGGGGTGCGCCCGCGGCACGCGCCGCTTAGCACGACAACTGGCCGGGCGCTTCGTCCGGGCATACGATCCAACAACCGGCGGGCAGATATCGGATCCCGCGGGGGAGGACCCGGGTCATGGAGTCACCCAGACCGCCAGACCAACGCTGGGGCCGGTCACGGCGGGGCCGGTTACGGCAAGCCCGAACGAGTATGCGCCCAGTGCGGAGAAGGCGCCGAGCTGGACATTGAATTGAGTGACTCCGGCGACGATGCCTGGGGCGGCGCCTCCATACAATACCGTGGCGGGGAGAACGTACCGGTTGGTGAAAGGCGCCGGAAATGTAGAAGCAACCGCCTGGCAAGTCCCGAAGCAGGCGTCGCGCGCCACGGTTGCGACCTGGCCGTCGGCGAGCGGAGAGAAATTCGATTGCCAGCCGGTAGCGTAGAACGTCACGATGGAGCCGGACTTCGCCGTATTGGCCTGCGAATCGATGGCGCCGTCCCGATCGATTACGACCGGAAACGCCTGGGCGCGGAGGCGACGATCCGCCGCGAGGCAGCACAGCCGCGGAGAAAAGCACCCGCGCTACGAGTCTCCGGGCCACGAACTCGCAAACACCTCCCAGGGGCAGGAGGTTCTGAACAACCGACCCGCGTTAGATCTCCTTCCAGAAGACCGTGGTGTCGCACCAGGAGCCGTCCGGGTTCAGGGCATATTTGGGGATGATGCCCACTCTCGTCCAGCCCAAGCGCGTGTACAGCCTGTCGGCGGCGGTATCGGCGCAGGTATCGAGCACCAGTAAGGTCTTCCCCGCGCGGCGGGCGGATTCTTCGGCCTGCTCCATCAAGCCGGCGCCGATGCCTTGCGCGCGCGCCGAGCGCATCACGAGCAGCTTGGCGATATCGGCGCGGTGCACCTGGTTGGGAGGCGTGGCGTGCACAATCTGGACCGTTCCAACCAATTGTCCATCCACGAAAGCCGCCAATAAAATGCGCTTTCGCGCCTCGACTTCGCTCAGAACCGAATCGAAGAAACCCTCGGCATCGGCTTGGGAGAATGGCGGCATGAAGCTGACGGAGGCGCCGCCGTCGACGCAATCCACCAGCACTTGGGCGAGCGCGCCAAGATACCGGCGCCCCTCCGGCGAGGTCAATTCCCGGACTTCGATCATGGGGGAGGCAACTATTGTAACGCGGCAGGGAATCGCCCTCCGGCGGGTGGGGCTGCCTACGCCCTTCCAGGGCTGAGCTGGAACCGCCTCTTGCCCTTCGGGCTCACGGGCAAGCTGAAGCGTGCCCCACCTGCGTTTACAATCAAGAGAGTGCCGGGAGTTTACGTTTCCTATCCTTTTTGCGCGCAGAAATGCACCTATTGCAATTTTGCTTCGGGTGTATTTGGGGCGGATCGCGAGCGCCGCTACCGTCAGACTCTGCTGGCGGAAATCCGGGCGCACCTCTGGCAATGGCGGCCGGAGACGGTGTACCTGGGCGGCGGCACGCCCAGCACCATGGAAGCCAACCATCTGGCCGAAATCCTGGCCGAAATCCCCGGCCATCCCTGGAAGGAAGCCACCATCGAGGCCGCTCCGGGAACCGTCACGCCGGAGCGGGCGCGCGCCTGGGCCGATGCGGGCATCCGTCGCGTGAGCCTGGGCGTGCAATCGTTCGTCGAGGGCGAAATCCGCCGTACGGGCCGCAAGCATGACGCGGAAACGGTCGAGCGGGAAATGCGTTTGCTGGCGGACCACGGCATCGGCAATATCAATATCGATCTGATCGCGGGCCTTGCCGGGCAGACCGCGTCGAGTTGGCGCGAATCGCTCGATCGGATCGCGCGCCTTTCCCCGCCGCACGTTTCGGTCTATATGCTGGAGGTGGACCAAGACTCGCGCCTGGGAAAGGAAATCCTCGCGGGCGGCACGCGCTATGGCGCGGCGGATACGCCGGACGAAGATGCCGTGGCCGATTTTTACGAGACCGCGGTGGAGCGGCTGGCGGAGCTGGGTATCGCCCGCTACGAAATTTCCAATTTCGCCCGGCCGGGGTACGAATCGGCGCACAACCTGAAGTATTGGAAGCTCGAGCCGTACGCCGGTTTCGGCGCCGACGCGCACTCCTTCGATGGGCGCACGCGCCGGCGCAATCCGGAATCGCTCGATGAATATCTGGCGCACGGCGCGGCGGTGGACGAAACCCCGCACCCGGCCGAGCGTTTTTTCGTGGGGCTGCGGTTGAGCCAAGGAATCCGCCCCACGGCGGCGGAATGGACCCGCTACGCCGCGCCCATTCACCGTTTTACCGCCGCCGGCCTGACCGAAGCGTCGGGCGGCGTGCTGCGGCTGACAGGCCGCGGCGTCATGCTTTCGAACGAAGTATTGCAGGAGTTTCTCGACGAATGATCGATCTACGCAGCGATACCGTAACCAAGCCCACCGCCGCCATGCGGCAAGCCATGGCGGAGGCCGAAGTCGGCGACGACGTGTATGGCGAAGACCCTACCGTGAACCGTCTGGAAGAACGCGCCGCCGAAATCGCCGGCAAAGAGGCGGCTTTGTTCGTGCCCACCGGAACCATGGGCAATACCATTGCCGTCAAGGTGCACACCCAGCACGGCCAGGAGGTGATCGCGGACGCGCGCGCCCACCTGCTGGATTATGAGCTGGCGATGACGGCGTGGTTTTCCGGCTGCCTGATACGGCCGGTCCAGACGCCCGACGGCATCCTCACCTGGAACGCCATCGAGCCCCACGCCAGGGGCCTCGCGGCGCACTACGCGCCCACCGGCCTGATCGAAATCGAAAATACGCACAACATGGCGGGCGGCACCGTCTATCCGCTGCGCACGGTTCGCGAGATCGCCGACGGCGCGCACCAATGCGGCATTCCCGTGCATATGGACGGCGCGCGCGTGTTCAACGCGGCCGCGGCCCTGGGCGTTTCGGTGCGCGAGGTTGCGGCGCCGGTGGACACGGTGATGTTCTGCCTGTCCAAGGCGCTGGGAGCGCCGGTGGGCTCGATGCTGGCGGGTCCGGCGGATTCGATCGCCAGGGGCCGGTTGTATCGCAAGCGCCTGGGCGGCGGCATGCGGCAGGCGGGCGTGCTGGCGGCCGCCGGCCTGGTGGCGCTCGACCGGACTCCGCCGCGGTTATGCGACGATCACGCCAACGCCCGGTACCTGGCGGAAGGTCTGGCGCGCATACCCGGCATCCAGGTCGACCCGGCTGCGGTGGCCACCAACATCGTGGTGTTCGACGTCAGCGCCACCGGGGTGGCAGGCGCCGAAATCAGCGCCCGCCTGAAAGACCAGGGAGTGCGGATCAACGCCATCAATCCGCTGAAAATGCGCGCCGTCACCCACTACGACGTCACCCGCGAAGAGTGCGCCGAGGCTCTGGAAACCCTGCGGCGGATACTGGCACGGTAGGTGCAGACAGCACCGGTTACAGGCAGCTTCAATATCCGCGTCTCATCCTGTTAGACTGGGCAAGTACATGCAAAATCAGGTTTCCGGAAGGTTGATGTGGAGTACCTCTGTGTTGTTGTTGGCCGGCGCCGCTGTGGCATCCGGGCAACAGTATTCGATCGCGACGATTGCGGGCGGAGCGCCGGCAATCACCCCCGCCACGGCCATCAACAGTTCCATCGGTCCCACCGCGAAACTCGTCGGCGACTCCTCCGGCAACATGTATTTCAGCGCCGGCAACTGCGTCTACAAAATGACGGCCGGCGGCACGCTGACGCTGGTGGCCGGCACTTCACGGCCGGGATTTTCGGGCGATGGCGGTCCGGCAACCTCCGCGCAGTTGAATTCGCCGCAGGGCCTGGCATTGGATAAATCCGGCAACCTTTATATCGCCGACAGCTTGAATAACCGGGTGCGGGTAATCTCCACCGGCGGTATCGTCACCACCTTCGCGGGCGATGGCCAGGTGGGAACGCCGGGATTTCTGGGCGACCAAGGTCCAGCCATTTCCGCCCACCTTCATTTTCCCAACGGGCTCGCATTCGATTCCACTGGCAATCTGTATATCGCCGATACCGGCGACAACGATATCCGTTATGTAGATATTTCGGGCATCATCCACACGAAAGCCGGCGACGGCTATCCGGGTTACGAGGGCGATACCGGCTCGCCTGACGTCTCCGAGCTGCGGCAGCCGGAGGACGTGGCGGTGGATTCGAAAGGCAACATCTACATCGCCGATACGGGCAACGGCGCCATCCGCCAGATCAATACCCAGGGCGTGATCAACTTCATTGCCGGCGCCTGCGTGGTTGCATCGGGCTGCACCATCGGCTACTCGGGCGACGGCGGATTGGCGGTGGATGCGGGATTGATCGAGCCGTACGGCGTGGCCGTGGACGCGGCTGGCAACGTTTATATCGCCGAGCGCAACGACGGCCGCATTCGCCAGATTGCCGCCGGTCCCAACTACCTGAACAATTACATCAGCACGATCATCGGGAACGGCAACCTGGGATTTAGCGGCGATGGCGGCAGCGCCCTCGCGGCGCAACTCAATTCGCCCACCGGTGTGGCCCTCGATAGCGCCGGAAACGTGTACATCGCCGATTCGCAGAATTACCGGATTCGCAAGGTGCCAAGCCCGGGTAAGGGCAACATCAGCACGGTGGCGGGCGACGGCTTTTTCTCGTATGCGGGTGACGGTGGGCCGGCCGTCCAGGCCCAGCTTGACGCACCGCAGGCGGTGGCGGCCGACTCGAGCGGCAATGTGTACATCGCCGACACCGGCAACAACGTGGTCCGCAAGGTCGCGAGTTCCGGCACCATCACCACGTTTGCCGGCAACGGATTGGCGGGCGTCGGCGGCGACGGAGGACCGGCGGCGGCGGCACAGATCATGGGTCCGGCCGGAGTCGCCGTGGACGCGCAGGGCAATGTCTACATTTCCGATACCATCGGCCAGCGCATCCGCGTGGTCACGCCTTCGAACGGGCAGATCAATACCTACGCCGGCAATCGTACGCCGGGCTACGCGGGCGATGGCGGCGCGGCCACCGGCGCCGAGTTGAATACTCCCACCGGCCTGGCCGTGGACACTGCCGGCAATCTATATATTGCCGACACCCTCAATTCGGTGATTCGCAAAGTCACTCCGGCGGGAACCATTTCCACCGTTGCCGGTAACGGTGTGCAAGGCTATGCCGGTGACGGCGGCGTGGCAACCGGCGCGGAGCTTTATTATCCGAAGGCCGTGGCGGTGGACGCGAGCGGCAACCTTTATATCGCCGATACGCAGAACAACCGCGTGCGCAAGGTGAATTCGTCGGGAATTATTTCCACCGTGGCGGGCAACGGCACCTTCGGCTATTCGGGCGATGGAAGCTGGGCCGTGAACGCACAGATCACGTCTCCCGTGGGCCTGGCTACGGATTCGCTCGGCAACCTCTATATCGCGGATTCGAACGGGGTCATCCGCAAAGTCTTTCCCAATGCGACCATCGCGACCGTGGCGGGCAACACCGGCATCGGATATAGCGGGGATGGCGGTCCGGCCACCGGGGCTACCTTGAACTCGCCGCAAGGCGTGGCGGTGACGAGCGGGGGCCTGGTGTACATCGCCGACTCCGGCAATAATGCCGTGCGCATGCTCGAACCCGCCTGCACGGGGACGGGCATCTGCGCCGTAGCCAACGCCGCGAGCAATCTAAGCGCGGCGGTCTCTCCGGGCGGCGTGATCGTAATTTACGGTTCCGGCCTGGGTCCCAACACGCTGGTGACGAACACGCCGGTGGCAGGGGTTTACGGCAAATCGCTGGCGGGAACCACGGTGATGGTCAACAGCACTCCAGCCCCGCTGATCTACACCTCGTCCACCCAGGTGGCGGCGGTGGTGCCGTATGCGGTCAACGGCAGCGAGGCGACCGTACAGGTTACTTACAACGGCACCGTGCTGACGCCGTTTACGACGGCCATGAGTGCGACCTCGCCCGCCATTTTTACGATTGGCGGCGGCAGCCAGGCGGCGGCGGTGAATCAGGATGGAACCATCAACGGCCCATCCCACCCGGCCAACTCATACCCGAACGCGGACGGCATTCTCTCGCTCTACATCACCGGCGGCGGCCCGACCAATCCCGGCGGGCAGGACGGCTTGGTTGCCGCGGTGCCGCTGCCGATCGCGACGCTGCCCGTGACGGTGACCATGGGCGGCAAACCGGCCACCGCGACCTACGCCGGCGGCGCGCCCGGAATCATCGCCGGGGTCTGGCAGGTGAACGTGGAGGTGCCCAGCGGCCTGGCCGCGGGCAATGCGCCGGTGCAGGTGTCGGTCGGAGGCGTGAGCAGCCCGACGGGAGTCACCGTGGCGGTGTCGGGGAACTGAGTAATCGCGGCGCCGGGTCCGAACTGCCGATGCTGCCTGCCGTAGGTGTTGCGCTCCGTTTCGCAACCGCGCACACGGCATTATAGTAGGGCGGACCCCCTAAGGCGTTAACTTAGCGCGGAGTTCGTTGGCTGGGGCGTCAACTTTGTCCGGCCGGAGCGACAGTTCCGCCCGCAGTCCCGCGTCCAGCTTGTTAGGGCTGGGCTTCCTGGACGTCTGGTGGTGGGAAGGGGATATCGCGACAGTTAACCGGATTCGTAAACCCTTCGGCGTCAGGAAGGATCTGGCCACTGGTAACCCGTCAACTTCCGGATGCGCCGTAATGCGGGAGCAATCCGAGGCAGCACATCTAGCGGGAGTTTACTGAGAAGGTAGCGGCGACCAACGGTCGTCGAGCCGAAGCGTTAGCGTGCGCGGTTAATGTTTCCGGGCGTCGTGCGCTCCCAACGCGTGACGCCTTTTCCTATTTCCTCATAACGCCTTCGCCCGAGTGGCGTGTATCATCCACATCCTGCGGATTAGCCGGTTCGTCCCCCAGACCAATAGCGCTACCGCGGCCAAGAGGCCCGCGAGCGGCCACTTCAGTTGGCTGGCACATTGACGGACGACCCGCAGCAGATCGAACGATGTCCATTCGTCGCGAATCTTGCCGTCGACGATGCGCCATATCGTGATGCCGCGTTCTTCGATTTTCACCCCCGTGGCCGGGAAGAAGCCGGCGTGGCCAGTATTGGTGCCGTGTGCCGTCCACAAGACGGTAACCAGGTCCCCTTCGGCGACCATCATGTTCGCGGTCATTCGTAAGTCCGGACAAAGCGCCTTCTCCCAGCGAGCGGCCGCTTGGTCTTCTTGCAGGTCTGCATCCCGGCGAATGCCATGGTTTCGAAAATCTGGGGCGTAGATCTCGTTGGCCACCTCGAATCTTCCCTGGTTGAGGATTTCTTCAAAGACCCGGCGCGCCACTGCCTTATTTCCTTCCTGACGAGATGCCGCCGTTTCCAAGGCGGGCAAACCGGCGGTTGCGGGTAACCCGAACGCCGGGAAGGATGCCAGGAGTACGATGGCCGAGAGCCATTTCATAATCGTTCTCCTCCACCTTTCTGGACGTCGCAACCCGGGAATTCTTAGCGTTCGAGCACACAGCGCCGCCGTGCCAACTGCGCTGATAACGAATCGCGAGTGGATCGTCGCCTATCCGGAAGTTATCGCGAAATAACCTTTGGTTGAAGTCGGTCCTCCCTGGTCGCGAAAGGGCGAGTGATTCCGTCGCCGGGGGCCGGCTGGGATCCACGGGCGGTTTTTGATCGCCACTACGGGGTTAGGGAGGATCAGAGCCCGTCCGACGGCTCAATCTACCGCACCCGCGGCATATTGGTTAGACTGACCCTGTGCGGCTCGCTTTCGGAACGTGTCTTGCATTTCTTGCTGCTGCTTCGGCTACCGCGCCGGAAATGACTCTGGTTGCCTACCTCGGCGGCGCAGGAACGGACGACTGCGACGGCATCGCTCTCGATCGGGCCGGCGACATCTACCTGGCTTGCCACTCCGACTCGCCGGACTTTCCGCACCTGCCCGCCAAAGCTGTGCCGCGGTCCCACGACGATATGGACGCGGTGGTCTTGAAAATCGAGGCTCGCACGGCCCGAATCGTGTGGGCCACGCGTACCGGCGGCAGCAAATGGGACGCCGCCGGCGATCTCGAAGTCGGGAACGATGGGTCTGTGTACGTGTTGGGTCAGACGGAGTCCGCCGACTTTCCTACCACTGCGGACGCGGTGCAACGTCAATTCGGGGGACCGCGTCGAGATGTGGTTGTGCTGAAGTTGGATGGCGGCGGGAAAATTGTATACTCCACTTTCCTGGGCGGCACGAAGAACGACGAGCCCACGTCCATGGCCGTCGCGGACGACGGCACGGTCTATGTCGGCGGGGTAACGATGTCGTCGGATTTTCCGGGCGCGCGGGTCGGCCAATTTGGACCCGGCGGGCCGCCGGATGGGTTTGTCGCGCGCTTGCGGCCGGGCGATCCGAAGAGCCTGCAGACTGTCTTGATTGGCGGGACGGGAAGGGAGCAGGTCACCGGTGTGGCGCTCGATAAGTCCGGCAACGTCTTTATCGCGGGATTCACCACCTCTAGCGACTTCCCGGTGAAGAATGGCTGGCAACCGCGTTTTGGCGGTGAGGGCGATGCCTTCCTGGCAAAACTGCGAGTCTCCGACTGGAAGTTGCTGTTCTCCACCTACCTGGGAGGCTCAAAGATGGATACAGCCTACGGGTTAACGCTAGACTCTTCGGGCAATCCGATCGTCTCCGGAGTAACCGCATCGGGCGATTTCCCGAGCACCCAGTCCGCGTTCCAACCGCGGCTGCGCGGCTCCGTCGATGCCTTCGTGACGAAACTCAGCGCCGACGGCAGCCGCATGCTCTGGTCGACATATTACGGAGGGTCCAGGGCCAACTCCGATCAATTCTTGGGAGGCAGCCTGGCGGTTGACGAGGCCGGCCGCGTCTGGTTCACCGGCATGACGAATTCGCCGGATCTGCCCACGCGGAATCCATCGCAGGCAGCGTACGGCGGCGGCGATTTCGACGGCTTCCTCGCGGCTCTATCGTCCGACGGCGCCAGGCTCTGTTATGGCTCGTATTTCGGCGGAAACGGTCATGACACCCTGGAAGGGCTGGCCGTCGGAGGCGGAAAAATCTATGCCTCCGGCATCACTTCATCGACGAACCTCCAACAAAAGCGTTCGCAAATCCAGCGAGGCTACGGAGGTGGTCTCTATGACGCAATTATCATCGGCCTAAACGCACCTGTTGATCGCAGTTGTCACTAGATTCACGGTTGGATCGAGCGGATCAGTTCATTCGGAGCAATCGCCTCAATTCCGAGCGTCGACGTTGAGGGCGTCCCGGCTGGCTCCTCCTGGTCGCCCAGCGTTTACCGATTCCTGGCGAGAACAGCCCTTTCGTCTAGCGATGCGCTCCAATTGGTCCCGAACGCGGTTCGGGAAGCTGGCCAACCCAGTCATCGAATCTCCGATACTGGCTAAGAGCGCTCCTCGGAGGAAAACCGGGAAGACTCTACTCTCGCCTCCGCAGGTCTGGCACGGCGACGATCAGGCGCCGAATGCCGTTAGCCCGAGGAACACCAGCGTTCCCACGGCAATGACGGCAGCGTGGGGTAAGCCTACGGATTTGGGGTGGCGCACGTCCAATTCCTCTTTCTTGAGGTAGGGGGCGCGGCCGCTCTTGAGCTCGGTGAGGATGAAACCGACGTTCCAGAAGGTGGTCTTGAGACGCCGGCGCGAGAGGGCGAAGATCACGGCCATCACGCCTCCGACCACCGCGGTGACGATAAAGATGCCGAACCAGTCCTGCCATCCGGCCATGGTTCCCACGGCCGCCATCAGCTTGGCATCGCCCGCGCCCATGGCGCGCATGGCGTAGAGCACTACGTAGACGCCAAGGCCGACGGCCATGCCCTTGAGGGCGAACAGCAGACCCGGCAGCACGGGGTACAGGAAGGTATTGAGGACGAGCCCGACCAGGACTCCGCTCGCGGTCAGCCAGTTCGGGATCCGTCGAGTCCGTATGTCGTAAGCCGCCGCAGCCAGGACCAGAAGCACCAGGACGATTTCCACGCCGCGCGGAGGAACCGAAAACTGCATGGATTCACAGTATAACGCGGCCCTTCCGCGAGCTTTTCCGTTCACTTCGGGCGATACCGAAACGTTGCCTTTGGAGGGATGCGGGAGGCGGTTGCCGGAACCGGGGGTGTTCGCGTAACGTAAGAAACAATAGGATGCCATTTTGTAACCAGTGCGGAAATGCCGTGGGCGCCCGGGATATCTATTGCCAGCGCTGCGGCAGCCGGCAGCCGACCGCGCCGCCGATCCCGCCGGCGCCGCCGGCCGGCCCGGATCCGCTTGCGGGGCTCTCTCCGCGAACGGCATCCGTGCTGTGCTACGTTCCCGGCATCGGCTGGATCGCGGCCATCGTGGTGCTGGCATCGCTCCGCTTCCGCGGCAACCGAAGCGTGCGCTTCCACGCGTTCCAGGGCCTCTATCTGTTCGTGGCCTGGATGTTGAATAGCTGGGTGCTGCGGCCGTTCGAGGCGATGGCGGACTTTATGGGCCACGTGCATGTGCACAGCCTGGTGGAGCTGATTCTGCTCGGCCTGGAAGTTTTCATGATGATCAAGGCGGCCCACGATCAGACCTATTCGCTGCCGCTGTTCGGGGAATTGGCGGAACGGTCGCTGACGGATTAAGGGGCGGTTGCGCTCATTCCTTTCCCGCCCGACAAAGCTTGCAATACCGATTTCGGGCACTACCGACAGCCACACCCCCATTTCCGCACTGCGTTATCCTAATTTCGTTGACGCCCCAAACTGCAGAACCTGTCGCGGTGCCGCCGCGCGTTTCGGTCGTGGTGGTTTCGCGTAATCGCGTGGAGCGGTTGCGGCGCTGCCTGGAATCGGTCGAGAATTCCGAGGCGCGAAAATCGCTCGAGCTGATCGTGGTGGATAACGGGTCGACGGATGGCAGCGCGCAATTGGACGACGAATTTCCGAATGCGCAGTTCATTCGGCTGCCCAAGAATTTTGGCTTGACCAAAGGGTTGAATCTGGGCTGGCGGGCGGCCAACGCCGGGTACGTGCTGTTTCTGCACGAAGATACCGAGCTGGCGCCCGCGGCGGCCGGCCTGCTTGCCGACGTACTGGATGCGCGCACGGACGTTTCGGCGGTTTGCCCTCTGCTGGTCGACGAAGCCGGGCAGCCTGCGCCGCAATTGGGCACGCTGCCGCCGGATGGCAAGTGGCAGCCGGCGGCGCCTCCCGGCGCGGACCCTTACCCGGTGGAATACCCGCGCGGCGCGGCGCTGATGGTGCGCGTGTTCGTGATCAGGGCTATCCGCCAAATCGACGAGCGGTACGGCCAATTCGGCAGCGATGCCGACCTGGCGGCGCAGATTCATCGCGCCGGAAAGAAGATCCTGCTGGCGCCGCGGGCCACCGTGCGACACTATTCCGAAGGCCGGTACGCCGCCGAGGAGCGCGCCGATTTTCTGCTGGGCCGCGCGGTTTTTCTGGGCAAATACTATGGGTTTGGAGCGGGCTTGCGGGCGCGCCTGGCGGCGGTTTTCGGCCCCCTGGTTGGCTTTCGCTTGGCCGAGTTCAGTTGCACCATCGGCGGGAAAAAGATTGACGGCACGCACCCGTGAACCGGCGGCGCGACGGGCCGCGGCCGCTCCCTCAGAACCCGTGAGGAATATAGCCACAGATGAACGCAGATAAACGCAGATGAAAAAATCAAAGAAGTTATCCGTGTCGATCTGTGTTCATCCGTGCCCCAAACTTCAGTTCTTCGCACCTTCTTATGGTCGCGGCGGTCGATTTGGCGGAAGTTCGAGGATGACGAAACTGCGCGCGTAGACTTATGCTCAGCCTCTTCATCCAAGTTGCGAATCGGGCGCCGAGGGGCGGCGCCTTATCCATATTTCGCCACTGGGGTGCGTTTGGGCTTTTCTTTCTCGCCATCCTCGATAGCTCTCCGCTACCCACATTTGGCGGTCCCGATATCCTGACGGCAATTCTCTGCGCCAGTCACCGCGAGCCCTGGTACTTGTATGCGATCGTCGGCACCGCCGGCTCGGTAATCGGGGCTTATGCCACGTTCCGGGTCGCGCGCAAAGCCGGGTCCGCCTATCTGAACAGCAAGTTCGGGCAGGGGAGAGTGTCCGTATTTCTAAACGTCTTCAGGAGATCGGGCACCGGGGTTCTGGCCGCTTCCACTGCCGTTCCGTTCCCGTTCCCGACCAGCATGTGTTTCGCGGCGGCCGGCGCCTCGGATTACCCCGCGCGCAAATACCTTGCGGTCGTGGCCGTCTGCCGGGCGGTTCGATATTCCGTCATCGGCATTGTCGCCGACCTCTACGGCCGTCATTTCGTCCGCGTGATCCAGCATCCTACCCAGTATTGGGGCTGGTCGCTGCTGTTCGTGGCCATGATTTTCGGTTTGATCGCCACCGGCATCCTGGTCAACCGGCGGCTGGCGGCTGCGCCGGCGAGTTGACAAATCGGGCTTATCCCTGGTTAACCTCCCATATTTACCATTGGCAGCTAGAATTGCTTGCAATCGCGCCGTTAGCATGGATGACGATATGGAAGCGCTCCTGTGGGTTCTATTGCCGGGCTTTATCGCGGTCGGGTCCGCATTGCTGGCGTGGTTCGTGATGCAGTCGCGGATGGACGTGAAATTAGCCCAGCAAGAGATTGACCTGGCGCAACAGCGGGAGTTGATGGCGGAAGAGCGCGGGACGCTGAAGGCGCAGCGGCAGGCGCTCGAATCGCAACTGGAAACCACCATCCGGGCGGCCGAGGAATCGGGGCGCCGGCAGGCATTCGATAACTTCCTTACCGAACTGAAGGTGGAGCAGCGCCACTACACCCGTGAAAACCGCCTGCTGACGCACAGCCGCCACACCCTGGTATTGCAGGAGCGGATGTTCTTCCGCAACATTCCGCTGTCGGATTGGATCGAGCACGAAATCACCCTCGACGACCACGCCGACGTGAACCGCATCGTGCAGGACATGACGGTCTTTGACCGGACGATGGTCAACATCACGGAAATGCCTCGGCGGAAGGCGCTGGCGTAGGCGCTGCAAAATTGCCACCGGCTGAAGCCGGCGCCACCCGTTACACTGTTAACTGATGGGATCGGGCTTTCTTGAGCCGGCTGGACGCATTTCGTCTCGCCGCGGGGCGGCCGCGGCGCAAACGCGAAAGAGCTTGTCGCAGGCATCGATCGCGGCCGCGGCGCGGAGCGCGCAAGCGTTGCTCGAGCTGCAGAAGCCGGAAGGTTATTGGTGCGGGGATCTGCTGGCCGATACCACTTTGGAATCCGATTACGTTCTGCTCCAGCTTTGGCTGTATCCGCCGGCGGGCGGCGTCTGGAACCCACCCACGGCGGAGCGCATCCGGAAAGCGCGCGCGGCCATTCTTCCGCGCCAACAGCCGGGCGGCGGTTTCGACGTTTACCCGGGCGGACCGGCGGACGTTTCGGCGTCGATCAAGGCCTACACCGCGCTCAAGCTGGCAGGCCTGAGCCCGGATTCGGACCCGATGCGCCGGCTGCGGAACGCCATTCTGGATTTGGGCGGCATACAGGCCGGGAACAGTTACGTCAAGATCAACCTCAGCCTGTTTGGGCTCTACCCGCGCGCCTCGGTGCCGACGGTTCCGCCCGAACTGGTGCTGCTGCCGGGCAACATTTTGTACGAAATGTCCTCCTGGACCCGCGCCATCGTGGTGCCGCTCTCGATCGTGCAGGCGGTGGGCGGGACCCGGCCGGTGCCGCCCGGCTTTCATTTGCACGAGCTCGCGCTCGGCGGCAAGAGTTTCGATTTGCCCAAGGGCGACCGCATGTCGCGGGTGTTCCACCACATCGATCGGGCGCTCAAAATTTGGCAGCGGCGCGGCCCGCGCCAGGTGCAGCGCTCGGCCGTGCGCGCGGCGGAAAAATGGATGCTCGACCATACCCGCTACGCTGAAGGTATCGGCGCCATCTATCCCTCCATGATGTACCTGGCGATGGCCCTCGATGCCCTGGGCTACCCGCGCGACCATCCGGACTTTATCGAAGCCCTCCGCCAGTTCGACAACCTGCTAACGGAGAGACCCGACGATCTGTATTTTCAGCCCTGTTTTTCACCGGTATGGGATACGGCCTACGCGGCTTTCGGACTGGGCGAGCTCGGCGAGGCCCCGGCAGACCGGCTGGCGCGCGCCGCCGACTGGCTGG
>JBEKYD010000160.1:0-17235 GCA_049511335.1 Bryobacteraceae bacterium | reverse complement strand
TTGTAGAAAAGGTACTTGGCCGCGCTGGCGCCGGTTTGCCCGGCTTTATGAATTTCTGCCGCCGCCACCGATTCGGGAAAAGGAAGCTCGGGATCTTCCACCATCACGCGCTGTATCAGGGAGACGAACAGCACCCCCAGCACGGCGCCCACAATCATGAGCGCAGTGGACTTCAGATATGCCGGGTCGGCCGCCAAAGCCCACATGCCGGACCAGAAGCCGAGGTGCTTGGGAATGGCGGGTGGGAACCATACGTGGGCAAGGTAAAAGGCCGGCAAGGTGAAGACCGCGCCGGCGGCCACCGATTCGCCGATGGTGCCGGCGGTACGCGCGATGTTCTCCTCCAAAATGGTGCCCTTGCCCAGGCGCAGCACGGCCATGCCGATCACCGCGGCCGGATAGGTGGCGGCGATGGTCTGGCCGGCACGCAGCCCGAGATAGGCATTGGCCGCGCCCAGGACGACCGTCATGGTCAGGCCCAGCAAGATCGCGCGCAGGGTAAACTCGCGCATTTTGACGTTGTCCGGCACGAACGGCCGGTGTTTGACGGGAGTCATTGCAGCCGCGCCCTCACTTTCTCGCTCAGCGACTTTCCGTCCACGGTCTTGCCCACTAGTTTGGCCTGGGCGGCTTTCATGACCACGCCCATCTGCTTCAGCGAAGTAACCCCGGTTTCGGAAAGCGCGGCGGCAATGGCTGCCTCGATCTCCGCTTCGGTGGCTGCGGCCGGCAGATAGGTTTCGATCAAGGCGCGCTCGGCCTCTTCTTTTTGCGCCTGTTCGGGTCGCCCGCCCTTATGGAACATTTCGGCGGCGTCGGCGCGCTGCTTGATGAGCCCTTTGAGAACCTGCATTTCGGCCGCTTCGTCGAGCGGCTTGGGGGAATCCACCTTCTGTTTCATGAGCGCCGCTTTGATCAGGCGTAGCGCGCTCAAACGGGCTTCTTCCCTGCCTTTCATGGCTGCCACCATGTCCTGCTGGATGCGATCGATTAGGGGCATGATGTCTGTTATTATAAGGCCCCGCTTTTCCCGGCTTTCTTCTTTTCGTTAGCCTGTGCTGAATCGAGCGCGACGCGTCTTGGCTCCGGCGTTGTGGTTCATATCCAAACGCTATGCGCGTAGTGTCCGCTCCTACCCCGACATTGGTTCATTTACGTCGTGGCGCGGGCCGTCGGGCCTGCTGAGCCGAGAGTCGTCTCGGCTTTTCTTGCCGCGCTGGACCAGGGATAATCCTCGGCGTTTGCCACCAGTCCAGCTTTCACTGGGTTGTTCTCGATATACGCTTTGATGCGGTCCGATTCCCGGTCATCGCGCACCCAATGATCGTACGACTCGGCCTGCCAGAAGGGCTGACCTGTGCGCCCCAGCAATCGATTCGCCTCTCGCGCCGTGTAGCCTTTCACGGTTTGCGCGAATCGGCTGGGGCTTACCCGGGGCAGCACCAGCAAGTGCACATGATTCGCCATTACCACAAAAGCCTGAAGATCGTAGTATTGCAGTTGTTCCGCGCCGTGTCGGATGGACCCGACGACTACTTGCGCGACCGGTTCCTGCTTGAGGTAGAGCGGCCCCGAGCAGGTTGTATCCAGGTATCGGTCGCGCCAGACGAAGGCCTGCCCGGCGCTCTGTTTCTCCGGTGGCGGGTAAAGGTTGTGAGGCAGGCTGCCAAAGAGGTGCCACGTAATGAACAGGGGTTTGCCTTCGGGGTAGATGTGCGGAAGACGGCGACGCCGGATTTCCATGACAAGTTAGTGGGCGCCGCGGGGGGAGAATCTCTAAGAAAAGCCGAGAAGACTCTCGGCTCTGCAGCCTTGACAGGCCGCGCCACGAGTTGAGTGGCGCCGTTAGGTCATGGCGCGGGCTGTCGGGCCTGCTGAGCCGAGAGTTCTCGGCTTTTCTTGCCGCGCTGGACCAGGGATAATCCTCGGCGTTGGGCACCGTCGACCGTCTTGACCGCTAGCTTCGCCTGGGCGGCCTGATAGCCGCCCCCATCTGCTTCAGCGCGGTGACGCCGATTTCAGCCAGCGCGGCTGGGGAGCGGCAGCCATGTAGGGCTGCCGGATCAAAGAGTCTAAGATCCATACGTACCGGGATTTTGTCATGCCTTGGTCCATTTCCCCTTCAGTGGCGGCGTGTTATCATTTCCGCCCGGAGGCCACTTTGAAGCTAGTAATCGGTTTGCTGGTGGCAGCCACCTGCCTATCAGCAAGTACGTGCTCGGTCTCGGTCACGGTCCTCGGCGGGCCAAGCTCAGGTTCTTACTCGCCCGGCTGTGGTCAGCAAATCCTATTTCCACCGGATGGCGGTCTCTCCTCGTCGTTGGGGGCCGGCTTTAACCCGAACACCGTTGAGCTCGTAATCAACGCTGGTTCCAGCGGACTAAACTCGCTTTTCACAACGATCACCGCCGTAGCAACGTACCAGTCGGACTCTCCCATGTATCTCCTGCCAGGCAGTGGTACGGGGACCTTTCACGCGCTCGTCGACAGTTTCTCGTTGACCGAGTCTACGGAGGGATTCAGAGGAGTCACCGGAAGCGAGCAATTTACAATTGGCAGCTCGGTCATTAGCTGTCTTTCGGGGTGTGCCGCTCCGGAGGTCTCGCTAGAAGAATACAGTGTCACCGGACTGGTGCCACTGGGCCAACCATTTCAGGTCAGCTTTTCCATGACCTTGAATGCCTCCGCCAATTCCGGAGAGCAAGAAATGGCCGACGTTCGTGGCGGCATTAGCGCCTTGCGGTTTTACGATCAGTTCGGCGACGCAATTGAGCCGATACCAGAGCCGAGGACAATTCTGCTCTTGGCGCCTGGCTTGTTTCTCGTGATGGCGCGGCCGCGATCCCGCTCCGGGGCTGACCGGAAGTCCGCTGAGAGTCGCGGCCCTCGGTAGCTCGTAGACTAGGCAACCGCTGTCTCCCTCGCAGCCGCCTGGCGCTTCCACAGCCGCTCCCTTTGGTCGCGGGGAATGGCTGCCTATAGTAGCGCGTTCAGCTTGCGCATTACTTCGAAGGCGTCGGCCACGTAGAGGACGTCGGCTTTGCCGCGGGACCAGCCGCAGTTGGGGTCGAGATTGACGGCGCGGCGCTCGGTGATGAAGCGCCAGCCTACTACGTGCGGCTCTTCGCCGTGGCAGCAGGTGGAAAGGCCCTTGGGATGGCGGGGGGTGGCGCCGGTCTGGCCGATCTGGTTCAGGTGGGTCATGAAGGGCAGCACGGCTTCGCCTTCGCCGCTCAAATCGACCAGCGACTTGCTGCCGCCCAGCGAGGCCTGGGTCTTGTGCAGGAAACCGAGAATCAGCTCTTCGGCTTCGCGGGGATGGGTCTGGCCGTCGGCCTGCTTTTTGGTCCAGCCGGCGCCGGCTACGAAGAGCAGGGGGGCGTCGGGGCGGATGGTCTGCTCGCCGGATTGCGGGGAGCGAACGCCGGTGACGGTAGTTCGCAAGGGCGGCAGAGTGACAGAGACGGTCTCGAACACTGCTTCGCCTGACGCCGCGGCGAAAGGCGCATGGCAGCCGCTCTCGAGCAGAATGAACCACGGCCGCCCGGTTCGGGTTAGGACGGCTTCCATGCGCTGGCGGTAATACCAGCGCGTGACCGATGGGCCTTCGGCAAGAGCGGTCACGTGGGTGTCGATGGCGCCAGCGAGCCGGTGCGCCACGCCGGGCACGGCGCGGTTGGTGCGCACGGAGGCTGGGGCGATGACGACGGTGGCTTCGGCGGCGCGCGCGATGGCTTCGGCGGCGGCGGCGTCAGTCGAGTAACGCGACTGGGCGAATTCCTCGCCGGTCACGCTCAGGAAGCGCGCGGCGCTGCAACCGGCAACCTGGCGCGAGGCGGAGGCGAGCGAAGCGCCGACCAAGCCGACAGACAACGGTGCGCCGAGAGATGCGGCTGCACCGAGGGCTTCGAGTGCCGCTTTGGCTAACGATCCATCGGATTCGGTGAAAGCCAGAAAGAGAATGGTGTCCATGTCAGCCTCCGGTAACCCAGGCCGCGAGTTCGCGGGCGATTTCATCGGGGGAAAGGTCTTTCACCACGCGGGTGGCGCGCTGCTGGCGCGGCAGGGTGACGGAGTGAAATTGCGGCGGGGCGCCGGCGAGGCTGGCGGCGCGGGCTTTCTGCAGCGCGGGCATGATGGCGCGCATGTTGGCCATGCCGATTTGGGGATTGTTGCGCGGCTCGGGCAGGCTGCCGGTGGCCCAACCGATGAGCGCGGGCGGGCCGGCGCAGACGGAGACCTGATGCTGGCCGCCTTCGATGCGCTCCAGGATTTCGAAGGAGCCGTCCTCGCGCGGGGAGAGCGAATCGACGCCCTGAAACTGGTCCACGATTCCGAGGCGCTCACCCACCATCTGCATGGTGGCGCCGGCGCCGCGGGTAGCCGATTCCCAGCCGCCAAAAACCAGCAGCCGCTGGCGGTCCAGACCGGCGATGGATTCGATGGCGGCTGCCAGCGCGCCGCTCACGCCAACCAGGTCGGTGAAAGCGCCGGCCGGGCCATCGATCGGCACCAGCTCGAAGGGGGCCTTCTGCGCCACGGTCATCATCACCTGCTGCAGCTTGGCTTTGGGACCGAGGCTTACCAGCCAGACCCTGCTGCCGGCGACGTTACGGGCCAGGTTGGCGGCTTCAAACAGGGCATGCGCGGCCCAAGGGTCGAGCACCGCAGGGAGCATCGTTTCGTTTTTGAGGGAGGGCCCAGCCGGGCCCATCACCGGTTCCAAGGTCTGAAGAGGATCGGGAACGATGCCCCCGCAGACGACGATGTGATAGGTCATAAGAAGAAGCCAGAAGTCGGAAGACAGAAGTCGGAATGAAAGCGCCCCGGGGAGTTATCGCGGGAAACCAGGGAGAAAAGCCGAGAGGAATCTCGGCTCTGCAGCCTTGACAGGCCGCCCCACGGTGATCTGTTAGTTTTGGGCGGAATGCAAGCCTCCTGCGCCGGCTTCGAATCGGATGGCGGCGGCTTCGCAGTTCCAGAGGCAGGCGCCGCAATGCACGCATTTTTCGCGGTCGAAGGCGGGAAAATGGCCGGGGCCTGGGGTGATGGCCTGGCCGGAGCAGATCTCGACGCAGGTGCGGGCGCGGCAGCGTTCGCAAGCGGCCGGGTCGGTGAAGCGCACGTGGTCGGGATAGCCGGGCGTGGCTTGCACTTTGCCGCCGACCAGCAGGGCGTCCTGTTGCGAGATGAGCAGCTTGCCATCGAAGGCGATGGCGGGCCAGCCGGCGCGGTCCATCAGGGCGTCGTGCGCGGCAACAGCTTTGGCGGCGCATTCCCGCTCGATGCGGCGGATGTCATCGGCCGGAATGCGGCCGCGATAATATTCCTCGACGGGCGGCATGGCCTGGGGCTCGCCGCCGATGGCGTGGCGGCCTTTGGTGATGCCGGCCAAAGCCATGCCGGCGAGGCCGGCGATGACGCCGCGGTGGAAGCCGTCGCGGGCGCGCTCGGCGACGCGGGCTTCCTCTTCGACCCAGCTTGCGCGGCGGCGGCGGACGTAGGTTTCCTCCAGGTTCTGGCGAGTGAACGGGCGGCCGTTTTTCATGAGCTCGGCCACGCCTTCCGCCAGTTGCGTGCCGGTGGTCCAGGCTTCATCCACGCCCGAGCCGGTGAGGACGTTGGTGCTGCCGGAACCTTCGCCGATGCGCGCCCAACCGTCGCCGGCCAGGTAAGGCTCGCCGCGCCGCCCGGATTCCGCCAGCGATTTCGCGCCCCAGGAGCGGAGCGTGCCGCCCTCGAGATAGCGCCACAGATAGGGGTGTTGGATGTAGTGCTGCAAATAGCGGTAGGAGGTCCGCACGGGATTCAAGAACCACGAGGGAACGAAGATTCCCACCGAGGCCACGCGCTCGGGATGGACGTAGAAGAAGCCGAAGATTTCGGGCTCGGGATAGCCGAAAGTGTGAAAGACGGTACCGGGTTCGAGATCGACGTGCTCGGGCAGATCGACGACCATCTTGGCGCCCACGGCCCACTCACGCGGGTGATGAGCCGGGGGAAGGCCGAAGTGCTGGTCGATGCGCCGGCCGACGGCGCCCACCGGCCCATCGCCAACCACCGTCAGGGCGGCGCGAACGTCCATATCGGGGAGACGCGCGCCGACGACGCAGGGGCCTTCGATCAAGGGTTCGGACACCGGAGTTCCGGGCCAGATCTGCGCCGCGCCGGAGGCCATGAGCTGGCTGCCCACCCACTGGTTGAACTGGCCGATGGAGAAAAGCAATCCGTCCTCTTTGCGCAGGAACGGCGGGGTATAGGGCAGTTCCACGGCGTGGTGGCGGGGCAGGCGAAAGGCGCGCAGGGCGCGATCGGCAAGGCGCAACCCGGCCGAGCGGCGGCTGGCGCCGATGGGGTCGAGCAGGTAGAGCACTTTTTCGTGGGTGACGCGGGCGGCCATGGGGATTTCGGCCGGGTCGAGATCGGGGAAGCTGGCGCGAATGCCGCGGGCGCGCGTGACCGCGCCGGAAACGCCGAAAGCGATATCGTCGGCGCGCTCGTAGCAGATGACGGTGGGAGACAGGCCGGACCGCGCGAGGGTGGTCAAGAAGCCGCCCATGGCCGGGCCGAAGCCCACGCAGACGATATCGACGTCGAGGACGGGCCGGTCGCTCATGCGGGGTAGTCCAGAGCCTCCGGGATCATGACGCGGGTGAGGGCTTCGGAGGCGCGGTCTTTGGCGAGCTGCGATCCGGTCAGGCAGCCATCCAGGCGCTGCCGCAGGCGGGAGAATACTTCCAGACCGTCGAATTGGGCGCAAGGGCCGGCCTTGAAGGGGTGCGAACCGTCGGCTTCGATGACGTCGGTGCAGGCGCGCGCCACGCTATCCATGCCGGGAATGAGCGATTCCAGGTCTTCCAGGTCGCCGGCCTGGTAGCAGGTGCGGCAGGCATTGGAATCCCAGGCGGGATGGCGGCGGTAGCCGAACACCAACTCGGCGCAGATGCGGCCCACTTCGCCGGCGGCGCGGGCGGATTGCACGTGGCAGAGATCGGTGAAGAACCGGTTGAGACCGGGAAGGGCTTCGGCCAGGGCGGGATTTTGGGGACCCTTCTGTTCGAGCTCCAGCAGGTCGAGGATCTGGGCTCGCGAGGCAAGCAGCCAGCAGAGCGCATCGGCGAGGGCGAAGGTCACCGCCTGGCGGGAGCTCTGATAGAGCTTGGCGCCATCGGCATCGGTGGTGTGCTGCAGGTGTTGCAGCGTCCAAAGCCACATCTCCATGGCGGTGGCGACGGTGCAGGCGCCGGTGCCGGGACGGGCGCCGGCGATTTCGCGCAGGCGGACGATCCACTGGCGGAACTGGGCCAGGAAGAGCTCGTCGGCCATGGTGACGCTGAGCTGGCGGCGCTGCACGGCTTCGGGGCCTTCATAGGTGGCCTCGAGCTGCGAATCCATCCATTTGTGGCCCAGGAAGCCGGGGCAATCTTCGGTGATTCCATAGCCGCCCATCAGGCTGACGGCCTCGCGCATGGTGTTGGCGCCGTGGCCGGTATTCCAGAGCTTACAGGCGGGGCAGAGAACGTTGGCGACGGCGTCGAGCAGGGCGCAGTGGACAACCGGGTCGTCGGGAGGCGTGGCGGCGCCGAGCGATTCGAGCGCCTGCTTCTGCGCGCGCCGCATGACTTTGAGCGTGGCCGAGCCGCCGGCGATACCCTGCGCGGCGAAGATTTCGGCGCGGCGGCGTTCGAGCGGATCGAGCTCGTCGAACAGCCTGGCGGCCTGGAACCCCAGCGAGGCGGAAGCTTCGCCGGTGGCCCAGACATCCACCAGGCGGTGCACAACGTCGGCCTTTAACTGCAAGCCGAGCTCGTAGCGCGGCGAGCCGGGGGAGACCTGCTGGGTGCCGCGGAAGCGCCCGCGGTGGTAGCGGACGATGGGCTCGATGGCGCTGAGCAGCTTGGCCGAGGTCATGATGGCCACGGTGACGCGGGTGCGGCGGAAGACGGCTTCGATGATTTCGCCGTGGCTGAAGCGGGGCACGATGACGCCGTCGGTGACGGTGTAGCCGCCGATGATGCGGCTGGCAGGCACTTTCAGGCTGAATACCGGATCTTGGGTGGAAGAAAGCTGGTGTACCAGCTTGCGCGTGGGAGTGCCGCGGTCGAAGATGCCGGGGTCGGTTTCTTCGAGGATCACCATGCAGGAAGACTTGATGCGCGGGTCGCCGGTATCGACAGCGGCGGTGACGAAATTGGCAAAGCCCATGTTGGTGATGAACCGGCCGCGTTTTTCGACCTGGAGGATGGGCTCGCCGCCCTCGGGCCATTCGGCGATGCGCACCGTGCCACCGAGCATGCCGGTTTCGACGCCCACGTATGGCAACGGTTCGGTGAGAGCGAAAGCTCCGCGCGAAGGCGCGCGGTTTTCACCGGGAGCGGGCGGAGCACAGCGGCGCATGTAAGTCCGGACCTGTTCGGGCGTGCCGCGCTCGTGGATGGGCGACAGGGCAAGGCATCCGGCGAGGCTGGCGGTAGCGGAGCCGGCGTCGACCCAGGCCAGCTCGAAGGCGACCAGGGCCAAGGCCAGGTTTTTCGGGCCGGCGATGAAACCGCCCTCTTCGGGCTCGAGGAAGACGGCGCTGATGCCGGATTCGTCGAAGGCTTGGAGGAGGCTGGCCTTTTCAGCGGTCCATTCATGGGTATTGCGGGCGCCGGCAGCTACCAGGCGGGCAACCGGGCCGCGCGCCACGGCGCGAGCGGACTGGACCAGCATCTGCAGGTCGTAGCGGTCGGTGAATCGCCACAAGATCTGGCGCACGTCGTCGCCGGGGAGCGCGCGCAACGTGTCGAGTTTTCCTTCAACTAGAGTGGCCATTGGGATACTCCTTCGGGGGCCTTGTGATCGAAATTAGGAGTTTAGCACCTGGTGTGTATTTTTTCATCGGGTGGGGAAAAGGGAATTTGGGGACGGTTCCGAACCGGCAAAAGGCCGTTGAGGGCTGAAGAGGTTAGGGTATGGGGCGGCGGCAGACCACGAAAACCATGGTCTGTCCCACTGCGAAGCCGCGCGCCGGGAGGAATCGCCGGGCGCCGGGACGCCTTTCTCGGTGAAGCGTTTTGGCTTAGAATCAGCTAAATGGAAAGGATCGGTCGAGTGCCCTATTGACACCGCCGATGAGGCGGGTAAAATGCAGACTGGCGCTGAAATTCTTTTAGAACGGAAGTGGCACAGAATGTTTAGAGGGAAGAAACTCCGTCCCGAGGCTCCAGTGGAAGCCGAAGGTTATAACAGCAGCGACGTGGCGCGGATTTGCGGAGTCAGCCTCCGTCAGTTGCAGTGGTGGGACGAACGCAACGTCGTTTCACCGCGTCAGGACGGACACAAGCGCATCTACTCCAAGCCGGAGGTGGTGGAGATTTCCGTAATCGCGGAACTGCGAAGGAAGGGTTTCTCGCTGCAGAAGATCCGGCGCGTGTTGCGATTTCTGCAGAAAGATATGGGGAAGCGCCTGGCGGAGTCGATCGAGGCGAATTCGGAGATTCATTTGCTCACGGACGGCAAATCGATCTATCTCGAGGACGCGCCCAACCGGATCATCAATCTTCTGAAAAACGCGCGCCAGCCGATGTTTCTAGTGTGCGTGACCGACCAGGTACACCGCTTGAGCGAAATGGCGGACCGGAAACCGGCGCGGTCCGAATCGGGCATGGCGGTGCGCAGGAGCCGTGCCGCCGTATAGCCTTTGTTGGCAGGTCGATCTCAACTGCGCAAGCCGGTGCTGCGGTAAAGGGAAGCGGTGATGAAGGCGAACAATCCCAGCGCCACGGCTATGTAAGAATACGGGCTGTAGTAGTTGAGCCTGCCGGTGAGGAAGCGAGCACCCAGGAAAAGCTCTTCCCGGAGTTTCGGTGAAATCACCAGGAAGCTGCCTCCCAGGGTGGCACATCCTAATAAGCCTCGGATCATAAGAGAGCCGATACCATTATGGCGTGATTGTCTAGCTGCCGAAAGAGGCTGCCGTATGTTACCCGTACCGAGGTTTTTCCCTTATAACTCTTAACGTACGGGGCCGGTGCGCCCGAGTACCGTCGCGACCGCGTTCGGCCGGGCGGCGTGGCCTGAGATTACGGTATGATAGAGGCGAAGGAAGGGAGACACCGGCCGCACCCGGCCCTGGTACCCATGAAAACCCGCAGTAGCCTATTGCTCACCCTAGCGGCGGCATTGCTCGCCGTTCTTGCGCTCTTTTTCACGCCTGTTTTCCGCGCGCGCGCGGCGCAAACCCCAGACGAGCTTGACAAATCGATGCATGAAGTGGCATCGGCGTACGCGCTGGTCGAGAGGAACTTTGCCGATCCGGTGTCGTCGGAGCACGCTTTCTATCAAGGGGCCATCCCTGGGATGCTGCACACGCTCGATCCGCACTCCAGCTTCGTAGATCCAGCCGAATACCGCGAGATGCAGCGGCGGCAGCGGGCGCAGTATTTCGGCGTGGGCATGCAGATTGGGATGGACGGCACCAAGGTGATTGTGGATCGGCCATTCGTGGGGTCGCCGGCATACCGGGCGGACCTGCGGCGCGGCGACACGATTGTGGGAGTGGACGGGAAGGACACGACGAATCTGCAATCGCCCGAGGTGGCGGACCTGCTGCGCGGACCCCGTAACACGAAAGTCAGCGTTTCGGTGCGCCGCGTGGGAGTGGACCAGCCGGTCACGGTGGAGGTGACGCGCGGAGAAATCGAAACCACCCTGGTGGATGCGTTCTGGGTAAGACCCGGCATCGCCTTTCTGCGGATTGACAGCTTCGAAGCGCAGAACGTGGCCGAGGACGTAGAGAAGGACATAGCCCAGTTGGGCGAGGGGAACGTGAAGGGACTGATCCTCGATCTGCGCGGCAATCCCGGCGGGTTGGTGAGCGAAGCCGTGCGCGTGGCGGGACGGTTCCTACGGGACAATCAACTGGTGGTTTCGCATCACGGCCGCGCCGAGACCGAGCAGGTATTCCGCGCCCACGCGGTAGCGTCGGCGCAGAAGTACCCCATGGTGGTGCTGGTGGACAGCCATTCGGCATCGGCCGCCGAGATCGTTTCCGGGGCGCTGCAGGATCACGACCGCGCCTGGATTCTGGGGGAAACGACATTCGGCAAGGGCCTCGTGCAGGCGCAGTTTCCGCTGAATGAAGGCGCGGCGCTGCTGCTCACCATAGCCCACTACTACACGCCCAGCGGGCGGCTGATTCAGCGCGATTACTCGCACGAGTCGTTCTTCGACTATTACTACGCCAAGCATGGCGATACCAGCAACAAGCAGGATCTGAAGACGACCGACAGCGGCCGCACGGTATACGGCGGTGGCGGCATCACGCCGGATGAGAAGTATCCCAGCCCGATCTACGACGCGTTTCAGCGAAAACTGGCGCCGTATTATACCTTCATGTTTTTCCGGTTCGGCAATGTGTACTTCAACGGCGCCAAACCGGCCATCGCTCCCGGCTGGCAGCCGGACGATGCCGCGCTCGATCGTTTCCGCGATTTCCTGAAGACCCAAAAGGTGACGTTCACCGACGCCGAATTCGATGCCAACAAGGATTGGATTCGCCAGCAGATTCGCTGGGAGTTCTACTTCCGGGCGTTCGATAAACCGGCGGGCGACCGCGCCAACTGGCTGGACGACGCGGAGATCAAGAAGGCCATCGAGAGCATGCCGCGCGCGGAATCGCTGCTGCAACAGGTGCAGCGGGTGCTCGCCATGCGGGCTTCAAAACAGTAAACAGGCAAAAGTAGGAAAGGCTTGACAGCCCGCGCCACGGGGTTCACCCGCGCTCGAGCAGGCCCAGCAGTTTTTCCTGTACGGCTTCGGCAGTGGGGTTGTCGGGGGCGATCACCAGGATGGTATCGTCGCCGGCGATGGTGCCGACTACCTCGGGCCATTTTTCGTTGTCGAGCGCGACGGCCACCGAGTTGGCATGGCCGGGGGACGTTTTTAGCACGACCAGGTTCTGGGCGCGCAGCACATCCTGCAGAAACTCGCCGGCCAACAACGAAAACTGCGGGCCGGTCTCCTCCGGCGCCATTTCCTGGTAGCCCTCGCGGGTCTTGACCAGCCGTAGATCGCGGATATCGCGCGACAGCGTCACCTGCGTGGCGGCGATACCCTGGTTCTTCAATTCCTGCGCCAGTTCTTCCTGGGTGCCGATGCGCATAGAGCGAATCAGCTTCAGGATCTGGCCCTGCCGATAGGTCTTCGTCATATCTTCATTCGCGCCAGGCGCCGGCGCGCTTCTTCGAGCGCGGCCGCAACCGCAGCCGGTCCGGTGCCGCCGGCAATTTCGCGCGATGCCATTCCTTTCTTCGGGTCGAGCAGCGCGGCCAGATCGCCGGTGAATTCCGGCGCAAAGCCTTGCATTTCGGCCGCGGTCCAATCCGAGGGTTTCTTGCCGGTGCGAACGCTCTCCAACACGAAGCGGCCCACAATCTGGTGGGCTTGGTGAAACGGCGTTCCGGCACGCGCCAGCGCTTCGGCCAGGTCCGTGGCCACCACCCAACTCTCTTCCACGGCGCGCGCCGGGCGGAAGGGATTCAGGCGGACGGATTCGATCGCCGCGCGCGCCATTTCGAGCGAGCCGGCCAGTTGATCGGCGGCTTCGAACAGCGGGACCTTGTCCTCCTGCATGTCGCGGTTGTAGGTCATCGGGAGGCCCTTCATGGTGATCATGAGCGAATTCAGCGAGCCGATCACGCGGCCGCATTTGCCGCGAATCAGCTCGAGCGAATCGGGATTTTTCTTCTGCGGCATGAGGCTCGACCCGCTGGTAACGCCATCGCCCAGTTCGAGCCAGCCGAATTCTTCGCTGGAGTAGAGAATCCAATCCTCCGCCAGGCGGCTCAAGTGGATCATGGTGAGGCTGGCGGCGTAGAGGAAATCGAGGGCGAAATCGCGGTCGCCGGAAACATCCATGCTATTGCGGGTGATACCGGCGAAACCGAGGTCCTGGGCGATGGCGTCGCGGTCGAACGGGAAGCCCGAGCCGGCCAAGGCGCCGGAACCCAACGGCAGTAGGTTGGCGCGCGCACGAGCTTCGCCCAGCCGCTCCCAATCGCGCGCGAACATTTCGAAGTACGCCAGCAGATAATGCGGCCAGAGCACCGCCTGGGCGCGGCGCAGGTGGGTATAGCCGGGAACGACGGCGTCGGGGTAAGATTCCGCCAGGACGACGAGCGCTTCCATCACGGCGGCCACCAGCGCGCGCGCCCGGTCGCACTCCTCGCGCAGCCAGAGGCGGGTATCGAGCGAAACCTGCTCATTGCGGCTACGGCCGGTGTGGATCTTGTCGGCCACGGCGCCGGCCTTTTCTTTCAGCTTGCGGATGACGAGCGTATGCACGTCTTCGTCCGACGCGCCTTCATAGAATGCCGGAGACGCGGATTCGGCGCGGATAGCGTCGAAGGCGGATACAATTGCCGCCCGCTCCCCGGCATTCAGAATACCCACGCGTTCGAGCGCGCGGGCGAAAGCCTGCGAGCCGCGGATATCGGCGTCGATCAGGCGCCGGTCGAAATCGAGCGAGCCGGAGAAGCGCTCGAACACTTCCGAAGGCCCGCTCTCAAAACGCCCGCCCCAGAGCTTCATTTGGATTTGGCGGCCAGCGCGCGGACCTTGATGGGCAGGCCGATCAGGTTGATGAAGCCGAGCGCGTCTTTCTGGTCGTAACTGGCGCCCATGGTGAAGCTGGCGATATCGAGCGAATAGAGCGAGTAGGGGGATTTGCGGCTGATGGGCTCGATGTTGCCCTTGTAGAGACGCAGCTTGATTTCGCCGGTGGTAGTCGAGCAGACGCTTTCGAAGAATCCGTCCAGCGCTTCGCGCAGGGGAGTGAACCAAAGGCCGTTATAGACCATCTCGGCATATTCGAGCGCGCGCTGCTGCTTGTAGTGGAGGGTGTTTTTGTCGAGCGTGAGCGCTTCGAGCTCGCGCAGGGCGAAGTAGATCAGCGTGCCGCCCGGGGTCTCGTAGCAGCCGCGGGACTTCATGCCCACGAAGCGGTTCTCGACCAGGTCGATGCGGCCGATGGCATGCTCGCTGCCGATGGCGTTCAGGGCTTCGAGCAGCTCGAAAGCCTTCATGCGCTTGCCGTTCACCGCAACGGGTACGCCTTTTTCGAACTCGATCGAGACCTCGCCAGGTGTATTCGGCGCCTGGGCGGGACTCTTGGTCAACATCCAGATGCCTTCCGGCGCGGCGTTGGCCGGGTTTTCCAGCTCGCCGCCTTCGTGCGAGATGTGCCAGATGTTGCGGTCGCGGCTATAGATTTTGGTGGTGGATTGCGAAATGGGCACGTGGTGAAGGCGGGCGTATTCGATGGCGTCCTCGCGGGAGACGATGTTCCATTCGCGCCACGGGGCGATCACGGCGAGTTCCGGCGCGAGGGCTTTGTAGGTGAGCTCGAAGCGCACCTGGTCGTTGCCCTTGCCGGTGCAGCCGTGGGCCAGGGCGTCGCAGCCGGTGGCCAGCGCCACTTCCACCTGCTTTTTCGCCAACAGCGGCCGGGCGATCGAAGTGCCGAGCAGATATTTGTGCTCGTAGACGCCGCCGGAACGCACCAGCTTCCACAGATACTGGGAGACGAATTCCTCGCGCATGTCTTCCACATGGACTTCAGCCGCGCCGGTGGCGAGCGCCTTGGCTTCCAGGCCGGTAAGCTCATCGGCTCCCTGGCCGATATCGCCGCAGACCGCGACGACTTCGCAGCCGTAATTCTCCTTCAGCCATGGAATGATGACAGAAGTATCCAGCCCGCCCGAGTAGGCGAGCGCCACTTTCTTTGGTTTGCTCATAAGAATCTTTAGCGTATCAGAGCGGCCAGTCAGAGCCGCGACCGTAAGGGAGCGGTTGCCGCCGACTAACTCAGCAGCATCAGCAACAGCGCTTTCTGCGCATGCAGGCGATTCTCGGCCTGATCGAACACCACCGAGCGCTCCGCTTCCATTACGGAATCCGTGACCTCTTCGCCGCGCTTGGCGGGCAGGCAGTGCATGAATACGGCGTCGGGGCGCGCCACCGCGAACAGCCCGTCGTTGACCTGGTAATCGCGAAACGCCTCGCGCCGCTCCACGGCTTCCTGTTCCTGGCCCATACTGGCCCATACGTCGGTATAGATGACATGCGCGCCAGCAACCGCTTCGGCCGGCTCATGCGTAAGCGTCAGCGCGGCGCCCGAAACGGCGGCCAATCCCTGGGCCTGCATCACCACGTCCGGATTGGCGTTATACCCTTCGGGACACGCCAGGGCGAAATCCATTCCGAGGCGCAGACAGGTGAGCATGAGCGAATGCGCCACGTTGTTGCCGTCGCCGACGAAGGCGAGCTTCAAACCCCGCAGAGCGCCAAAATGTTCCCGAACGGTCTGAACGTCAGCCAGCGCCTGGCAGGGGTGGTACGCGTCGCTCAGAGCGTTGATGACCGGCACCGACGACCATTCGGCCAGACCTTCCACGGTGGATTGCGCGAAGACCCGCGCCACGATCCCGTTGACCCAGCGGTCCACGTTGCGTGCCACATCCTTGAGCGGCTCGCGCACGCCGATCGGTCCCTCGATGAATACGCTTCCGCCGCCAAGCTGCAGGATGGCGATTTCGAACGTCAAACGCGTCCGCAGCGACGGCTTTTCAAACAGCAGCGCGACCGATTTGCCGGCCAGCGCCTGGCTGTAATCCTGCAGCGAGCGCTTGACATCGTCGGCCAGATCGAGCAGATAGGTCAGCTCGTCGTCGGTAAGATCCAGATCGCGCAACAGATCCGGAGCGGCGCATTTCAGGATCGGGTTGGAGGAGGCAAGTGCGGCCATAGGGCGAAGCTCGGGTGAATGTTTATTCACTCTAATGAATAATCACACATTTGAGGGCGGGAGTCAAGCGGGTGCGGAGAGAATACGACTGGACTGCAGTTCCCTCATTTGTACACCAACGGAATTCCCCCTTGACACTGGCTTGTACATTTTGTACAATATACCTTCGCTAATGGATACGGAGACTGCAAAGGCGAGCAAGAAGCTCCTCGAAGACACGAAGGCACTTGACGAGAGGCTCAAGCAAGACCGCCAAGGCTTGTGGCGGCAAATAGCAGAAATCGACATGAAGCGCGAGAGGCTCGCGCTGGCGTTAGAAGCACTCCAGGGTAAGCATGACAACAATCCCGACGTGCAAGAACCCAGGCTACACGCGCCTCAAGTCGAAGAGCGTCTGGGCATGACGCCACGCATCCGCGCGATTCTGCGGGCTAACGAGGGGATACACCTATACCCAGCCCAAGTACGGGATCTGCTGCTGGAGACTGGTTTCAAGGCGGAAGGGCGATCTAACCTCATGGCTGAGATACACCAAGTGTTGAAGAGAATCAAGCAAGCCAGCCGGGGGAAGGTGACCTCGCGCGACACTGAGGTCGGAACGGCGTACAAATTTGAATACGGTCCTGGGCGTCGTCCAGATGTTCCAACCGAGGACGACGGGTACGCAGGGTAGTGCGTCCCCCTGAGTCTAAAATTCGATAGCTAATCAGCATACCAATATGAAACTCTCCAACAGAAGGAAACAGACCCACGGGTAAAATGCGGAACGGAAACGTGGAAAGAGACTATCATGCTCATAACTGAAGATTAATTGACGCACCTAAAAAAAGCATATCAACTGGCGAAGGATGCTCAAGCTGAGTACACTGCCGCTCGACTGCCACTGCAATCAGGTGTGACAGAGTTGGGATCGAGTTTGTCGCTGGCCGTGACATTGCTTGAATCGAAGGTCAGAGAAGCTCGCACAGAAACGCGGTGACAGGAACGCGGGGAAATCGGTCGCGGTAGGGACGGCCATTGCTGGCCGCCCCCCGCACAGATCCGTACGGGCGCTACTAACGCATACGGCTCCTACCTTGGATGTGTGGCGTCGGGGAAAAGCGGGACAGCCTGAACTGCGCTGTTTTTCTGCGTACTTCTGTGACGGGGATCGTGGGACCTGGGCATCGTGGGGGCATCGCAAACAGCCTTTGCGACGGGGACGGCCAGGCTGCCCACAATGCTCAGGGCTGATCGAGCATCTTGGCTCTGAAGCCCGCCTGCTCGAAGTGGCGATCGGTAGTGAGCGCCTCCGTCAGAGCGTGCTGCTTCATGATCACGAACGAGGGGGGAAAAGCGGGACATCCATGATAAGGATTTGTCAAGGAAAAAAACACTTCTCCCTGCACTTGACGGGTGAGTTTTCCGAAGCGCTGGTTTGAGGCTGACGAGTAGCGCCACGATTTGTC
>JBEKYD010000159.1:0-17407 GCA_049511335.1 Bryobacteraceae bacterium | reverse complement strand
GCCGCTTAGAATTGGCCTATCTGGTTAAAGCTCATACCGGCCGGTTTTGATGTCCCTTGTGCCTTCCGAGATGGCTTCGGTGACGGTTGGCGAAGGATCGGCGCCTGGCTCGGATGCCGATAGTCCAAAAGCGGCTTTGATGGCCTCGTCAACCTGGAGCAGAATCAGAGCGTCAACCTCGCCCAATTTCTTAATGAGCCCGCTGCGGTCCACGGCGCGGATTTGGTTAAAAACTGCCACTGAGGCAACGGCCAGGCCGGTGGAGGCGTTGGCGGGCGCCAGGACGTGGACCGGCGACAGCGGCAGCCTGACCGTCGAGGTAATCGGCGCCACCATGGTGATGGCGCTATAGCGGTTGGAAGTATCGTTCTGGATTACCAGGGCCGGGCGGGTCTTCTTGATTTCGTGCCCTACCGTGGGGTCGAGGGCCGTGAGGTAGATTTCGCCGCGCTTCGGCCAGTCGCCGGTCGCCGTCTTTCTTGTTTGTCGAGTTTCTGCCATTGTTCTTGATCCACCGCAAACCAGTCGCTAGCGATTTCCAGGTCGAGGTCACGGTCACGGAGAGCCGCCTGCTTGAGCCTTTCCTGTAAGGCCTGAGGGCTGGCCGTAGTCAGGTAGTGCTGCACGGCCCGCTCGATAAAGCGGCTGCGCTGCCCCGGACGGGACAAGCGGTCGATGGTGCGGACCGTGGCTTCCGCCAAGATGACATTGATGCGTTTGGCCATGGAACTTAACTTAAAGTCTTGACATCCACATCATATACATACTCCGGGTGTATGTCAAATCACATCGGTAGTTTTTGGGTCAAATCGGGGACAGATGATCGTGATGAAGTAGAGTTCCTTCATTCGATCCGCCTGGGTTGCATCGTAGAGAACTGGAGTTTTTGTGCGCATGCGGCAGTCCCCGGATTGTGAGATTCCCTCGATTATCGCGCAAGCGTTGAGCCGTTTTCCGCCCCGTGCGGCCCAGGCCGCCTTATGATAAACGTTGCAGTCATGGCCCCCATGGCAAAGATACGTTTCTGGCTTCTCCTCTGCGTCGCGGCTCTCACCTTCTGGCCCGTTCAGGCCCGTGCCGCCGATCCCGCCCCGGATCTCACCCGCCAGCCCACCTTGTACGTGGTCGCTTACGCGCATCTCGACACCGAGTGGCGGTGGGAGTATCCGCAAGTCATCAGCGAATACATCCTCCACACCATGCGCGACAACTTCGCCCTGTTTCAAAAGTATCCGCACTATGTTTTCAATTTCTCCGGCTCGAACCGATACCGCTTCATGAAGGAATATTTCCCGGCCGATTTCGCCAAGGTGAAGCAGTACGTGGATTCCGGCCGCTGGTTCCCCGCCGGCTCGTCGGTGGAAGAAGGCGACGTCAACGCGCCCAGCGCCGAAGGCATCATTCGCCAAGTCCTTTACGGCAATAACTGGTTCCGCAAGGAGCTCGGCGTAGCCAGCGCCGAATACATGCTGCCGGATTGCTTCGGTTTTCCCGCTTCTCTGCCCAGCATTCTAGCCCATGCCGGCGTAAAAGGATTCTCCACGCAGAAACTCCCGTGGGGCTCCTCCGCCGATGGCGGCGGCGTCGAATCCCTGGAGAGGACTCCCGTTGGCACGCCTTTCAATGTCGGCGTGTGGGTCGGGCCCGATGGCAAAAGCGTGCTGGCCGGCCTGAACCCCGGCGACTACAGCGCCGATATCACTACCGATCTTTCCCGGCCGCTTCCCGCGCCTGCCGGAAAGCTCGACCCCGACGAGGCTCTTCGCCGCTTTCAGGGAGACTGGGCAGCGCGCGTTGAAAACAACGGCAAATTCACCGGCGTCTACACCGACTACCACTACTACGGCACCGGCGATATCGGTGGCTCGCCGCGCGAGCCGGCGGTTAAGCTGCTCGAAGCGATCGTCACTAAGGGCAAAGGACAAATCGGTTCGGATTCCGATGTGAGCGTCGGCAACGGCCCAGTCAACGTAGTCTCCTCCAAAGCCGACCGGATGTTTCTCGACATCACGCCCGCCGAAGCCGCCAACCTGCCCCGCTACACCGGCGAGATGGAGCTGACCAACCACTCGGCCGGCTCGCTCACCTCGCAGGCATATCAGAAGCGCTGGATCCATAAAGAGGAATTGCTCGCCGATGGCGCCGAAAAAGCGTCCATCGCGGCCGAATGGCTGGGCGCGCGCCCCTATCCTCGCGAGCGTTTGAACAATGCCTGGACTCTCGCCATGGGCGGCCATTTTCACGACATCGCCGCCGGCACCGCCACGCCCAAATCCTACGAGTTCGCCTGGAACGACGACGTCATCGCCATGAACCAGTTTGCGGGTGTGATGGCCGACGCCAGCCAAGCGGTCGCCGCCGCGCTCGACACCCAAACCAAAGGCGTTGCGCTGGTTGTTTATAATCCGCTCAACGTCGCCCGCGAAGATCTGGTGGAAGCCAAAGTCGCTCTTCCCGAAGGCGTCAAAGCGGTTCGGGTGGTTGGGCCGGATGGTCTCGCCGTGCCCGCGCAGCTCTCGGGCGGCCGCGTCCTCTTCCTCGCCAAAGCGCCTTCGGTGGGCTATGCCGTATACGATGTGGAACCGGCCGCCGCGCCGGGTTCCAGCTCCGCGCTCCACGTGTCCGAATCCACAATCGAAAACGCCCGCTACCGCGTGCGCATCGATCCTGGCGGCGATATCGCCAGCATCTTCGACAAGTCGACGCAAAAGGAACTCCTCTCCGCGCCCGCGCGCCTGGCGATTTCCTATGACAATCCCGCCCAATGGCCCGCCTGGAACATGGATTGGGACCAGGAGCAGGCCGCCCCGCGTTCTTACGTAAGCGGCCCGGCAACCATCAAAGTCACCGAAAATGGCCCGGTGCGCGTCTCGATCGAAATCGCCCGCGAAACCGAAGGTTCCAAGTTCGTCCAGACCGTCAGCCTTTCGGCCGGCGACCCCGGCAATCGCATCGAGATCGGCAACGTAATCGATTGGAACGCGCGCGAAGCGAATCTCAAAGCCGTGTTCCCCCTGACCGCCTCGAACCGGATGGCCACTTACAATTGGGACATCGGCACCATCGAGCGGCCCACCGCCGAACCGAAGAAGTTCGAAGTGCCTTCGCATCAATGGATCGATCTCACCGATGCGTCCGGCTCTTTCGGCGCGACCATCCTGACCGATTGCAAAAACGGCTCCGATAAGCCGCGCGATAACGTAATTCGCCTGACCCTGCTTCGCACTCCTGGCACCCGCGGCGGCTATCCCGATCAGGGCACGCAGGATCTCGGCCATCACGAGTTCGTTTACGGCATTGCCGGCCATGCGGGCGGCCGCATTCACGCCGCCACCGATTGGCAGGCATGGCGCCTCAACCAGCCGCTGATCGCTTTCGAATCCGCCAAACACGCCGGCGCTCTCGGGAAGCAATTCTCGCTGCTCAAAGTCTCCGACCCGCGCGTTCGCGTGCTCGCCGCGAAAAAAGCCGAGGCCAGCGACGAAATCGTGGTACGGATGGTCGAGCTCGACGGCCATCCCGCCGACAACGTCCGCGTCTCCATGGCAGCCCCGATTGTCGCCGCGCGTGAAGTGAACGGCCAAGAGCAACCCGCCGGCCAGGCCATCGTTTCGAGCGGTGTTCTGGTAGCATCGTTCACGGCGTTCCAGCCGCGCACGTTCGCCCTGAAACTTGGCCTCGCACCGTCCAAAGTCTCGACCGTCCGCTCACGGCCCGTCGAACTCGCCTACGATCTCGCCACCGCCACCGAAGACGGCGCCAAATCGACTACCGGCTTCGATGGCCATGGCCACTCGTATCCCGCCGAAATGCTACCGGCCACATTGACCTTCGATGGAGTCGAGTTCCGCCTGGCGCCGGCCAAAGCCGGAGCGCCCAACGCCGTGGCCGCCAAGGGGCAGGCTCTTACTCTTCCCGCCGGCTCCTTCAACCGTGTGTACGTGCTGGCGGCCTCCGCCGATGGGGACCAGAAAGCCACCTTCCGCGCCGGCGACCGTGCTCAGGAGGTGACCGTGGAGAATTGGGGCGGCTTCGTCGGCCAGTGGGACAATCGCCAGTGGAAGAGCGGCCAAACCACCGACCGCGATGGTAAAACCGAGGAGGACCCGTACCACGAGATGGTCGGCATCACCCCTGGTTTCATCAAGCCGGCCGCCATCGCCTGGTACGCGTCCCATCATCACGATGCCGAAGGCGCTAACGTACCCTACAGCTATTCGTACCTGTTCGCTTATGCCCTCGATCTGCCCGCCGGGGCCAAAACCTTGACCCTGCCGGATAACGACAAAATCCGCGTGCTGGCCGTCTCCGTAGCCGAAACCAACCCCGAGCTTAAACCGGCACAACCGCTTTACGACACCTTGGAGAGAGCGGAACGCTGATGGCTGATCGCTGAAAGCTTGCGCAGCTTCAATTCTCGCTCGGCGTTTTGTCCGCCTGATCGATCACCAGAACGTCCAGTGGGGCCTTGCGGGAATCCAGCTTGAGCCCCACTGTCTGCATCGCACTGAACACCGCATCGTCGCCGATGGTCGCGGCCCACTGGAGGGCCTGGGGCGGAATGTAAACGCCCGCCGAAACCCCGGCCCGCACCATCATGGCCTGGAACTGGTCGTGCGGGAATTCCAGCACAAAGTCGTAAGTTCCCTTGACGTCGGTCATATCCACCACCGGGTGGTCGACGAACCGGGACAGCATGTCGGCCAAGTACACCATGGTCAGCTTCTTGCCCTCAAGGCGGTCCTCGCCAACGGTAAAGTACGATCCCCTACCGTAGTTCACGGTCACGCCGCCGCGCCCGCCGCTGGCGTCCACATTGGTCGCGCCCTTGCCTCCATTCGAGCTGTCGGCATCCGGATCGATCGGGGATTCCTTCATTTTGAGCCCGCTCTTGGCGACCGTCAGCGCATAGACCGGAAACTCTCTCGAATCGCGGTGCAGTTTGATGTGGAAGCGGTCCAGCAGCAGTGTCTGCAGCATGTCGTTTACCTGATCTCGCGCAGCCCCGGCCGGCAGTTTTGCCGAAACGTCGAACCGTTCCGAACCGAGCCAGTCCGGCCCGGTCACCTGATAGTCCTTCACTCTAAACGCAATGCGAATGTAATCCTTTAGCGACATCCCGGTGATGCGGACCATGGCGCCATCCACGTGAACACCCATGTTGAGCCGTTCCGGAGCCGGAGGGGGAGACGGTTTGATCGAGGCGACCTCAAACTCCAGACGGGTTTCAGGCGCGGATGTGGCGCTTTGCCCGAAAGCGGCGCTCTGTCCCAAAGCCAAAACTGAAACACAACACAAGCCAAACATTCCCCGAGCAGTGTTCATGCAATCTCTATACGCGCGCCTGCCAATTCCGATCCGTAAAATCGTAAAATTACGGCCACCGTACCTGGGGCGCTTGCAATCGGCGCAGATTTCTGACAGAAATAAAGATGTGACAGGCGATACTCGCTGTCCGTTTGCGTCCGAGCAGAAAGTGGAAGCTTACCTGACGGGCAAGCTTTCCGAGGCGCATGCGCAGCGCTTCGAAGATCATTATATTCTTTGCCAGGATTGCACCGATCTGCTGGAATCCACTGATCGGTTCATCCGTGCCGTGCGTGCTGCCGGGGCAATCCTCGAAGGCGCCACACCCAGCCGCCTGGGTCCCCAGCGCGCCACCTCCACTAGTTAAGGCCAAATTCAGCGGAGCGCGCCCCGTGCCGCCAGCGTGCGATGTGGTGTGCCAACTCAGGCCTCGCCAACATCGGCCCGGCGACATCGCGTGAAAAGTTAACATTAACTAGTTGTCATAGCCGCGGTGTTCTCCCAAGGGCAGTGATTAGTGCCTCTGGTACTCCCAAGGTCCTACCCTAGAGCTCGTTCCAGCCATCTTCAGATACCGATTAACCAGTTTGCCAACGATTCTAAGAGAATGATCATGTGGTTCCACGGCTCAGACGTTCGGAATCTAACGCGATGTGCAGGGAGACACAAACTGCCCCCGCTCTCTGTTGACTTAAGTTGCCCGCAACTAATAAAATCGCTACCTAAAGCCTGCGCCCCTGTCTGGGGTAGCACTGGGGGTACCGATTACTCCAGTGGTACGGCGCATTCTTGTTGGCTCTAATCGGTGGGTGGTATTCTCAAGTCGAAAACCGATTGGGTAGGTCAAGCGATGAGATCCTTCAACGCGGCGGAACACGCGGCCTGTATGGTGATCGGCGCCGATCTCCGCGTGCAGGAAACCAGTCACGGCTGGGGCCAACTGGGACTTAGGGGGGCTGGCCGCCTTAAAGGAAAACGCATCGACGAGTTATTTCCGGCGACCGATATTCGAGCCGAAGTGCTCGACGTGTTGGCTTCCGGGCAGCCGCTGAAAAACGTGTTACTTCCAGTGGAGGGGGCCAGTGGAACCTGCTATCTGACCGCGTCTCTCTTACCCGTGGAAAGCGACGGACGCAAACCGAGGAAGATACTGCTACAGGCCAACGAGTTATTGGGCGAGTTGTTGATAGACGAGGATTCTGGAGAGATTCTGGCAATGAATAATGCTGCCGCGGAGGTACTGGGCGGCGAACCCGGCGAGTGGATGGGCCGCTCGGTTTGGAAATCGGGAATCCTGAACGACGCCGGAAAGCGGCGTGTCGGCTTGGCGATATTAGAACGGAAACGTGCTTTGCATTTGGGACGGGTTTCGCTGTCTGCCAACCGCGGACAACAGATCGAGCTCGAGGGGGCTCTCGTACTGGCGGAGTAATAAACTGCTAAGAAACTGCTAAGAGCTGCCTCACGGCGGCGATTCGATAACCGGCAAAGCGAGGATGAGACGAACGGTCTTCAAGATCCGTATGGCGGAAGCTTGCCCATGAAGAGAACTCAGAGCGTCTGGATCGAATGGCTGCTGGCCGCGGCGAGCGCGGCGGCGCAAGTCTCGCCGCCCCACAACCCAGCCACGGGTTACGTTTTGGGACCCGACGATCAGATCGTCGTGCACGCGCTGCTGGTCCCGGAGATCGCCGATAAACCCATTCGGATCGAATCCGACGGCTCGCTGAACCTTCCGCTGGTGGGCCGCGTGGAGGCCGGCGGCCTGACGTCGCGGCAGCTTGAAACCGTGATCGCCACGCGGCTCCGCACCTTTGTGGAACAGCCGGAAGTTTCGATCGACGTCGCCGAGCAACGCAGCCAACCGGTTTCGGTTTTGGGCGCGGTCAAGAATCCCGGCGTTCACCAATTGCGCGGTCCCAAATCGCTGGTGGAAGTGCTTTCCATCGCCGGCGGCGTGGAGCAGGACGCGGGATACACGGTCCGCATCGAGCGCCACACCGATCAGGGTGCGCTGCCTCTGGCGGGCGCGCAAGTCGATCCAACCGGCCAGTTCAGCGTGGCGGAAGTGAATCTGGAAGACGTTTTGGATGGCAAACACGCGGCTGGCGCGCTGATCGTGAAGCCAAACGACGTGATCACGGTGCCGAGGGCGCGGCTGGTTTACGTGATCGGCGAAGTCAAGAAGTCGGGCGGCTTCGCGATGCACGAGAAGCAGAACATTTCCGTGCTGCAGGCGCTGGCGTTGGCGGAAGGGCTAAACCGGACGGCCGGTTTAAGCGGTGCGCGGGTGCTGCGCAACAATCCGGTCACCGGGCAGCGCGAGGAAATACCCGTCAACCTCAAGAGCATTTTCGACGGCAAGAGCCCCGACCTGCCGCTCGCGCCCGAGGACATTTTATTCGTGCCCAACAGCATGGCCAAGAGCAGCGCGATGCGCGCCGTGGAAGCGGCCATCCAGTTGGGCACCGGCGTGGTGATCTGGAAATGAGCCGCCAATTTTCTCTTCCTCCCGGCGATGACGCCCGCGGCGTGTCCACGCGCCAGGCGCACATACCGGTGGTCAACGTGACCCCGGACCCGGTGGCGGGAACGGACGCTTTTCTCACCTTCGGCGAAGTATTCGGCGCTCTTTGGGGGGCCAAGGGGCGAGTCGTTGCGCTCGCTGCCGCGGGCGTGGCGCTCGCCCTGGTGTTGGCCTATTCCCAGCCGCCGGTGTACCAGGCCAAGGCGCTGATCGAAGTTCAGGGCATCAACGAAAACTTCCTGAATCATCGCGATATCGATCCGACCGTGGAAGCGGGTTCCATCGAAATCGAATCCTACCTGCAAACCCAAATCAAGATTCTCGGAACCGACACCCTGTTGGGCAGCGTGGCCGACCGATTGCACCTGGAACAATCCCCCGAGTTCCAGCCGCGGCCGGGACTGGCCGGCCGCATCCGGGCCGCGCTGCATTTGAAGCCCGCCGTGGGCGGCGCCGATCCGCGTCAGACGGCCATCGCCATCATGGCGAAGAACCTGACTGCGCGGCTGAGCGGCGAGACCCACATCATCGAAGTCGCTTTTGAATCGCACAGCCCGCGGACAGCGGCGGCCGTGGCCAACGCGATCGCTCAGGAATACATCACCCGCAATCTCGACAAACGGCTGAGCACCACGGAGCACACGGCGACGTGGCTTTCGGGACAATTGGCCGAGCTCAAGGGCAATCTGGACCAGGCGGAAGGCGACTTGGAACGCTACGTGGTCTCCCACGACCTGCTCTACACCGGCGACACACAAAAAGACAGCGTGGCCGAGGCCCGCCTGCGGGAACTGCAGAACGCGCTCACCACCGCCCAGGAGGCCCGCATCACCGAGCAATCGCACTACGAGCTGGTGGCCAGCACGCCGCTGGACAAGCTTTCCGACGCGGTAGATAGCGAAGCCATTCGCGCCTACCAGGCCAAGCTCACCGACCTGCGCGAAAAGTACGCCGAGGCGCGCGCCGTCTACACCCCCGAGCACTACAAAGTGAAGCAGATTCAGGGGCAGATCAACGAAGTTTCAAACGCCATCGAGGGCGAACGAAAAGCGCTGCTGAACCGCTTGAAAGGCCAGTACGCGGCCGCCGTGCGCCGCGAAAAATTGATCCATGGGGATTTGGACTCCCAGGCGAGTGTGGTGCGGGCGCAAACCGCCGGGGCGGTGGAATACAACACCCTGAAGCGCTCGGTGGAAACCTATCGCAAGCTGTACGATTCCACTCTCGAAAGGGTGAAGGAGACGGAACTGGCCGCGGCCATCCGCGCCAATAACGTGCAGATCGCCGAGAACGCAGCGCCGCCCATGGCGCCGGTGCGTCCCTCCAAACCGATGTACGGGGCAGTGGGAATGTTTGCGGGGCTGGTGGTTGGGCTGGTGATGGCCATGGGGCGGGGGCGGCGCAACCGCCAATTGCGGGTGCCGGGAGAAATCGGGGCGCGGTTGGGGCTGCACGAGCTGGGCTCGATTCCATCGGCGGCCATCGATCTGCCGCACTCGGTAAAAGAGGAAACGGGTATTCGCGCGCGGATCCGCAGTTACCGGCGCATTGAACCGCCGGCGGGCGCGCCCAGCGAATTCCTGAGGGATTGGCTCGAAACCGTCACCTGGCGGCAGCGGGAATCGGCGCTGGCCGAATCCTATCGCGGCGTACTGGCGTCGCTGATGCATTCGGGAGCGCAAGCGCCGCGCGTGGTGGCGGTCACCAGCGCCATGGAAGGCGAGGGCAAAACCACCACCGCGACCAACCTGGGCATCGCGCTGGCGGAATCGGGCCGGAGGGTGCTGCTCATCGACGCGGACCGGCGGCGCCCGCATTTGGACCGCGTGTTCCACGTGCCCAACCAATGGGGGCTGAGCGATTATCTGCTCGAAACCACGCCCACCCGGCTGATGGATGTTTCGCGGCTGGTGAGCGCGACCGAAGTGCCCAATCTTTCCGTGCTGCCGGCGGGGACGGACCGGTCCTGCGTGCCCAACCTGGTGGACAACGCGCGCGCCGCCGATTTGCTGGCCGCGCTCGGCAAACGCTACGACACCATCGTGATCGATACGCCGCCCATGCTGGCGCTTTCCGACGCGCGCGGCATCGGCCGCATGACGGACGGCGTGGTGCTGGTGGTGCGCGCCGAACGAACGCCGGAGCAGATGCTGCTGGCCATGGCGGAAAAACTGGCGCACGACGGAACGCCGGTGCTGGGAACGGTTCTCAACAACTGGAAGCCGGCGCGGGGGTCGAAAGCGTCGGATTACCAATGCGCGGAGTATTCCTACCGCGCCACGGGAAGCTACCGGAGCTGACACCGATGGCCGCAACCGCAGTCGCCGCGCCTCCTTGCCGTCCCCTTTCCTGGCAGTGGAACCTGGTGTGGACATCGCTCGGAACCGCGGTTTATGCGGCCAGCAACTGGGCCATGCTGAGCGCCATCGCGAAATTGGGCACGCCGGAAATGGTGGGCGAATTCGCCCTGGGTCTGGCGGTGACCGCGCCGGTGCTGCTGTTGGCGCAGATGAATCTGCGGGCGGTTCTGGCCACCGATACGAAAGACGAATACAGCTTTCGGGATTACCGGGCGCTGCGCTTGAACGCGACCCTGCTGGGCATTCTGGCGATCGCCGCGATTGCCTGGGTCAGCTACGGCCCAAAGACGGCCGCGGTGGTGATGGTGGTGGGGCTGGCGCAGGCGGTCGAAGGCGTGAGCGACATTTACTACGGCCTGATGCAACAGCACGAGCGCATGGACCGGATCACGATTTCGCAGTTCTGGCGCGGCCCGCTGGGATTGGTTGCGATGGCGGTGGGCGTGGGCCTGACGGGCTCCGTGCTGTGGGGAGCGGCGGCCCTGGCGGTGGTCCGCCTGGCGGTGCTGGCGGTGTACGACGCGGGCGCCGGTACGCGCGATTTTCTGGCGCACGAAGCACGCTCGGCAACAATTCGAGCCGCCGATCGGCGCCGATTGACGCCGATAACTTCATGGCGTTCCTTATCGGCGTTCATCGGCGTTCATCGGCGGCTATCTCTCCTTACACCTTCACAGGAGCTGCCTCGCAAGTGGCGCGCTTCGGCGGCGCGGCAGTTTTCCATCTTCTGGCTCGCGGCGCCGCTGAGCAGCGTGATGCTGCTGAATTCGCTCTCGACCAACATGCCGCGCTACTTCATCGAGCATCATAGCGGCACGCGCGAACTGGGAATGTTTTCGGCCGCGGCGGCGCTGGTGGCGATGGGGAACACCATCATCAACGCGCTGGGGCAGGCGGTGACGCCCAAGCTGGCCAAGATGTTCGCCTGGGAAGGCGCCGCCAGATTCGCATCGTTCACCGGACGGCTGGCTGCGTTCGGTGTGGCGCTGGGCTTGTGCGCGATCGGCTGTTCGGTAGTGCTGGGGCGCTGGGTGCTGACGCTGATGTTTCGTCCCGAGTACGCTTCCGAGGCAGGGCTGCTGACCAGCCTGATGATTGCCGGCTCCATCGGCTACGTAGCGACGCTCATGGGTTACGCGGTCACGGCGGCGCGCTCCTTCCGGCCGCAGTTGCCGCTTTTCATCGTGATGACGCTGGTGACGCTGGCCGGCTGCGCGATATGGATCCCGGCGCGGGGATTGGCGGGCGCGGCCGTCGCCACCGGGGTTTCCTCCACGGTGCAACTGGCCGGCCTGGGCTATTTGGTTTGGCGGGTGACCGCGCGCGCGCGCAAAGCGGAGGCGGGAAAGCATGCGTAGCGCTCGGGGCGTGGCAAGTGGCGCGGTCCTCACTACTCGACGCGGCGCAATTCGTGGGGCGGACCCCCTGGTCCGCGCGGGACGCCCTCGTCCCGCACTTTTTCCCGAGGATCGAATACCTGCCACCGGCGAAGCGCCGGCCAGGGGGCCGGCTGCGGACGGGGGCGTCCGCCCCACAATAACAAGTGCCAGGGCTCCACTCTGGCAGGGCCGTTCAATTAAGTCGCAGATTGCCGATCTGAGCGCCTTGGGGCACGTTGCGTTCGCATTTCTGTGGCTGTTCGTGTTCTCGTTTCCGGCGGAGAAATCGTTCGACATTCCCGGTCTGGGAACGCTGTCGCGCTTGTTCGGCCTGATGGCGCTGGGAGCGGGAGTTCTCGCCGCCGTCGCCGATCGCCGCTTGCGTCCGCTCAACCGGACCCACGCCGCGCTGGCGCTATTCGTGTTTTGGGCGACGCTGACGGTGCGCTGGAGTGTGGCCCCGGACGATACCGCGATCAAGATCCAGACTTACCTGCAATTGCTCGGCATGGCATGGCTGGTATGGGAATTCTGCCCCACCGAGGCGCGCGTGGCCGCCATCATGCGGGCTTACGTCTTCGGCACGTTCTACGCGGATTACGACACTTTCAGCCGCTGGCTTGGCGCTCACCAAACCTACTACCAGCGCTACGCCACGGCCGGCTTCGATCCCAACGATCTGGCGCTGACCCTGGCGCTTAGCATTCCCCTTTCGTTTTTCCTGGCGGTGCGAGCCCGGCGTTGGCGCGCGTGGATCTATTGGCTGCAAATTGCGATGGCGTTCCTGACGATTCTGCTTTCAGCGTCGCGGACGGGTTTTGTGGCCGCATGTCTGGCGGCGGCCATCGTGCCGCTGGGCGCGAAATACATGGGACGTACCGAGCGACGGCTCATCGCGGTGGGCGTGGCGGCGGTGGTGGTGGCCACGATGGCCGTAGTCCCGGCGACAAGCTGGAAGCGGATTTCGACCATTGGCGCGGAAGTACAGTCGGGATCGTTCAACAGCCGGTCGCTGATCTGGAGCGCGGGATTCGCGGAGTTCCGTCAGCACCCGCTGGGCGGGGTTGGCGCGGGTGCGTATCCGCGCGCGGTAGAGCCGGTGATGGGCTGGCCCACGTGGTGGCGGGTGGTGGCGCACAACACCTTCTTTTCGGTAGTGGTGGAAACCGGAATCGTCGGCTTCGCGCTCTTTGCGACGGTACTGGGGATGCTCGTGGCGGCGGTGAAGCGGATGGCCGGCGTGGAGCGGCTGCTGTGGTCGGTGATGCTGCTGGTCTGGGCGGTAGGGGTCAACACCCTGAGCTGGGAGCTCCGCAAGCCCACCTGGCTGTTGTTCGCGCTTCTCCTCGCCACCGCGCGGCTGACCGCGGCGAAGCGCCAAACGGCCGGCGCGGAAACGGCGCGGCCGCCAGCGCGGCGGTTCTCACCCGCGCCGGAGGTGGTGCTGCCGTGACGCGCGTGCTCCACGTGGTGCCGAACCTGCATTCCTACGGGTTGCAGAACATGGTCGTCGGGCTGGTGCGCTCGATGGACCGCACACGCTACCAACCGGCGGTGGCGAGCCTCTACGCGGAATCGGAAATCGGCCTGGAGCCGGAGCTTCGCGCGGCAGGCATTCGCATGTTCCATCTGGACAAACGCGCGGGCTTCGACATCCGCATGTACGGGCGCCTGGGGCGGGTATTGCGGGAATTTCAGCCGCACCTGATTCACACCCACAACTACGTCTTGCGTTACGTCTACCCGCTGGTTGCCGTCCGCGTGAAGAATGCCGCGCGCTTTCCACGCGTGGTCCACACCATCCACAACCTGGCGGAGCGGGAAGTGGACGGAATCGGCATCCGGCTGCAGCGCTTTGCGTTTCGTCACGGGGTTCAGGCGGTAACCATTGCGGCGGAAGTTTCGGCCAGTTTCCGGCGGGTGTACGGATTTGAGGAAGCCGCTACCATCCCGAATGGCATTCCGGTAGCCCGGTACCAGGCGCCTTCGGTCGCGCGGGAAGCATGGCGGGCCCGGCACGGCATTGCAAGCGGCGATTTCGTATACCTGACGGTGGCGCGATTCTCCGAACAAAAAGACCACGCCACGCTGCTCGAAGCGTTTGCCAGGGGCCCGGCGCGTCATCCCGAGGCGCGATTGTTGTTGGCCGGCGCGGGAGAACTCGAGGACGCGATCGGAGCGCGCGTGAGGGAACTGGGAATGCGGGATCGCGTCTTGCTGATCGGCCAGCGGCGGGACATTGCCGACGTGGCCGCGGCCAGCGACGCCTTCGTATTGACTTCGCGTTGGGAGGGCAACCCCCTCTCGGTGATGGAAGCCATGGCTGCCGGCCTGCCGGTCGTGGCGACGCGCGTGGGCGCGATTCCGGAACTGGTCCGCCACGGGATCGACGGAATACTTGCGCCGCCCGGAGATATTCGGGCAATCTCGCAAGCTATGACCTGCCTGCTCGAACATGCGGACAAAGCCCGTGCCATGGGCAAGCGGGGGCGGGATCGGGCGAGGGAGCGATTCGACCTGAACGCGATGGTCCGCGCTTACAGCGCGCTTTACCGCCGCGTGCTAGGTGAGACCGGGGCTCATCCGGCTGCTGAGCCTGGATTGGTGACCGCGCTATGACAGCCACCATGGAAACCCCACGCCTCCTTACCCAGCGGCCCGGACGGTTGATGTTGGTGATGACGTATTTGTCGCCGGCGGGCGGGGCCGAAACGCAGGTGGTGGATTTGGCGCGCGGCTTCGATCGCAGGGGTTGGGACGTGCATCTGGTCTCGATGCTGACGCCCGCGCCCCCACTGCCCGATCTGACGGAGACGCGAATCCGGGTGACCTCGCTCGAAATGCGGCGCGGCGTTGCCAGCCCGGCGGCATTCGCGCGCTTCGTGGCGCTGGTGCGGCGCGAACGGCCGGACGTGGTGCACAGCCACATGACTCACGCCAACCTGCTGGTGCGCGCGGCGCGCCCCCTGATGCGCGTGCCCGTGGTAGTGAACACGCTGCACGGCCACAAGATGTATTCGGTGCGCTTGGAGGGTTCGGCGTTACGCGAACTGGCCCACCGGCTCACCGATTTTCTGGCGGATGCGACCACGGCGGTTTCGCAGGCGGCGGCCGAACGCTATGCGCGGGTGAAAGCCGTGTCGCCGCGCCGGCTGGTGATGATTCCCAACGGCATTCCGGAACGCGCCTATGAACCGGACGACCGTGCCCGGCTGCGGCTGCGCGGCTCGCTTGAGGCGCGCGAAAACTTCGTCTGGCTGGCGGTGGGCCGGCTGGAAAAAGTCAAGGATTACGCTACCATGCTGCGCGCCTTCGCCATCGCACAGCAGGCTGAGGCGAGGCAAATGCTGGCGATCGTCGGCGGCGGGTCCCAGCGCGGCGCGCTGGAAAAACTGGCCGCGGATCTCGGCATCGCCGGTCAGGTTCGGTTCCTGGGAGTGCGGGAAGATGTGACGGGGCTGCTGCAGGCGGCCGACGGATTCGTGCTTTCCTCGGTTTTCGAGGGCATGCCGTTGGTGCTGCTGGAAGCCGGCGCCAGCGGTCTGCCCATGGTGGCGACGCGTGCGGGGGGCAATGCCGAGGTATTCCCGCCCGAACAAAGAGCCTGGTTGGTTCCATCAAAAGAGCCGCGCGCGCTGGCCGAGGCGATGCTTCGCATTTTGACCATGACGGAGGGGGAACGCCGCGCGGCCGGCGCGGCGGCGCGCAACTTCGTACTCAGGCACTACAGCATGGATTTGATGCTGGACCGCTGGGAGGAGCTCTATGCGCGGCTGCTGTCGGAAAAAGGTGCGGCGCGAGTGGTGGCGGAGGCGGCGCGATGATCCGCTACCGAAAAGCGCGGCTCCGGGTGGCCGAATTCTTCTTCGACGAGCGGGAAACCGCGGCCGACGCCGACATCGTGCGCTACCAGCTCCGGCCCCAGCCGATTGCGGGCTGCCGGTCGCACGACTTTCATAGCTTGTGCCTGGATCTGAGCCGCGACACCGGCGCGTTGTTCGGCGCCATGCACAAAGAGACGCGCTACGAGATTCGCCGCGCCGGCCGGGACGGGGTGGTGCACGAGTTTGCCGCTCGTCCGGATGCCGGGTGGATGGCGGCGTTTTACGAATTCTACGACAGTTTCGCCGATAGCCGGCAATTGCTGCGAGTGAACCGCGCGCGGGTGGAAGCGCTCGCCGGGCACGGCATGTTTACGCTGTCGCGGGTATCGGCTGGCGGCGGGAGAACCCTGGTGTGGCATGCCTATCTGCGCAGCGGCGCGCGCGCCTGCCTGATGCATTCGGCCTCTTTCTTCCGCGCGGGCGGCCAAAGCGAAGCCGCGCTGGTGAGCCGCGCCAACCGGTTTCATCATTGGGCCGACATCGAGCAGTTCCGCGCCGAAGGCTTGGCCATTTACGACTTCGGCGGCTGGTACGCCGGGCGCGAGGATGCCGGGAAATTGCGCGTCAACCGCTTCAAGGAAAGCTTCGGCGGCGAGGCGGTGCATGAATATAGCGCCGACCGCGCCAACACGTGGAAGGGAGCGGCGGCATTGGGAGCACGCCGCCTGAGGCAGGCGCTGGCGCAGTCGTTGGGTGGGAGGAAATGCTGATGGCCACGCGCTATTTGGTGCGGTTCGACGATATCTGCCCCACCATGAACTGGGCGGTGTGGCGGCAGGTGGAGGACGCGCTCGCCGACGAGGGCGTGGACCCGATTCTGGCGGTGGTGCCCGATAATCGCGATCCCGAGCTGACCTTCGACTGGCCCGAACCGCGCTTTTGGGACCACGTGCGGCGCTGGCAGAGGCAAGGCTGGACGATCGGCCTGCACGGCTATCGTCATCGCTACGAGACTTTGAACGCGGGCATCATCGGGCGCAACCGGTACAGCGAATTCGCGGGGTTGAGCCGCGCCGCGCAAGGGCAAAAGATCGCCGCCGCGCTGGAGGTTTTCGCGCAAGAAGGCGTGGCGCCCGAGGTGTGGGTGGCCCCGGCGCACTCCTTCGACGCATTCACGCTCGAGGAGTTGGCGGAGCAAGGGGTGCGCGCCGTGAGCGACGGTTATTCGCTGCTGCCGTATCTGGATGCGCGCGGCCTGCTTTGGGTGCCGCAACAACTGGGCGGTTTTCGCCGCATGCCCTTCGGGCTGTGGACGGTCTGCCTGCACCACAACCGCTGGACGGCGCGGGAAGTTTCCGGGTTCCGCGCGCGCCTGCGGCAATACCGCGGCCAGATCGCGAACTTCCGCGAAGTAATCGAGAGGTACGCCGAGCGGCGGCCGCGCCTGGCCGACCGGCTGAGCATGGAATCCATCCGCCTGGCGCGCTCGGTGCGCAGGGTGTTGGGACAAGCGATGGGGAATCCGGCGTTATGAAGATCGCATTCGTCATCACGCGGGCTGATGCCGTGGGGGGCGCCACCATTCACGTGCGCGACCTGGCGGTAGCGCTGGCGGCCCAAGGGCACACGCCCACGGTGCTGGTAGGCGGAAGCGGGCCGGTAAGCCGGGAGTTGGACGCGTTCGGGATCCGGGTGATTTCGCTGCGGCACCTCGGCCGGCCGTTACATCCGCTGCGCGATGCCCTGGCCGCGCGGGAAATCGCCGCTGCGATTCGGCGCCTCCAGCCGGACCTGGTTTCCGCGCACACGGCTAAGGCCGGTTTTCTGGCGCGCCTCGCCTGCTCCGGCATGGACGTGCCGGTGCTGTATACGCCTCACGGCTGGACCATCGGCGACCGCATCTCGCCGCGCGCGGGACGTTTCTACCGCGTAGCGGAGCGCATAGCCGCGCCCCTGGCCGATGCGATCGTCAACGTTTGTGGCTATGAGAGGCGGCTCGCAGCCGCGCAT
>JBEKYD010000158.1:0-17585 GCA_049511335.1 Bryobacteraceae bacterium | reverse complement strand
ATTGCCCGCCTCCGCTTTGCCGACAATGCCAGCATAAAACTGTTGCCTGATCGGAAGGAAGCATTTATCATTGGACGGAAACAGTGTCTTAACTGTTTGTGTCAGCCGACGGGACAAGCGCACACTTCGCCGAAACCAATAAAGCCGATCTTGAGTTTTTGCACCGAGCTCATGGTTTTTTCCTTAATGTTCGGCGGGTGTCGCGGCCCTGGAGCTGAAAGAGGCGCTCTACTGATACGAGTTCGTCGTCGACGATGGCTGCACCGTGCCCAACGCGCAACCTCGCGAGTAATTCAGTTTGGACCCTAACGGCGGCGCGCGTTAGTTGATTAGCATAAATAATCATCTGAACCTTTCCTTCCTCGCGAATCGCCACCTCGTGAACGGCATAGGTTGTCGGTATGAGCATCAGCGGGATTGTGCCATTCCACATCCGCACAAACCGTATTACTTCATCGGCATTTGGAGATCGAGAATGAATGGCCACGCAATCTGCGCCTGCTTCCGCATACAGGTAAGCTCTTCTTAGCGCCTCTTCCAACCCTGCCCCCGCAATGAATGCTTCGACGCGTGCAATAAGTACGGTGGTTGAGGCGCGGGCGTCCACGGCTGCACGGATCTTTAGTGCAAAGTCCTCCGCGCCACAGAGATCCTGTTTCACGTCGGAGGCAAGACTGTTTGTTTTGGGACCAGTCTTATCTTCCATACAGATTCCAGCGAGGCCGTTCCGTTCGATCCGGGAGACCAATGTGCGTATCTGACTTTCCGAGAAATATCCCAGGTCGGAATCTAGAACGGTTGGCAGGTCTATGGCTTGATCAATCTCTGATGCTCGGCGAACTAGTTCAGTCCCACCGATCAGTCCTTCATCTGGCAAACCACATGAAGCCGAGATGCATAGGCTGCTGGCCCACACAAAATTGAATCCCGCCTCTTCGATTAGACGGGCCTCCAGCGAGTCCCGTGCCCCAACCCCCACTTGAAGTTGACGTTCGGCCAGCTTTGCCCTGAGAAGTGCGGATTTATTCCTCACCAGAATTTCGGTCCTCTCATTTCAGTGCGGATGGATGACGCAGTGCTCAGGCGCGCGCCGTCCAATCAGCCTGCCCACCATATGGACACCGGTCCGCACTGTAGTATATAATACAAAGCGCTTTTCTTAGACGTCTGGAAATATTTTGGCGCGGTGGCTGGAGGGAAGTTGCCCTTGGGTCCCGTGGGAAAGAACGTCGAAGGCTCTTCTATGAATTCCGATGAACCTACGAGGCCCGATTGGTTCTGGGAGATTGCCGTTGCGGTGAATGCCACGTTCAAGGGTCTGCTTGCGTCTCAAGGACAATCCGGCCACATTTGCAAGCGGACCATACCAATTTCGCAGCATCTGTCCGTAAGGAGCGGTTGGCCCTCGGTCACACAAGCGATTTGCGGTTCACTTGAGCGAACCCTCCAAAACGGAGATGTCGTCGTCGTTGCAGAAAAGATCGTCGCGGCAGCATTGAATCGAATTGGCCCTCGGGCAGTCTTACACGAGCCAGACCCCAAAACCATACCTGCTGACAGGCTTCCGGAACTTGCAAGGGAATGGGAGGAGCGTCTTGGGATGAGAATTCTTCCACTGCATCTTCTTCTGGCAGACGAATATGGCGACAACGAGGCTACACTCGGTGTTGATGACCATAACCTGAGAAGTTTCGAGCTGGCCTCTGCTATCCGTGAAACCCTTGCTGTCAAGGTCGATGTAATTATCTCTGATACCGACACAGGCTTAGACACTCGAAGCCCGCTGATCGGCACCGTTACGTTCGGTGCAACGCCTGTTGGTGCGACACGCGGTGTGAATCTCTACGAAGCAATGCGGTGTGCTGTCGCTGCGGAATTCACTCGTGGTCACGACAAAGGAATCCCAGTGGTTGTCTGCGTGCCCGCAGAACGACGGCGTCTCCGGTCAAATATAGGCGAAAGTCGCGGTTACCCAGGAGCCCTACACATTTCTCATGAGCCCGGTATCGCTCATGCGTGACCATATCGTAGCAGACTGACTTAACCTCTATGCGGCTTTTCGTGGCATCCTCGATGGCTGGCTTACCCGAGGCAAGGGCGATCCAGGAGTGCCTCGAGACATTTGCGGAGGTTGTGATATGGAATCAACAGGTCTTTACCGTTTCATCATACGCACTCGAGTCTCTAGAGCGCGCGTCCGCCGAATTTGATTTTGGAATTTTTGTGATGACGCCGGATGATCTTCAAAAGAAGGATCGCAAGAGGATCATGGTGCCACGAGACAACGTTATTCTGGAATTTGGCATTTTCTTCGGCTCACTAGGGCGCCACCGCTCCTTCTTGGTGGTCCCATCAAGTGCGCGCACGATGCATTTGCCAAGCGACTTAGACGGCCTGGTCTATGCCCGGTATCAACGCGATCGAGCTGATGGCAACCTAACGGCAGCACTTTCCCCGGCTTGTGAAAAAATTCGCCGGGCGATTGAAATCGCCGCTTCGGAGCCTGACCACGGTGCGCAAGATTTGTCACCGACACCGTTGGGGAGTGAACCGAGCGCACATATCAGGAACAAGGGCAACGAGCCGGGCAGTGCAATTCACCACTACGGACGTCTCCCCTCGAGCTACACGGGTAAGTTTCTCACAGGTGCCCGCGAGGAAATCACTGTAATAGGCACTTCGTTGAACTCCTTCATCGGCTACTTTGATTCGAGGCCCGAAGCAGAAATCAAGATTCCAGTTATTAACGCTCTCAATCACGGCGTCAAGGTCCAGATCTTGTTTCTCGATCCAGACTGCAGTGCAGCCAAGCGTTGGGCGGAAGACCGATCAGACCATCGATGCCTTGCAGAAATCAAAAGAACCTTGAACCGTGCGCGCGAGCTACGCGCAGAATTGCTTCAATCAGGGAAAGCGGCGAAACTCGACATCCGAATCTATCAGCAATACCCGGCCTTCCAACTCAAGAGAGTAGACGGTACGACCACATCCGGCCGAATTCTATTTTATCCCTACTTGCCGGGCATCAATCGACCGGAAACGCCGTATATTGAAATAAGATCGCGAATGAATCCACGTTTGTATGGAGCATATAGCCGAGCTTGTGATCACCTATTGAAGATTAGCAGAGCCTGTCCGAAGTGACGCCTGGCCACCATAGAGCTTTTAGGACCATCATATGCCCACGGGAATAGTCACTATAGACGTCCGCGAGATCGCATTTCGCCGGAGGCATTCTTTTGTCTCATCGCGAGCGACCACTGACGACCGCAGAATCATTTTGATTACGACAGGAGACTCCAACGGCACCAGAGGTTGGGGAGAATGTTCCGCGCCTGAAGAGCCTAGATACTGCGAAGAATGGACCGCGTCAGCCTGGGAGTTCATCAACAGCATCCTCGTTCCAGCCGTTCTAGAAGCGCCCCCTACGCAAATAGCGTCCCTTCAGGAGATATTCGGTCGTTTTCGTGGCAATCGTATGGCTAAAGCAGCTGTTGAGGAAGCATATTGCGATTTCGAGGCTCGGCAAAAGGGCGTCCCGCTTTGGCGGTTCTTGGGCGGCAGCGCGGAACCGATTCCGTGCGGCGTCGCAATCGGCATTATGTCATCAATTGATGACCTGCTAGCTTTGGTCGAAAAGGAAGTGAGTTCGGGGTACCGACGGATTAAACTGAAGATCCAGAGGGGATGGGATGTCGCTGTCGTTGCGGCAGTCAGGAGAACGTTCCCTGCGCTTGCCCTAATGGTGGATGCGAATGGTGCGTACACTTTAGATGATATTGATGCCCTGGCCCAATTAGATGCTTATGACTTACTGATGTTAGAGCAACCGTTCGCTCCTGATGACCTCTGGGCTTTTAAGCAAGCCCACGACCGGTTTAATACGCCAATTTGCTTGGACGAGAGCATAGTTTCACTAGCAAGCACAAGAGCCGCACTCAAACTGGGACTTTGTAGTATGGTGAACATCAAGTTAGGGCGTGTCGGAGGGCATTCTGTGGCGCGCGAAATTGTAAATCTATGCACAAGCGAGGGCATTCCATGCTGGTGCGGTGGCCAGCATGAGGCGGGCATTGGCCGCGCACATAATTTGGCGATGGCCTCGCTCATACCGCGTATCGTACCAGCGGAGTTGTCAGCCAGCGAGCGGTACTGGGATGAGGATATTATTAGCCCGCCGATACAGGTCGACAATAAAGGCTATCTTCAACCCCCTACCGCGCCAGGTCTGGGTTTCGTTGTGAACGAAGACCTAGTCCTACAGTGTACTGTTCGAGAAACCCATCACCAGGGTTAGATAGTGATGCGCCAGGACGATAGGGTGTTCAAAGCCGCAAGATCAATTCGCTGTTCTGGAGAGGTGGACGAACAATGGAACGCTCAACTGCGTCCGAGCTTCGCTCGAAACTGAATCATCCGATCATCGACGTTGACGGGCACCATCTTGAATATCTTCCTGCTCTGGATCGTCACGTTAGGGCAGCGATGGGCGAGCAGTTGTTTTCACGATGGCTAGCGGGTGAGATGGCTGCGCCGCCACCATTGACCGAACGACGTTCAAAGAGGGCTGCTCAGCCGGGATGGTGGACGGCAACTCCCGTCACTGAGCTTCACGATCGAGCGGCCGCCGCCCTGCCGCGCTTGTTACGCCAGCGCATGGATGTTCTTGGTATGGATTTCATGATCATGTACACTTCCGTGGGCTTGCGCGGCATGCTAGAGCCAGATGAGAAGGTGCGAAGAGCGTTTTGTACGGCGCTTAACCAGTTCTACGCGGATCACTATTTATCCTTTAATGATCGCCTGACGCCTGCGTGCGTGATTCCTATGTTCAGTCCCGAAGAGGCCCTGGCAGAATTGGATCGTTGTCACGGCCTCGGTTTTAAGGTAGCCCACATGGCTCATGGTGTTCCAAGACCGATTTCCGACATTCACCGTCGATACCCAGAGTTGTACCCAGGTGTGCATTGGCTTGACACATTTGGCCTTGATAGTGAAGTCGATTATGACAGCGTCTGGCGCCGGCTTACAGAGTGTGGATTTGCCGCAACCTTTCATGGCCACTCTGCTCACGCGGCTGCGACAAGGAGTAGCCGGTCTCCAAGCAACTATGTGTTTAATCATATCGGTGCGCACGGTACCTTAATGCAAGAGCTATGCAAATCTCTCATTTTGGGTGGCGTAATACACCGATTCCAGTCTCTCCCTTTTGCCTTTCTGGAGGGTGGATCGCATTGGGCTTGCGGTCTAGTAAATGACTTTATCGAGCATTGGGAGCGGAGGAACATCGCGTCGATCGACGCACTCGATCCACAGAGACTTGATAGGTCCGCGATAAGGAGTATCTTTAGGAGTTGGGGCGATAGGTTCATTGAAGGCGATGACGCAACTGATTCTACGTGGTTGTACGCAAATAGGCGAGAAGGCCCACAGGGCGATACTGCAGCACCCCAGAACCGTGACGATTTTGCTGCTTGCGAGATTCACACAGCATCTGATATCCGACGGTTGTTCGGCAACCTGTACTTTGGCGCGGAAGCAGATGATAGGACAGTTCATTGTGCGTTTCGCCCCTGCAACTCGTTGTCGATTCGGCTGCACGCTATGTTCAGCTCCGATTATGGGCACTGGGACGTTGGTGTACCAGCACAACTCCTATTGCACAGCCATGGACTACTCCGTAGCGGGCTGCTGTCCTCAGAGGAGTTTCGTGAATTCACTGCAGACAATGCTATCCGTCTTCACGGCACGCTAAACCGATCCTTCTGGCAAGGGACGGTCGTTCAGCGCTACGCAACGGAGGTGCTTGGTTCCCTCGGTAATTAAGGTGCAGGCCGACGTCGTACGTCGTGTTGGCCTCTAGAGGTGGATCTACTGCATGATGCAGGTGGAGCAGAACCTGTAAAGGGGCACGACCCGGACACGAAAAGACTGTTCTGCGGCATCTGGATAAGGGTTGGCATTTGGAGGGCGAAGCCGCCAGGCCCCAGATGAGGCTGGCGTTACATTCAGAGGAGATGACCGGCGGGCCGTCAGATGAACTGTTCACGGCTTGATTTCCAGAGCACATCTTGGAGAGGACCGACCTCGTGAGAGACGCTTGGGCACCCCGGCGTTTCCTCTTCGCCTTCGTATTGTTGGTACAATGTGCGGTGTCGTTCGCTCCCGCGCTGCTAGAAATCGGAAAAGCAGCGCGAGGTGTTCGGCTTCCGACAAGTGCGCCATCACGAGGTGACTGGTGCGAATCGGTTTGGATGAGGTGTTGCATGGCTCGATTTGAAAATCTTCGTGTCCTTCAGGAGGGTGTGCCTGCCTGGAACGAATGGCGCGCGGTGAATGGCTCTGACCTTCTTGACTTGTCTGGTGCGGATTTAGCGTCGCGACGCTTTCCTTATGTGGACGGTGGGCTGGATGATCCATATGATGCTTATCTAGACGGAATCATCCTCACTCGTACCAATCTCGAGGACGCCAGAATAGTGGACATGTGTGTACGGAATGCAGAGTTTGATGAGGCAGTGCTAACCGGGGCCGACCTCACGAACTCGACCTTCATCGGTGTGAGTTTCAGGCGAGCGAACCTTGAGCGGGTAATCCTTCGTGGCGTAAAATTTGTACACTCTGACCTGTCCGAAGCCCGACTGGGACATGCCATCGTCGAGGGCGCAACAATTGACGGTGTGGCGTTTGAAGACGTAATTCCGCAACGATGAAGGGCCGGTCAAGATGATGTCTACAATTGTGGGCGGACGACCGTCATAGCCAGGGTGAGATCACAGATTTACGAAAGGAGTTCAGACAAACGTGGGGAAGATTCAAGATATGGTCAAAACGCTTCATAAGAAGGCAGATACAAAGATAGTTCTGTTAGTAGCGGACGGACTCGGGGGCCTGCCCAAGACAAAAGGCGGTCTTACCGAATTGGAGACCGCCGTCACTCCAAATCTTGACGCCCTGACGCGAGACAACGTGTGCGGGCTCTCGATCCCGGTCTTACCCGGAATAACTCCAGGTAGCGGACCTGGACATCTTTCCCTTTTTGGGTATGATCCTATCGAATTTGCTATTGGCCGGGGTGTTTTGGAGGCACTTGGTATTGACCTCGACCTCGGCCCGACCGATGTTGCGACGAGGGGCAACTTTTGCACCGTTAACTCAGATGGTGAACTGGTGGACCGGCGCGCTGGTCGTATCCCCACGGAAACCTGCGTCAGGTTGGTTCGGAAGCTGCGAGCAATCCGCATACCGGGAGTGGAGATTGTGGTGGAGCCGGTGCGCGAGTATCGATTTGTTGTGGTATTTCGGGGCGATGGCCTAGGCGGCAATGTGGATGATACTGATCCCCAAGTTACCGGCGTGCGTCCCCTAGAGCCCAAGCCACGCGATACTGCTTCTGAACGAACGGCCTCTATTGCAGCAGCATTCATTGAGCAGGCGGAGACGATCCTACGGGACGAGCACCCGGCTAACATGGTGATGCTGCGGGGATTCGCACGACGACCTCCAATACCATCTATCGAAGACGTGTGTGGCGTTAAGGCCGGTGCTATAGCTGTTTATCCGATGTATCGGGGACTGGCCCGACTCGTCGGAATGACGATTCTTCCGCCCGGCTCCACATTCGGCGAACAACTGGCGGCATTGCGAGCCAACTGGGAATCCTACGATTTCTTTTTTGTGCACTATAAATATACGGATAGCACGGGCGAGGACGGAAACTTCGACGAGAAAGTCCGACGAATTGAAGAGCTCGACTCGCAAGTACCCTTGCTCCTTCAGTTGAAGCCAGACGTTATAATGGTTACTGGCGACCATAGCACTCCCAGCGCGCTTCGCAGCCATAGTTGGCATCCGGTACCGGTCCTATTGGCGTCTGCGACATGCCGACCTGACCACGCCACGTCATTTGGTGAATCCGAATGTCTTCGCGGTGGATTAGGGCAGGTCCAGGCTCACTATCTACTTCCGTTGGCATTAGCTCACGCTGGCAGGCTCCAAAAGTTCGGCGCTTAAGGGAGGTTCCTACGGGGCGGACAAAAGGTAACAATTCCGTGACGGTCGGTCAAAGAATGTGCAAACGGGTATGACAACCGCCCCCTCACCTTTTCAGCCTTAACGCAACAGGACTCCTCGATTGGATGTGGTCCAGCTACCGCGGCGAGTCCTCTCTGCGGCGTGTCGACCAAAGGAATCGAGCCGCTATGCTTCCGGCCGTTGCGCGGCAATGAAGGTTCACCATCACTTGTAGGATGTTTTCGTCCCAATTTTGTACCGGCGAAACGCACATCCCGCGAATCGCGCGACTTCGGCGACTAAAAACTGGTGACAGGTAAGAACCGGTGACAGCTACGTGTTTCCTGTTTCCTTGAGAAAGTTGGCCGAGCGGGGGGCGTCCCGGTGTCCTGCCCCCGACCGCAACCGCCTGACAGACGACAAGAACCGATCGTCTGTCCCACCTCCCTCTACCAATCAAACCCCCGCCCCACCACCTTCTGGCACTTGGCGCAAAACTCGGCGGTCTTCACATCCAGCCTTTCCACGGCGTGGCTGGAGGTCATGACGCAGCGCCAGTCGGGGCAGTGGCGCAGGCCGAAGGTGTGGCCTAGCTCGTGGACGGCTTCTTTCAGCAGACGCTGGCGCAACAGAGCGGGGCGGGCGGGCAGGCCGTAGAACTCTTCGGCCAGGCGCGCGGTGGAAACCACGGCGCAGTTGCCGTCGAGGCGGGCTTCGCCGAAAACGAACGTCAGCACCGGCACGTAGAGGTCGCACGCGCCCACGCCCAGCACGCGGGCGCCATTATCGATGGTCCGCTCCAACTGGTCGAGAATGGCGGTGGAGTAGAACTGGCCGCGGTGCTGGTCGCGCGCAAAACGCACGTCGGTACCTGCCTGCGCAATGCGGCATGGAACGCGGAACACGCGCGCCAGGGCTGCCGCCAGCTCTTCCAGTTGCGCCAGCGGCAGTTCCGGCCAATCGGAGTCCGAACCGAAGGCAAATGCGGCCGCTCGCGTTCCGTTTCCCGACACCCCGGCCCCGCCCGCGGGAGCACCGGCGGCGCCGGCGATTAACGGCTGGAGCAGGATCGGTTTCACCATGGCGGCCTCGAGCGCCCGAGATCGGCCATCGGCCCGCTACCGCAGGCCGTAGCGGCGCAGTTTGTTATATAGAGTCGTGCGGTCGATATCCAGAATGCGCGCGGCGCGCGACAGGTTGTGCTGGGTCTCGCGCAGAATCCGCTCGATGTGCATGCGCTCCACGTCGTTCAGGGTCTGTCCGCCTTTGGGCGCCTCGCCCTGAAACTGGAAGGAGAAGTCGGAAGCGCGAAGTTCCGGCCCATGGCACACCACCAGAGCGCGCTCCACGGCGTTTTCGAGTTCCCTCACGTTGCCCGGCCAATCATGCTGCATCAGCACGTCCAGAGCGGCCGGCGCCACCTGCGGCGCCGGACGGCTGGTGGCCATGGCGAATTTGTTCAGGAAGTGATTCATGAGCAGCGGTATATCCTCGCGGCGGTCGCGCAGCGGGGGCAGTTCGATGCAGAATACGTGCAGCCGGTAGTAGAGATCGGGGCGGAACGTGCCGGCCTTGACCAGCAAATCCAGGTTCTTGTTGGTGGCGGCGATGGCGCGGAAATCCACTTTGATCTCCTGCGTGCCGCCCACCCGCACGATTTCCTTCTCTTGCAAAACGCGCAGCAGATCGGTCTGGGTCTTCAGGCTGATGTCGCTGATCTCGTCCAGGAACACCGTCCCGCCTTCGGCCACTTCGAATTTGCCCTTCTTGCGGTATTGCGCTCCGGTGAAGGCGCCTTTTTCGTGGCCGAAAAGCTCGCTTTCGAGCAGCGTCTCGGTCAACGCGCCGCAATGGATCGTGACCATGGGCATGTAGCGCCGCGGCCCGCTATTGTGAATCGACCGCGCCACCACTTCCTTGCCGGTGCCGCTCTCGCCGGTGATGAGCACGCTGGCTTCGGTGGGAGCGACCATCTCGATCAGCTCGATCACCTTCTTGATGGCCGGGCTGCTGCCGATCAATTCCGTGCCCGGCGCCACCTCGCGCAGGTTTTCGCGCAGACGCGCCACTTCCAGATGCGCCCGCTTATGCTCGAGCGCCTTGCCGACGAGGTGGGAGAGCTCGTCCGGATCGACGGGCTTGGTGATGTAATCGTAGGCGCCGCGCTTCAAAGCCTCCACGGCGGTATCCACCGAGGCGTAGCCGGTCATGATGACCACCGTCAGGTCGGGGTCGGCCTCTTTCAGCCGCGCCTGCAGCTCCATGCCGTCCATGCCTGGCATTTTGATGTCGATGAGCGCAATGTCGAACTCGCCTTGCGCCAGCACCTCCAGAGCTTCCCGCCCGCTCCCCACCGGCCGGGCCGCGTAGCCCTCGCTGGTGAACCACTTGCCCAACGAGTCCCGCACCACCAATTCGTCGTCGACGATCAGAATTCGTCCCTTTGTCTTTGTTGCTGTTGGGGACTCTATCACGCTCGCCATCTGGTCCTCCTTTAACATGCCCTTCCTCCAGCCGTCACCGCCGCCGCCGGCAACGTGATGCGGAACTCGGTTCCTTCGCCCTGCCGGGACTCGACCGTGATTTCGCCGGCGTGCTGCTCCACGATGGAGCGCGCCACGGCCAAGCCCAGCCCCGTGCGGTTCTGGTCTTCCTTGGTCGTAAAGAACGGATCGAAGATGCGCCCCAGCACGTCGGCCGGTATGCCGCTGCCCGTATCCTTCACCCGCACCGCCCCCTGCTCGGTGGCGGAATCGAACTCCGTTACCACTTCGATGGATCCGCCTTTGGGCATGGCCTCGGACGCGTTCACCAGCAACACCAGCACGGCCTGCTGGATTTGGTTGGCATCGCAATCGACCGGCGGCAAGTCCGCCGCCAGATTCTCCCGCAGCTCGATCGACTGCATGTCGAGCTTGTGCTTGACCAGCAGCACCGCGCGCCGCACGATGGCGTTCAGATCGTTGGGCTCGCGATGGCTGGGCGTCTGGCGCGAGAAGGTCAGCAGGTTCTTCACCAGGTCGCCGCAGCGTTTGCTTTCGTGTTCGATGGTTTCGAGTTGCTCCACCAGCTCGCCGCGGTGCGGCAACTCCTGTTTCTGAAGCTCGCGCGCCACCAGCCGGGCATAGGTGAGGATACCGAAGAGGGGGTTATTGATCTCGTGGGCCACGGTGGCCGCCAGCTTCCCGATCGACGCCATCTTTTCGTTCGCCAGCAGGGTCTTGTGCACCCGCTCGAGCTCCGCCGTCTTGCGCCGCACCCGTTCTTCAATCTCTTCCTGCACACCCGCCACCTTGGCGGTCATATGGTTGAACGACCGCGCCAGATCGCCCAGCTCGTCTTCCGATTGGGCGGGCAGCCGGTAGTCCAAATCGCCGCCGGCTACGCGGTGAGTGCCGTCGATCAACGCCTTGACCGGGCGGTAAACCACGATCCACATGAACAGGATCGCCGCCAGGCATCCGAAAACGATGGCGCCCGCCAGGAACCACTTCAGCGTCGCCTCGTGCGCGGCCATCTGCCGGTCCACCGTGGCCAGCGAGAGATTGGCGTCTACCACGCCCAGCACCGTCTGCGCGGGCGGGTGCACGTGGCAAGCGGCGCCCGAGCATTCCCCCGAGTTGGCGATGGGCTGGATGACGCCCAGCACGCGGTTGCCCTGGCGATCGATGAAGATACGGGCGCGGTCGCTGCGGCTAAGCTTGGACAACGGGGCCGATTGCGAATGGCAGGCGAAGCACTGCTCGGCGGATTTGTCCACCACCCGGTTGCGCTCCTTGGGATCGGTGGAAACTGTGATCCGCCCCTCCTTATTGAAGATGCGGATGCGCTCGATGCCCGGTTCGCTGCCCAATTCCTGGATGACGTTATAGAGCGCTTCGCGGTCGTTGCGCAGCATCTCGTAGCGCGTGCTGCGCAGAATCACGTCGGTGATGCGCTGCGCCGACTGCCGCACCATGTCTTCGCTCTGCGCGCGCTCCATGCGCAAGTTGAGGAAGCCGAACAGCGTGAAAAAGGCCGCCGTCCCGGCGATCACACAGACCGCCACCTTGGCAGCCAGCCCGACCCGGAGTTTCGACCGCAAGTTCATCCCACCGAGACGGAATCCTCCTCCGTTTTTTCCGATTCTCTCCGCCCGTCCTCATGCGAGTGCGCTTCGAAAATCGGAAAGTAACCCGCGATCATGCGGAAGGCGGCGAACCCGCAGGCAACGATCGAAAGCGTCACCGCAACCTCGCTCCACTTGGGAACGTAATGCGTGCCAGAGCCGGCTTCCAACCCGGTGGTGCCCACGTTCAGCCGGTTGGCGATGAATCCAAACACCACCATCACCGCGCAGGCGTAAAGCTTGCCGGGACTGCGGCGAATCGGGGCCTGGAAGAGCAGCACGGCGGGGACCAGCATCAAGGCGATCTCGAGCGCGAACAGCCAGGTTTCGATCCGATTCCGCAACAGCAAATCCCACACGTGGCGATGGGTCAGATCGAGGAAGCGAATCCACAGGTAGGCGCTCAGCACCACCGCCAACACGCGCGCCATACTGGCCAATAGTGGCAGCTCGAGGGCGCGCCCGAACGTCCGGCTGCTGTGCCACGATTCGAAAATGGTCATGGCCAGCCCCACCGCGATCGCCGATACATAAAACAGCAGCGGCAGGATCGGACTGTACCACAGCGGATACATCTTTTCCGGGACGATCAGAAACAGCGAGCCCAGCGAGCTTTGGTGCAGCGTGGAAAGCAGCACGCCCAGGATCATGAGCGGCACCGAGATGCGGTGAATCCACGCCAGGGGCTTGTGCAAACCGAATTTCTCGAACACCACCGGGAGGAATTCCAGGAACAGCACAGTGCTGTACAGGGTTACGCACCAGGCCACCTCGAACATCACCGAGTGTGGATTCCACATCACCAGTGGATGCCAGAGGCGGTAGGGGCGGCCCAAGTCGTACATCAGCCCTACCACCACCAGGAGATAGCCCAGAAAGGCCGTGAGAATGGCCGGCCGCAGCACTGGCTTGTAACTGTCGATGGCAAAGATATGAACGATCACCACCAGGGTGAAGGCGCCCGCCGCCAAGCCCACCCCGCAAATGACGTCAAAGGCGACCCAAATCCCCCAGGGGAACTTGTCGCTCAGATTGGTAGAGCCGCCCAGCCCGTAGAATACCCGCAGATAAGTGGCGTACAGCCCGCTCAACACGATGGCCGCGAAGATCGCGCGCCAGATCGTGATTTTGGGAAGCCGCAGCTTCATTGGCGCTTGCCCTCCTTTCGCGCCACTTCCGCGCGGCGGTTGGTGATCCACCAGATGCCTCCCAGCAACACCGAACCGGTGGAGACTACATCGGGCAGCAGCTCCAGCACGCGCCAGGTGGTCTCCGGCAACGGCTCTTGCGGCACGTTCGTGCGCAGGCCGATCTGCTCGAAGGGCACCGCCGAAAGGAACAGCACCGAGGTGCCGCCCACTTCTTTTTTGATGCCGTAAATCCGGTTGTAATATTGGTCCGGCTTCCCGGCGATGCGCTGGCGGGCTTCCGCGATCAACTCGTCGCGGTCGCCGTTCTTGGTGGCGCCGGTGGGGCAGACTTCGGCGCAGGCAGTCAGCTTGCCCGCGCTCTGCCGCGCGTAGCACATGTCGCACTTGCGAACCAGCGGCAGGCGCTTCGACCATTCGTAGGTCGGCACCTGGAACGGGCAGGCCTGCATACAGTAGCGGCAGCCAATGCACTTCGATCCGTCATAAACCACCGGCCCGAGCGAGGTCTTTTGGAACGCCCCTACCGGGCAAGCCGAAGCGCACGCCGGCTGCACGCAATTCATGCAAAGGCGCCGGCTGAAACGATCGCCGTGCGTTTGGATGGCGGTGAGCTTATGTGCCGAAAGATATTCCTCGCCCGCCACGCGATCGTTATAAGGTAAACCCCAGCGTTCGGCGCAACCGGATTCGCACGCTTTACAGCCGATGCAAATGGTGCTGTCGTACAAAATGGCCCTAGGCATAATGGGACCCTCAACTCTTTTTTAGCAGAGTTTTACTTCAATGTGTAGTAAAAACTTACAAGCAGGCAAGAAAACTGTGGAAACAGACCAGCTATTTCGTCGATCCCGTATCCGTGAGGAAGAACTCCTGAGCGGTTTGCTTCCAATTCACCCCTGGAATCTCCGCCAGCAAATCGTCGGTCGGACGGCCTCCGTCGGCGGCAAACGCGCCAGCCAACGCCGGTTGACGAGCATACAACCGTTCCACCGCCTCGCGCATCCACTCCCGCACCAGGCTCTTGGGAACCAAATTGCGGATCACGCTCTCCTCGTCCGGCACGTGCACCGACAGCAGCCATCCCGCGCCGTACGGGTCATGCCGGAGCAACGCCGGATCGTTGGCAATCGCCGCATTAACTTCCAGCACTTCGCCTTCGACCGGTGACACCATTTCGACGCTTTCCCCATTCCGGAACAACGTCAAGAACTTTTGCCCCTGCCGCAGCCATTGCCCACGCTTCGGCAGCTCGATTCTCTCCACTTTGCCCGCCAGCGCCGCGGCGAATTCATTGGCGCCCACGCGCATCACGTTCTTGCGCTCACGCGCCAGCCAGCCGTGGCCCGGATGATAGGAAACAGTAGCGGGGGTGTGGAATCCCGCGACGATATCTCCATGCAGTTCCGCGTTTGGAATCGCCTCTCTTACAGGAACCGTATGTAGAACTTTGCCTCGATTGATTGCCCAATCCAAAACCACGAATGCCAAGAAAGTTGCCAGAACCAGAATAACCGTCATAATCGTCCATCCTTTCTGCTTCTGTATAGGGCACGGCGGGGGCCAAAAAACGGACTTTGGCATCTGTTTATCTGTAGTGATTTCATGCAGATCCATGCCGTAGCAAAACGCAACAGCAAGGCGATGGTGGGTATTGCAACAGTCGATATGCTGCGATTTACGGCAAGGCTTATTGAATCAGAGGGTTGAAGGACGGTCGGAAATCTCGCCGTGGCTGCTGTAAAACTCTACGTTTTTGCCCGGCAAATTCAACCCGCACCTCCCAAAATCGACTTTCCCTTCCTGTCACGCCGTATCCAACGTAGAATTCTCTTTTGGACCGGACTTATATTTAAGGAGGAGGTTCCCTTGCCCGAGCAGTCGTATTCCAACCACCGGCAAACCGTGCCGATGTTCCATCTCGTTCTGTTGCCCGTGCTGCTATTGACCGTAATCGGTTCCGCCGTGAACCTTTATGAATCGTGGGGAGATCATGAACGGCTATACAGCGCGGCCCTGATCCTGGCGCTGAGTTTCTGCGCCATTCTGACGGCCTTGTTTTGTCGCATGTTTGCTCTGAAAGCCCAGGACCGGGCTATCCGAGTCGAGGAGAACCTGCGCCATTTCGTCCTCACCGGCAAGTTGCTCGACCCGCGCCTTTCCATCCGCCAGATCATCGCCCTGCGTTTCGCCGGTGACGTCGAATCCCCGCTATTGGCGGAAAAAGCCGCCGCCGAAGGCACGGCGCCAGATGCGATTAAGCAATCGATTCGTGCCTGGCGCGCCGACACTTACCGGGTTTGACCCTCACGCCGCGCCACAACCGCCTGACAGACGGCAGAAAACGATCGTCTGTCCCACCGGACGGCCCCCTGGCCGGCTCTTTGCCGTGTCGCAGATTTGATTCTTCGGGCAAAGTGCGGGACTAGGGCGTCCCGCGCGGACCAGGGGGTCCGCCCTACTAATACAGGGCAGACCGCCAGAACCATGGTCTGCCCCACTCGACTGGCTCACACTACGTAGGGCTTGCGATAGTTGCGGGTGATGAGCTTATCGGCTTCGGCGTCGCCGACGAATTTGGGTCCGGGCGCCAGCGTCAGCTTGCGGCCAGTCCGATAGCTGATATTGGCCAGATGGCACAAGGACGCGCTCAGGTAGGCGTTGGCGATATCGTCATGCAAATCCTTGTAATTCCGCGACTTGCAAGCCGCCAGGAAGTTCTGCATGTGCAGCGGGGTGGCATCGCCGCGGCCTTCGCTTCGGTCGGGCCGTTCTTCCATCACCAGTTCGGTGGTTTCTCCCTTGAAGGCCAGGAAGCCCTGATCGCTCATCGCCGCCCAGCCCTCGGTACCGTAGAAAAGATTGCCGATCATGATGTTGAGGGGCCTGGAATCTTTCGGCGTAATGGCGACGGGCGCGGGGCCTGTAGGCGGCGCCATCGCGCCCTCGGCAGGCGCGGCACCGGGGCGTCCCTTCACTACGGCGCCTTCGGCGTTGGTGAGCAGGCCGCGCACTTCGAAAACGATTTCGCGCCCGCCGTAATCGTAGCTGGCCAGCAGCGTGTTGGGGGTTTCCTGGTCATCTTTATAGGCGTACTTCCCACCCTGCGCGAAAGCGGTTTTTGGCATGTCGGGATCGCCCAGTCCCCAGCGGCAGATGCCGATTTCGTGTACACCCTGGTTGCCGATATCGCCGTTGCCGGTATCCCAGAACCAATGCCAGTTGTATTTGAAGCGCAGCGCGTTGAACGGCCGCATGGGTGCGGGCCCAAGGAAGAGGTCCCAGTTGACGCCCGGCGGCACCGGCGAATCGTCCTTATGGCCGATTGAAGCGCGGCGCTTGAAGCAGAGGCCCTTGGCCATATAGACCTGGCCGATGAGACCGCCCTGGAGCGCGGCGATGGCCCGCATCTTGAAGGGCGTGCTGCGGTGCTGGGAGCCGATCTGCAGCATGCGCTTGGTCTCGCGCGCCACCTGGATCATGCGCTGGCCTTCATAGATGTTGTAGCAGGCCGGTTTTTCGCCATAGACGTCTTTGCCGGCCTTCATCGCCCAAATTGCGGCCAGGGCGTGCCAGTGATTGGGTGTGGCGATGGAAACGGCTTCCACGCTGGAGTCCGCGAAAGCTTGCCGCATATCTTCGAATTCCTTGGCTTTTTCGCCGGTGTTTCTCAATAGCGTAGCCTGGGCTCTCTCGCGGGCCGCCTGATCGATATCGCAAAGTCCCACCACTCGGGCTTCGGGCAGCCGGGAATAAATGTTGAGGTGATTGGTGCCACGGCCGCCGAGCCCGACGATGGCCACATTCACCCGATCGTTAGCTCCCCAAACCCGTGAAGCGGCCGCCGCCGTGGCCGCTCCCAGGAAAAACCTACGCGACGTCGACTGAGACATAAACGTTTCGAGCCTCCTCTTACTTCGAGCCGATTATAACAGGGGTCGCGATAGGCGGCGCCACGCTCACAAACGCTTACATGGAAGATTCCATCCAGTTGACGCTTTTACCAATGCGCCGCGGGCTTGTACCATGGTGATCGTCCAGCGAGAGCGCTACGATCTTTATGGATCGCTAGGGCAACCGTGCTTCCCTCCAGCCCCCCCTCACCTTCCTCCGGAACCAGCCAGCCCGCCGCTAATCCCCAATTCTGCTTCCCCCTAACCCACGTTCGACGGCCTGTATCGCCGTACTCCAAGCCGCTCTCCGCCAACTGCATGTGTTTACTGTGACTTACACGGCGCTTAACGAAAAAGTGAGATCGGCCCGAGTAGCAGTCACAAGGCTTGCAAATATTCTCTTACCCCTTTCCTTCCATCAGC
>JBEKYD010000157.1:0-17796 GCA_049511335.1 Bryobacteraceae bacterium | reverse complement strand
TTTCGGGATTACCTCACCAAAAGTTAGGTTATCCCGAAACGTCAGGAAGCTGCCGAACGCCCTGTCAACCCAGCACTGCGACCAAAACCCCCGCCCGGAATGCGCCGGATCCAGGTATGAGGTCGATGGAAGCTTGAAAGGAAGCTCACCAATCGAACTTATGACTAACGAAACCGCTGCCAAACCGCGCGATCCGCGCGCCCTCAACGCATTCCGCCACGGCCTCACCGGCCAGATCCACATCCTCACCCCGGAAGACCGGGTCGCCTACGAGAAACACTGCCTCGACATCCGAGATTACTTCAACCCCGCCGGCGGATTCGAAGCCGGCCTCGTCCAGTCCATCGCCGACGGCCGTTGGCAACTGCAGCGCGCCGTCGCCATCGAAGACGCCATCTTCGCTCTCGACATCGGCGTCCTCCAACCGGGCCCCACCCACCCCGAGGCCGCCGTCGCCGCCGCCAAAGGCCGCACTTGGCTCGCGCACGACAAAAGCCTCGAACGGATCGCCCTCTACGCTTCCCGCATCCAGCGCCGCGTGGAAAAGGATATCGCCATGCTCCGCCAACTCCAGGCCGACCGCAAAGCCGCCTTCGAGAAAGCCATCGAAGACGCCCAGTCGATGTCCCAACTTGCTGAAAAAGCGGGAGAAACCTACAACCCTGCTACCGATTTCCCGCGTGAGCTGCTGCCCCCGCAATTCGATTTTTCAAATCCGGAAATCCTCCGCTTGATCGTCCACCATCGCCGCCTCAAAGCAGCCCAGCACTCGACCCCCAACTCCGAAAAACGCTTCAAAACCGCCGCCTGACCTATGCCGAACACCTCTAAATCACGATCCGCGCCTCGTAGCCACGCCTCTCTCGATCGTGCCGACAAGAGGTGCGCCCGGAGTCTGCCTACGGAAACATTCTCCTGAGCAAAAACGCCGGATCCTACACTATTAAGGTGACGGCATTGGGTTTGAAAACTTTGCGCGGCGGGCGGCTGCCGCGTGTTATAAATCTAAGGAAAGTCGCTGCATTACAAGATTCGGAAAGAGCGGAGGGATTTCCTCGCTCCCTACGCACACGTCCGGTTCCGGTCCCATTACGGTCCGGAACCCAGCCACGCTCTCCCCTTTCCGCGGTGAATTTGGAAAGTCGAGGTATCGAGAACCGTGTTCAAGGTTCTTCCGGGATTGGTCGGATTGGTATGTGCCGCGTCGCTCGGCGCGCAAAGTGTAATCGATACGGTGGCGGGAGGGAACCCTCCCATCACGCCGGCGTCGGCGGCTGCCGCTTCGATCGGGGATCCGCCGCGGCTGGCGCTCGACGGCTTCGGCAATCTCTATTTCGGCGGCCTTCATTCGGTTTTCAAAGTCGATACCTCGGGCACACTCACGCGGATCGCCGGTAACGGCCGTTCCGGGTACCTGGGCGATGGCGGAGCGGCCGTCGCGGCGCAGCTTGAATATCCGGCCGGCATTGCCATCGACGCTGGCGGCAACGTCTACGTGGCGGATCGCGATGCCGCCGTCATCCGCCGCATTTCTTCGAGCGGCGCCATCTCTACCTACGCCGGCACCGGTACGGCCGGCTATAGCGGCGACGGAGGACTGGCCGCCTCGGCCCAGTTGAGCGGCCCGCTGGGCCTGGCGGTGGATACCAACGGCAACCTCTACGTGGCCGATACCGGCAACAACGTGGTGCGCAGAATCTCGGCCAACGGAACGATTTCCACCGTGGCGGGCAATGGCGTAGCCGGATTTACGGCCGATGGCATCCAGGCCACCGTCGGCAGCCTCAATGAACCGGAAGGCGTGGCCGTGGATCGCATCGGCAACCTCTACATTGCCGATACCGTCAACAACCGCGTCCGCATGGTATCGCCCGCCGGGGTGATCGGCACCGTGGCCGGCACTGGTTTCTCCGCGGTTTACGGCTCCATTTGGGACGAAACCGGCGTTTCCACCACGACCGGCGATGGAGGTCCGGCGACCAGCGCCGCCATCGTGCTGCCCACCGACGTGGCCCTTGACGCCGCGGGCAACCTCTACATCGCCGATTACGGCAACGGCCGCATCCGCCAGGTGCTGAAAGGCACCATCGACACCCTGGCCGGCGCCTTAGACGGCATACCGCTCGAAGTCGGGCAGTTGGCCGTTTCCGAAGAACTCAGCGGACCGACGGGCTTAGCCGTGAACGCCGCGGGCATCATCTATTTCGCGGAGGGCTCGATCGGCACCGGTTCGGGTCTCGCGCCCGGCGACTTCCGCATTTGGGAAGTGACTTCCGCCGGTCTGCTGGCAGTGGCCGCCGGCAATGGCCTGGAAAGCTACTCGGGCGATGGCGGAGCGGCCGCGGTGGCTCAATTGAACAACCCGGCGGGCGTGGCCGTGGATGCCCAAGGCAACCTATTTGTGGCCGACACGCTCAATCATCGGGTGCGGAAAATCTCGCCCTCGGGCGCGATCACGACTGTAGCCGGCACCGGGGTGGCGGGCTATTCGGGCGACGGCGGCCCCGCCACCAGCGCGCAGTTGGATAGCCCCATGGGCGTTGCCGTGGCTGGCAACGGGGTCCTCTATATCGCCGATACGCATAACAACCGAATCCGGATGGTGACCGGCACGGGCGCGATGTACACGCTGGCGGGCAACGGCAACGCTTCTTTCTATGGCGATGGCGGACCGGCCGGGCAGGCTTCGGTGCACGCGCCCCAGGGTGTCGCCATCGACGCCAATGGCAACGTTTTGGTGGCCGACACTGGCAACCAACGGATCCGCCGCATCGCTGGGAACGGAAACATCGGGACGCTGGCCGGAAGCGGCGGGCAGGGCTATTCGGGCGATGGCGGCGCCGCCACCAGCGCACAGCTCAACCTGCCGGCCGGGGTCGCGGTGGATGCGGCTTCGAACATCTACATCGCCGATACAGGCAACCACCGGGTGCGCGCCATCTCGCCGGCCGGCAAGATCTCCACCGTTGCCGGCAATGGGACGGAGGCCGTGTTGAGCGCCCCTCAGGGCGTGGCCGTCGATAGCGCCGGCGATCTTTTTATTGCCGACACCGGTCACAACCAGATTCGCGAAATTCCGTCGGGCGGACAGCTCACGACAATTGGCGGCAACGGCAACTGCTGCTATGCGGGCGACGGCGGCCCGCCCACTGCGGCGGCGCTGAACCTGCCTCAGGGTTTGGCGGCCGACGCTTCCGGCGATATCTTCATCGCCGATGCAGGCAATAATGCCGTGCGCGCCATCGAGCCGGCCTCCGCGGCGCCGTCGATTACCGCCGTGGTCAACGGCGCCAGCGATCAAACCGGTCCGCTGGCGCCCGGCGAAGTGGTGGTGGTCTTCGGCTCGGGACTTGGTCCAGTCACACTCGTGTCCGCGGCATCCCGTGCCGTCCAGTTGGGCAACGCGAGCTTGCTGTTCAACGGCGTGGCCGGCCAAATGCTTTACGCGTCGTCGCGGCAGGCATCGGCGATTGTGCCGGCGGGCTTGAGCGGCCAAACCGTGGCCGTCACCGCGGTGTACGGCGATATCGAATCCACCTCGCCCGTCCTCACCCTGGCTCAGGCCGTGCCTGCTCTGTTCACCGCTTCGGGCGGCGGCTCCGGGCAAGCCGAAGCCCTCAATCAGAACGGAACATTGAATAGCGCCGCCAACCCCGCCGCTGCCGGCAGCACGGTGGCGCTGTTCGCTACCGGCGCCGCCGGATCGATGCTTGCGGTCACCATTCAGGGCGAGAGCGCGGCGGTGCAATCGGTCTCCACGGCCACCGCGGGGGTGGAGCAGATCGACGTTCAAATTCCCACGGGTCTCGCCTCCGGCACGGCATCGGTGGTGCTGGTGTCGGACGGAGTCAGCAGCCCGCCCGTCACCATCGCGATTCATTGACCGGGCGCGTTCTGCATTTTTCCGCCGGGTTTGAGACACTATTCCCGCAGGGCCAAAACCATGTACAAAATCGCGATCGTGTTCCTCGCCGTTCTTCCGCTTTTCCCGCAAAAGCTTTCCGACGAAAGCGGGGTGCGCGAACTTGTCGCCCGCTACGTCGACGCCCGTGAGCACCGGGACGCGAAAGCCATCGGGGCGCTGTTTACGCCGGAGGCCGACCAACTGGTCTCTTCCGGCGAATGGCGCAAGGGGCGGAGCGCCGTAGTCGGCGGCACGCTCGCCAGTTCCGAGCGAAGCGGCGGGCGGCGTACTATCGCCGTCGAGTCGGTGCGTTTTCTCTCCCCGGATGCGGCGATCGCCGATGGACGGTACGAAATCGGAGGCTTGGCCGGCGCGCCGGCACGGCACATGTGGACCACCATCGTCTGCGTGCGAACGCCGGCGGGCTGGCGCATCGCGGCGATCCGCAATATGCTGCCGGCCGTTGCGGCGCTGTCGGCGCCAAAATGAGCCGTGAAAAAAATCAAGTTCGAGCCACAGATGAACACAGATAAACACAGATTAGAATGAAACGGTGATGAGGAATTTCTGGTGCGCGTTGGGGATGGGCGCGGCATTGGGCGCGGCCGGGTGGACGCAGGAGTTTTCGGCGGGGCCGGCGCTCGACCGCGCCATCGGCGAAGCCATCGAGCAGGGGCGGTTGCCGGGGGCTGTGCTGGTGGTGGGACACGACGGCAAGGTGGTCTATCGCAAAGCCTACGGCAAGCGGGCGCTGGCGCCGGCGCCGGAGGAGATGACGGTGGACACCATCTTCGACCTGGCCTCGCTGACCAAAGTCGTCGCCACCACCACCTCGCTGATGCAGTTGTTCGAACAGGGGCGCTTCCGGCTGAACGACCGCGTGACGGTGTACATCCCCGAGTTTCAGGGCGGGAAGAGCGACATCACCCTGCGCAACCTTTTTACCCATTTTTCGGGGCTGCGGCCGGATGTGCCGCTGGACAAGCCGTGGTCGGGGTACGACACCGGCATTCGCCTGGCGTGCACGGACCCTCCCGCGGGGCCGCCGGACGCGCGGTTTGTTTATAGCGACATCAACTTCATTTTGTTGGGCGAGATGGTGCACCGGCTGAGCGGGCAGACGCTGGCCGACTACGCGCGGGATCGCGTCTTCCGGCCGCTGGGGATGAAAGACACCATGTTCCAACCGCCGGCTTCGCTCGGCCCGCGCATTGCGCCTACCGAGCGCTGGCCGGTGAAGGACGGCCCGCCTCTGCGCGGCGTGGTGCACGACCCCACGGCGCGCAACATGGGCGGCATTGCGGGCCACGCCGGGGTTTTTTCCACGGCCGACGATCTGGCGCGCTTCGCGCAGATGATGCTGAACCAGGGGACGCTCGATGGCGTGCGCATTGCGAGCCCCTTCACCGTCGCGAAATTCACCGAGCCGCAGAGCCCGCCGGATCAGCCGATCCTGCGCGGGCTGGGGTGGGATTTGGATTCGCCCTATTCGGGCAATCGCGGCGAGCTGTTCCCCATCGGGTCGTACGGCCACACGGGGTTTACGGGGACGTCGATCTGGATCGACCCCGCGACCAAGACTTACGTCATTCTGCTCGCCAACAGCGTGCACCCCACCCAGCATCCGGCTATCACGCCGCTGCGCGGAAAGGTGGCGACCATGGTGGCGGCGGCGGTGGGCATTCGCACCCAAGGAGTGATTCTGACCGGGTACGACGAGACCGTGGGCGGCTCGGTGGCCGGGTTGCGGCGCGAGGTGGAGCATTCGGGCGCGACCGAAACCGGGCTGGACCGGCTGGTGGCGGAACACTTCGTCGCTTTTGCCGCGAAGCGCGTCGGATTGATTACCAACCAGACCGGAGTGGATGCGCGGGGCCGGCGCAATGTCGACCTGATGCGCGAGTCCGGCGTGCGTCTGGTAGCATTATTTTCGCCCGAGCACGGCTTGGCGGGCAGGGAAGACCGGGAAAGTTTGCCGGATTCGGTGGACGGCGCCAGCGGAATGAAGATTTACAGCCTCTACGGCGCCACGCGGCGGCCCACGCCGGAAATGCTGAAGGGCCTCGACGCCCTGGTGTTCGACATTCAGGACGTGGGCGCGCGCTTCTACACCTACGAGACCACCATGGCCTATGCCATGGAGGCGGCGGCCAAGGCCGGCATGCCGTTCTACGTGCTGGACCGGCCGAACCCCGTCACCGGCATGCATGTGGAGGGGCCGCTGCTCGATGCATCTCACCGCTCTTTCGTGGGTTACTTCGCCGGCCTGCCGGTGCGGCACGGTATGACCATGGGCGAGCTGGCGCAATTGTTCAATGGGGAAGGGAAGCTGGGCGCGGCGTTAACCGTGATTCCCATGGAAGGCTGGCAGCGCGGGGATTGGTTCGACGCCACCGCTCAGCCCTGGGTGAATCCGTCGCCGAACATGCGCAGCCTGAACGCGGCGATTCTGTATCCGGGGCTGTGCCTGCTGGAGGCGTCGAAGAACCTCTCGGTGGGGCGTGGCACGGATGCTCCGTTCGAACAGATCGGGGCCGATTTCATCGGCGGGCGCGAGTTGGCGGCTTACCTCAACCGGCGCGGGATTCCGGGGGTGCGGGTGTATGCCACGAGCTTCACGCCCTCGGAATCGAATTTCGGTGGGGTGCGGGTGGAGGGCGTGCGGTTCCAGATCGTCAACCGCGAGGTGCTCGACTCGGCGCGGCTGGGGCTGGAGCTGGCCGCGGCTTTGGAGAAGCTGTACCCCGGGAAAATCGATCTGGCGGCGAATGCGGGGCTGATCGGCAGCGACGACGCGATCCGGCGGCTCGAAACGGGCGAGGATCCGCGCGCGATCGAGCAGAGCTTTGAGGGGGCCGTCCAAGATTTCCTCGCGCTGCGGGAGCGCTACCTGATTTATCGCTAAAGCGGCGCGCAAAGCCGATTCTGCCTTCTGCCTTCTGGCTTCTGCCCCCTGCCTTCCAGTTTTCTCCCCCTTCCCTCTAATGCAAAAGCTCCTCTCAACCGATAAGTCCTGATGGAAGGAATGGAATGGAAGCCGAAATCTTGGTGGTGGACGACTCCGCGGCTATTCGTAAGATCCTACAGCGGGTACTACGGCAAACCGGCATGGCTATCGGGAACATCATGGAGGCGGGGGACGGCGAAGAAGCCCTCGCGATGATGCAGAGCCATAAGGTTCACCTGGTCCTGACCGACATCAACATGCCCAAAATGGACGGTTTGCAATTTCTGGGCAAAGTGAAAGCGACCGCCGAATGGGAAGCTATTCCAGTGGTCATGATTACCACCGAAGGGGGCGAGGCCAAGGTCGCCGAAGCCGTGCGCTTGGGAGCGGCCGGCTACGTTCGCAAGCCGTTCACGGCCGATCAAATTAAGGAGAAGCTCGCAGGCATTCTCGAGCCGGCGTTGCCTTTATGAATGTAAAGGATCTGATCGTCAATTGCATCCAGCACGCGACCCGGCAGGTGGCTTCCACCATGCTGGGTGAAGAATTGAAGCCCGCGATGGTGACCATGGAACGGGACACCTCGGACGTGCGCGACGGGGTGGTATCGTTTGTCGGTCTGGCGGGTAATTGGGCGGGCACCGGCAGCATCACTTGTTCGCCGACCTTGGCCTGTAAGATCTGCGGGCAGATGCTCATGACCGAGGCGTCGGCGGTCAATGAAGAAGTTCTCGACGCGATTGCCGAGATTACCAACATGGTCATCGGCAATGTCAAGACCGACTTAGAAGCGCATCTCGGCCCTCTGGGACTGAGTGTGCCGACGGTGGTCTACGGCCACAACTTCAAAGCCCGAAACGCAGGGCACGCCGAATGGATTGTCGCGCGGTTCGAATGGGGTGAGGAAGCTCTGACGGTCAAGGTCAGCCTGACGCCACAGGACGGCGCCAAGGGCACCGTACATGCGTCGGCACTGTTGCTCAACGAGCCTTACGCGGTGGACGTATAAGGCGCGCTTCGGCAACCCAGTGCGCCACCGAGAATACGGTCGAGGAGATGAAAATGTCTGCAAGCGTTCTTTCCCAAAATCCAGTCGCCGCCGGGGCGCCCTTGGACGTGCGTTCCGGCAAGTACCTTACTTTTGCCCTGAGTAACGAAGAGTTCGGGATTCGCGTGCTCAAAGTGCGCGAAATCATGGGGCTTCAGGAAATCACGGCGGTTCCGCAAACGCCCGCCCACGTAAAAGGAGTGATCAACCTGCGCGGCAGGGTGGTCCCGGTGATCGATCTTCGTCTGAAGTTCGGACTGCCGACGGCCGAGTATTCCCAGCGAACTTGCATCATCGTGACGCAAGTGCAAGGCGAATCGGGACCTCTCATGATGGGAATCGTGGTGGATGGAGTGTCGGAAGTGCTCAACCTCTCCGACCAGGAGATCGAGGACACGCCCGATTTTGGCGAAGATATCGGCAACCGTTACTTGCTCGGAATGGCCAAAGTGAAAGGCAAGGTAAAGATTCTCCTGGATATCGATAAGGTGCTTTCGACCCAGGACCTGAACGGGTTGAACTCGATTCTGCACTAAGCACCCGCGCCATGATCTGCGACCTCACTCCGTGGGACGGTGGCCACCACCATGCTTAAACTGGAAGAAATCGGGCACTTGATCGACGATCTTGCGGTGCAACTGGTGATGCGCCAGCCGGATGCACCGATCGGCGCGCTGGCCGGCGCGTGGGTTCCTCAACTCGCGGGGATTGTCGAATCGGCGCGGGCCGAGGGAGCGATCCAGGCGGCCGAGTCGGCCGGCTCTCTGATTGCGCTGCTCACCGCCACCGAAGCGCCCGGGGCCGAGGGTCTGTCTGAACAACTGCAGGCCGGGCTGACGGAACTCGAACGCGCCGTGCGGGAGGCCGGATCGCCAAAGACGGCGGCCAACTCGCCATCGCTCGCGCAGGATCCGGAGTTGATGTCGGACTTCGTGCTCGAAAGTGGCGAGCACCTGGCCAGTATCGAAACCCAGGCGCTGATGCTCGAGCGGGATCCGTGCGACGCCGAAACCCTCAATGCGGTGTTCCGGGCATTTCACACCATTAAAGGCTTGGCCGGATTTCTGGAGCTCTGGCATGTGCAGAAGGTCGCCCACGAGACGGAGACGGTTCTCGACCGTGCCCGCAACGGCGAGCTGACTCTTACACCACCCGCGATCGACGCCATTCTGGCCAGCGCCGACTATCTGCGCCGCTGGCTCCGCTATCTGGAAGCGCCCGGGACGAACGGTCCGCCGGTAGGCGGCGAGGAGGCGTTGCTGGCCCGCATTCGCGGGGTGTGTGCGGCGCCGGCCGAGTTGGGCGGCGGCCATCCCGAACCGGACCGGGACGAGCAGCCGGCCGAGCTTCCGCCCGCGCACCCGGAGACCTCCGAGGCTGGTCCCAAAGGCGCGCCGGCCGAAGCGCGCCGCGGCAGTGCCAATGCGGTCCGGGTGGACACCGCCAAGCTCGATCTGCTGGTGGAAATGGCGGGCGAAATGGTCATCGCCGAATCGCTGGTGCGCCAAGACCCGGACCTGCCCACTCTGAAGAGCACCCGGTTGCAGCGCAACATGGCCCAACTCACCCGCATCACGCAGGAACTGCAGAAGACCGCCATGGCCATGCGGCTGGTGCCGGTCGGCCCGCTGTTCCGGCGCATGGCTCGCCTGGTGCGCGATCTGTCGCGGCAGTTCGGAAAGCGGGTCGAGATGGTCACCGCCGGCGATGAAATCGAGTTGGACCGCACCATTGTCGAGGAGTTGGCCGACCCTTTGATGCACATGGTCCGCAACGCGCTGGACCACGGTCTGGAGACCCCCCGCGAACGGCGCGCGGCAGGCAAAACGGAGACCGGCCGGGTGACGCTTTCCGCCCAGCATCGCGGCGGCCAAGTCTTAATCGAGATCGCCGACGACGGACGCGGTCTGGATCGGGAAAGAATTGCGGCCAAAGCCATCGAACGCAAACTGATCGCAACCGCCGAAGGCCTCACCGACACGGAAGTTTTCAACCTGGTCTTCGAGCCCGGTTTCAGCACCGCCGCCGTGGTGACCAACGTGAGCGGGCGGGGTGTGGGCATGGACGTGGTGCGGCGGCATATCGACAAGCTGCGCGGGAGAATCGAGATCCGCTCGGTTCCCGGCCAGGGCACCACCTTTACGTTGAAGCTGCCGCTGACGCTGGCGATCATCGATGGGCTGGTGGTGCGGGTGGGCGCGGAACGCTACATCGTTCCGCTGTTCTCGGTTCGCGAAATGCTCCGTCCCAAGGAAGACACCATCTGGACCGTGAAGCAGCGGGCGGAAATGGCCCTGGTGCGGGAGGCCCTGCTGCCCGTTTTACGGCTCTACAAGCGCTTTCAGGTGACGCCGGCTTCGACCGATCCGCGCGCGTCGGTGATGATCGTCGGGGAAGTCGAAGGTGGGCGTTTCTGTTTGCTGGTGGACGAGCTGATCGGCAAGCAGGAGGTGGTGATCAAAAGCCTGGGAGAGACGTTCAAGGGTGTGTCGGGAATTGCCGGCGGCGCGATACTGGGCGACGGACGGGTCGGCTTGATCCTCGACCTGGAACGGCTCTTCAAGGAGCGCGCCGATGCCGGTCCGTGAGTGGAACGAGCCGAATCCGGTGGCGCCCCTGCGGCCCGAGGAATTTCAGCGAATCTGCGATCTGGCCAAGCGAACCTTCGGGCTGGACCTGAGGAGCGGAAAGGAAGAACTGGTGTCGGCGCGCCTCCGGCGCCTGGTGCAGCGCGGCGGCCTGCAATCGTTCGAGCAGTATTATCGGCACGTGCTCGAAGACAAAACAGGCGCGGCTCTGGCCGCCATGATCGACGCCCTCACCACCAACCATACCAGCTTCTTGCGCGAGGCCGAGCACTTTACGTTTCTGCGGGAGCAAGTCGTGCCTTGGCTGAAAAGCCGCCCGGCGGTGGATGTCTGGAGCGCGGCCTGTTCGACCGGTGAAGAGCTTTGGACCCTGGCCATGGTTTTGAATGACGCCATGCCATCGGCGCGGCTGCAATTTGTGGGGACGGATATTTCGAACCGGGCCTTGGCGGCCGCCGCGGAAGCGCGTTACTCGGCCGAACGTTGCGCGGCTTTGCCGGCGGCATGGATCTCCCGCTTCCTGGTGAGGGAGGGACAGCCTCGGGCGAGCTATCGCGTAGCGCCGGAGTTGCGCCGGCAAGCCTCGTTTCGCCGCCTGAACCTGACCGAGCCCTACACCTGGCCCCGTCCGTTTCCGGTGATCTTCTGCCGCAACGTCATGATCTATTTCGATCGGACGGTGCAGGAGGCGGTGGTGCGGCGATTGACGGAGTTCCTCGAACCGGGCGGATATTTGTTTGTCGGCCACGCGGAGAGTCTGACCAGGATCGATCACGCGCTCGAGTACTTGCGGCCGGCCATTTATCGCAAGCCGGCAAAAAGAGAGGGCGGATGGACCAGATCGTCGTAGGGATCGCGGACTGCCGGGTCGCCGACGCGCCGGAACAGGTGCTGGCGACCTTCGCTCTCGGTTCCTGCATCGGGCTGACCGCCTACGATCCCGCAGCGGCGTTGGGAGGGCTGCTTCACTTCATGCTTCCCGACTCCGGGATCGATCCGGAGAAGGGGCGGCACAATCCATTTATGTTTGCCGACACCGGGATTCCGCGATTGATCGAGATGCTGACTGCGCGGGGAGCCTCCAAACGCCGCCTGGTGGTGCACGCGTTCGGCGGCGCCCAGATGATGGACGACCGGAAAGTGTTCGAGATCGGCAAGAGGAATTCTCTGGCGGCGAGAAAGATTCTGTGGAAAGTGGGCGTCCTGCTGAGCGGCGAAGTGGTGGGCGGCGAACGGTCGCGTTCCATAAAGCTCGAGATCGCCACCGGCCGCGTGGTATTGCAGGAAGCCGGCGAGCAGCGCCTTTGGAACGGCGCGCCGCGAGCGAAAGGAGAAATGCCATGGCCTACCGCGTCCTGATCGTCGACGATTCTCCGGCCATGCGTGCCCTTGTCCGGCGTGTGATTCGCCTCTCCGGGGTCGATGTGGCGGACTGTTTCGAGGCGGGCAACGGGCGGGAAGCTCTCGCCGTGCTGGCCGATCAATGGGTCGACGTCATTCTGACCGACATCAACATGCCGGAAATGGATGGCGAACAATTTCTGGAGCGTCTCCAGTCGGAAGAACTGCTCCGTTCGATTCCTACGGTGGTGATTTCCACCGATGGCACGCGCCATCGGGTCGAGCGCCTCCGGGAATTGGGCGCCTGTGGTTACATCACCAAGCCGTTCCTGCCCGAGAATCTGCGGGAAATGTTGGAGCGCCACCTGGGAGTGCCGCATGACTGAAAGTTTCCTCGAGCGGGTCTTGCGTGAATCGCTGGTGGACGTGCTCGAAAAGATGTTCTTCGTCAGCATCCTCGACGAACCGTCCGATAATGCGACGCCCCCGGTTGCGGACGAAATCGCCGTGCGGTTGAGTTTTGAAGGCAAGCCTTCCGGGTCCCTGACGGTGCAGCTCGGCCGCTCGGTGGCCCGGTCGATCGCCGCGGACTTTCTCGGCGCCGAAGCCGGCGAGCTATCGGATTCCCAGGTCGCGGAAGTGATGTGCGAGCTGGCCAATATGATCTGCGGCTCGGTGCTCAGCCGGGTGGAAGGCGCGGTGACGTTTCGCTTGGGCGCGCCGGCAATCGTGGCGACCGGCCCGCCGCCCGCAGGCGCGGTCGTTTATTCCGTGCCGTTAGGGCCCGCCGCGATCACGGTCGCGATGATTACGGAGACGCCGATATGTCCCCCCGCCGCAGAATCCGCGTCCTGATCGTCGACGATTCGGCCATCGTGCGCAAGGTCCTGAGCGAAATGCTGGCCAGCGAACAGGATCTGGAAGTGGTGGGCACGGCGCCCGATCCCTACGTGGCGCGCGACCGGATTCTCTCCCTTCATCCGGACGTGCTGACCCTGGACATCGAAATGCCGCGCATGGACGGGCTCACCTTCCTGAAAAAGCTCACCCATTTTCATCCCATGCCGGTGGTGCTGATCAGTTCTCTGGCGCCGGCATCCTGCTCGGCGGCTATCGCCGCGATGGAACTGGGCGGGGCGGTGGAAGTGCTGGCCAAGCCCGGCGGTCCTTATTCGGTGGCGGAATTGCGGCCGGTTTTGGTGGACAAGATCCGGGCGGTGGCGCAGTCGAATCGGACCAAACCCACCGGCGTACCCGCGGCGGAAATGCTCCTTCCTTTGGCGCCGAGCCGGCCGGCGGCGTGGCGCCCGCCGGAGGGCACACTGATTGCCATCGGCGCTTCCACCGGCGGCACCGAAGCGGTGGCTTCCATTGTGCGCCGGTTGCCCGCCGGCATGCCTCCGATTTTGATCGTCCAGCACATCCCGCCGGTCTTTTCCAGGGCCTTTGCGCAGCGGTTGGGCCAGATCGGCTCGCTCGACGTGAAGGAAGCCGAGGATGGAGACCGGCTCGCTCCGGGGCGGGTCCTGGTGGCGCCCGGCGATTACCACATGATTCTGCATCGCGACGCGCGCGGGTTGTGTGTCCAGGTGCGGAGCGGGCCGCGGGTGTGTTACCAGAGACCGTCGGTGGATGTGCTGTTTTTGTCGGTCGCGGAAATGGCCTCGCGGCGAGCCGTGGGCGTGTTGCTTACGGGAATGGGCGAAGACGGCGCCAAGGGTCTGCTGAAGATGCGCCAGTCGGGATCGCAAACCATGATCCAGGACGAGGCTACCTCGGTGGTCTTCGGAATGCCGGGCGCGGCGCTCAAGCTGGGCGCGGCCGAACATGTGGTTGGGCTTCCCTCGATCCCGCAGCGGCTGTTGTCGATGTTGGAGAGCCGGCCGGCGGCACCAGCGATGGCGCTTCGCTGAGTCCGCGCGGGTCGCATCAGCCCAAACCCGGATGCCGGCGGCAATTCCGTTCCTGCCATTGCTATCATAGCGATAGAGAGCAATCCCACCGATGGCGTCAAAACCCGAACCGGATTTGAGTGTCAATAGCTGGCTTGAGGACGAGCTGTACCGGCAGTATCTGCAGGATCGGTCCGCGGTCGATCCGAGCTGGAAACATGTTTTCGAGGAATCTTCGCCCTCGCTCGCGCCCACCCGAGCGGCCGTTCCCGCCGCCGCCCAGGCGCCGCCGGAACCGCCGGCCGGCGGCGAGTTGCAGCCCCTGCGCGGGGTAGCCGGCAAGATCGCCGAAAACATGACGGCGTCGCTCGCCATACCGCTGGCCACTTCGCAGCGGACCATCGCCGTCAAGGTGATGGACGAGAACCGCCGCATCATCAATCAGCACCGCTCGGTGGTTCGCAAGAGCAAGGTTTCCTACACGCATCTGATTGGCTGGGCCATCGTCAAGGCGCTCGAAGAAGTGCCGGCGCTCAATCATGCCTACGCGGAAGCGAACGGCCAGGGTTACCGGGTGGCGCACCCGCGGGTGAATTTGGGCATCGCCGTGGACGTGGCGGGAAAAGACGGCAGCCGCTCGCTGATGGTTCCGAATATCAAGAACGCCGGCGCGCTCAATTTTCAGGAATATCTGGCTGCCTTCGACGACCTGGTGGCGCGGGCGCGCACGGCCAAGCTGATGCCCGCCGATTTCGAGGGCACCACGCTTTCGCTGACCAATCCGGGCACGGTCGGTACCATGGCTTCCACCCCGCGCCTGATGCCGGGGCAGGGCGCCATCGTCGCCACCGGCGCCATCGATTACCCGGCCGAATACCGCGGCGCCGCGGAGGAGACCCGCGCCACGCTGGGCATCAGCAAAGTCATGACTTTGACTTGCGCCTACGACCATCGCGTGATTCAGGGCGCGGAGTCGGGAGCGTTTCTGGGCCAGGTGCAGGCCCTGCTGGACGGCAAGGAAGGATTTTACGAAGAGGTTTTCGACCATCTGCGCATGCCGCACCAGCCGGTGCATTGGGAAGTGGACCGCAAACCGCTGCTGCCGGGCATGACCGCGGCCCGCACCGCCGAGATCGCCAAGGAAGCCGGCATCATGCAGATGATCAACGCCTATCGCGTGCGCGGCCATCTCATTGCCGATCTCGATCCGCTGGGCCACGAACCGAGCTACCATCCCGAGCTCGATCCGGAAACCTACGGCTTGACCATCTGGGACCTCGACCGCGAATTCCTCACCGGCAGCCTGGGCGAGACCATCGGGGAAGGCGCGCCGAAGCCGGTCGCCACCCTGCGCGAGATTCTGGAGACCCTGCGCCAGACCTATTGCGGCAAGATCGGCCCCGAGTACATGAACATTCAGGTGCCGGAGCAGAAGCGCTGGCTGCAGCAGCGCATGGAGCACCAGGCCAATCAATGGCCGCTGGGGCGGGAGACGCGCCTGCGCATCCTGGCCAACTTGTTCGCGGCGGAGGAATTCGAGCATTTCCTGCATTCGCGCTTCGTGGGCCAGAAACGTTTTGCGCTGGAGGGCGGAGAGACCGCGCTGGCCATACTCGAAGAAGTGCTGGAGCGGGCGGCCGGGAACAACGTCCACGAGATCGTCATCGGCATGGCGCATCGCGGCCGGCTGAATCTGCTGGTCAATGCGGTGGGAAAAGACGTGCAGCAGATTTTTTCCGAGTTCGAGGGGGAAATGGATCCCGCCAGCACGCAGGGTTCGGGCGACGTGAAGTATCACCTGGGCGCAACGGGAGTGCGCAAGACCGCCGGCGGAAGGGAAATCGTGGTTTCGATCGCGCCCAATCCCAGCCATCTCGAAGCGGTCGACCCGGTGGTGGAGGGCATCGTGCGGCCCAAGCAGGACCGCCTGGGCGACGCCGCGCGCGAACGCGTGATCCCGCTGCTGGTGCATGGCGACGCAGCCTTCGCCGGCCAGGGCGTGGTGGCCGAAACCTTGAATCTCTCGCAGCTCGACGGCTATTCCACCGGCGGCACGGTTCACCTGGTCATCAATAACCAGATCGGCTTCACCACGCTGCCGGACGAATCGCGGTCCACTCCCTATTCCACCGACGTGGCGCGGGGCGTGCAGGCGCCGATCTTTCACGTCAACGGCGACGATCCCGAGGCGGCGGTGCGGGTGGCCCAAATCGCCTTCGATTACCGCCAGGCGTTCAAGACCGACGTGGTGATCGACATGATCTGCTACCGGCGCCATGGGCACAACGAAGGCGACGATCCCAGCTACACGCAACCGATTCTGTACCGCAAGATCAAAGAGCATCCCTCGGTGGCGAAGCTCTATTCCGAGCGGCTGCTGGGCGAGGGCGTGCTGAGCGCCGAAGAGGCGGAAGCCCTGCGCAAGAGTTTCGCCCAGCGGCTTTCCGAGGCCTACGACCAGGCGCAGAAAAAGATAGAGCATTTCGAATTGCAGGAACTGAGCGCGGTCCCGAGCGAGGAAATCAGCAATTTCTGCCCGCGCACGGCGGTGAACCACGCCGTGTTAGAGCGCGTCACCCGCGCCATGACGCAGTTCCCGGAAAGTTTCCACCTGCATCCCAAACTGCGCGGGTTTGTGGAGAAGCGGCGCGAAGCCGTCGCCAAGGATGGGCCCATCGACTGGGCGTTCGGCGAGGCGCTGGCTTTCGGCACGCTGGCGCTCGAAGGCACGCCGGTGCGGCTGAGCGGACAGGATTCCGGCCGCGGCACTTTCAGCCAGCGCCACCTGGCGTTTTACGATTCCGAAACCGGGAAGCGCTACGTGCCGCTGCAGCATATTTCGCCCGATCAGGCGCGTTTCGAAGTGTTCGACAGCTCGCTGAGCGAGTACGCGGTGCTCGGTTTCGAATTCGGCTACAGCGTGGCCGATCCTTTGTCGCTGGTGATTTGGGAAGCGCAATTCGGCGATTTCGCCAACGGCGCGCAGATCATGATCGACCAGTTCATTTCGAGCGCCGAATCGAAGTGGGGCCAGCCCAGCGGCCTGGTGATGCTGCTGCCGCACGGCTACGAGGGCCAGGGCCCGGAGCACTCGAGCGCCCGCATCGAGCGCTACCTGACGCTGTGCGCCGAAAACAACATGATCGTCGCCAACTGCACCGCGCCGGCCAATTATTTTCACCTGCTGCGCCGCCACATGTACGGCGGGCCGGACCGCCGCGGTATGCGCAAACCGCTGGTGGTGTTCACGCCCAAGAGCCTGCTGCGCCATCCGCGCGCGATCTCACGCGTGCACGACTTCCTCAGCGGAGGGTTTGCGGAGATTGTTGGCGACGAGCGGATGGAAAACGCCGGGCAGGTTTCCCGGGTGGTCTTCTGCTCCGGCAAGATTTATTACGACCTGGCCGCGGCGCGCCAGGAGCGCAAAGCCGATCACGTCGCGCTAGTGCGGGTGGAACAGTTGTATCCGTTCGCCGCCGATCGGGCGCGCGACATGCTGGCCCGTTACCCCGCCACGGCGGAAGTGGCCTGGGCGCAGGAAGAGCCGCGCAACATGGGCCCGTGGCGTTTCCTGCGGGAATTCATGGAGCCGCTGCTCGACTCCACCCACCGCGAAATCCGCTACGTCGGCCGCCCCGAGAGCGCGAGCCCGGCCACCGGCTCCGGCAAGCGCCACCAGCAAGAGCAGGCCGAAATCGCGAATGACGCGCTAGCGCCCGGACCGATCTCGGAAACGCGCAAGGTGAGGATCGTGTCGAGAAGGCAGAAGTAGGGACGTGGGGCAGACCATCGTTTTCCGCGGTCTGCCGTCTCGGGGCCTTCGGCCCCCACAGCCTCATGAAATCACACGTGGAGTAGGCCTTTGGCCTGCACTCCGTAGGCAGCGTTTTCGACCCTGCCAGCCGGGGACAAAGATGTGGCTCGTTTGAGGTTGACTAGATGGGAAACACGCGGGTGGACTTGTCCCGATTTTTGACACAAACAGTTAAGACTCAGTTAATCATTTTTTACATTGAATGGAGAATTGAGTCATGGGATTGTCTCGCAGGCAGTTCACGAAAGAGTTCAAATTGGCC
>JBEKYD010000156.1:0-17926 GCA_049511335.1 Bryobacteraceae bacterium | reverse complement strand
CGAGATTCAGCCCACCGCGATCGATCAGCTCTGGGTCGCCGACCTCACTTACATCCGCCTGCGCACGGAGTTCGTATACCTGGCAGTGGTGTTGGACGCTTTCTCGCGGCGCGCGATCGGCTCCCGAGGTTTGTTTTTTCAAACCAACCCGTTTCACCGCGAAAACCGCACAACCTTGCAAAAGGTAAGCGGAAGCGCAGAAGTTGCACACCCGGCCCCGGAAATCGACCGGCCGGATTTTACCGCAAAATTGCCCAAAAATGCACGAGAGCCGTGGCTCCATACGTTCGCCTCAACGCACCTTAACCAACACAAATAAATAGCTTTAACCGTATTCCAATTTGTTTTTTCAACCCGCTGAGCATCCGCCCACTCTCCTCCCCGTTGCATAATGGAACCCATGCGCCCGCTTACGATCCTTTTGCTCAATACTATGATTGTGCTGTCCGCTCAGACTTCGGACGAAAAAGAAGCCATTGCCGTCGTCCAACGCACTTTTGATGGAATCGCGGCGCACGATGGCGACATGATCCGCTCCACCATGCTGCCGGACGCCCGGATCTATGCCCTTCGCGATACTGGCGCACCAACCGGCGTCGCGGTGGCGGACCTGGTCGACCGGATCGCCGCCAATAAGGGCACACTGCTGGAGCGTTTCACCAGCCCGCCGCGCGTGCTGATCCATGAGCGGATCGCGCAGGTCTGGGGCGAATACGAGTTCCTGCTCGACGGCAAAGTCAGCCATTGCGGCGTCGATTCCGCCAGCCTCTTCAAGACCGACACCGGCTGGAAAATCGCGGCCATCGTATATACGGCGGAAACCACGGGGTGCAAAGGGCAATAGCCGGGTTCAAGCGTGCCCGCGTTCTCGAACGCCTGCCGCGAGCGAAATTGTGACTTCGAGGCCGGATGGCTTCCGACCGTCCCGCGGCAGGCCTCGACGCAGCTCTTCACTATCGCGAGGCCTAAACCCGCTCCACCCGTGCCGCGGCTGCGGGCGGCCTCGGGGCGGTAGAACGGCTCGAAGACTTCTTCGAGCGATTGCACACAGCCGGCGTCCCACTCATTGCGTTGGGCCGACCCTCCATGTTAGATGTGTGCCCATGGAACGCCGCGATCTTCTCAAACTCTCACCGCTGGCGCTGGTCTCCGCCGTTGGCCACGTCGCCCGCGCCGAGCCTCAGGCGCCCGCGTCCACTGAAGCGCTCTTCAACGTCCGCGCCTACGGCGCAACCGGCGATGGCAAGACCGTCGACACACCTGCCATCAACCGTGCGATTGAAGCCGTGGCCGCCGCCGGTGGAGGCACGCTGGTCTTCCCGGCGGGCGCCTACGTCTGCTTCACCATCCACCTCCGCAGCAAGGTCGACCTATTTCTCGAACGGGGGTCGACCATCCTGGCCGCGGCTTCGCCCAAACCCGGCGAAACTACCGGCTATAACGGCGGCGCCTACGACGCGGCCGAGCCGAACAAGCCCTGGGAGGACTATCAGGATTACGGCCACAACCATTGGCGCAACTCGCTGTTTTACGGCGAAGGACTCAGCGACTTCTCCGTTTTCGGCCCCGGCCTCATCCACGGCGCGGGCTTGGCGCACGGCAGCCACAACATGAATAACAGCGAAACTCGCGGCAACTATCCCGTGTATCATGCCGAGCAAGCGGGCGTGGGCAACAAGACATTCGCGCTCAAGAACTGCCGCAACGTCATTCTGCGCGATCTTTCCATCCTCAAGGCCGGCCACTTCGCCGTGCTCGCCACGGGCGTCGACAATCTCACTCTCGACAATCTTCTGGTCGATACCGACCGCGACGGATTCGACATCGATTGCTGCCGAAACGTCCGCGTCTCCAACTGTACCGTCAACTCTCCTTGGGACGATGCGATCTGCCCCAAATCGAGCTATGCGCTCGGCTACCAGCGCGCCACCGACAACGTCACGATTGCCAACTGCTTCGTCACCGGAACCTACGTGCTGGGGACCGTAATCGACGGCACGTGGAAGAAGTACCCCGATGACGCCAGGGGGATCCCGCGCAACGGCCGCATCAAGTGCGGCACGGAATCGAACGGCGGTTTCCGCAACATCACGATTTCGAACTGCGTCTGCGAAGGCTCCAAGGGCATCTCGCTCGAAACCTCCGACGGCGCGCTCGTCGAAGACATCGCCATCTCGAATATCGCCCTGCGCGATACCGCCGACGCTTCGCTCTTCCTTCGCCTGAACCGGCGGAACAGAGGACCAAAAGAGACGATGCGGCCGGGCACCCTGCGGCGCGTGGCGATCTCGAATCTGGTGTCCCATAACTCCGCTTCGGTGACGGCCTCGCTCCTTTCGGGCATCCCTTCGAACCTCATCGAAGACGTCAAGCTTTCGAACTGCTACTTCGGCCATCGCGGCCTGCCCACCATGCTGCCGCCAGGCCGCGGCGGGGCCGTTCGGCCCATGCCCGACTGGCATACCATCAACGTGCCCGAAAACGAAGAGGGTTACCCCGAACTGAGCAGCTTTGGCCCGACGCCCTCGAATGGGTTTTTCATTCGCCATTTGAAGAATCTCGAAATGTCGCACGTCGAAGTGGCTCCGGCGGCGGCCGACCCTCGCCCCGTGTTCTGGCTCGAAGACGTCAGCCGCGCCGATTTCTTCGCCATCACCGCGCCGCCGCAGCCGAATTTCAGTTTGCACAACGTCACCGATCTGCGCATCCTCTGGTCGCGCGCCGCCAAGGACACAACGCTACCGAAGGCGGCTTCGGAAACGATCTGAGTTGTGGAGCAGGCCTTTTGGCCTGCAGCCACTGGCCCTTGGCCGATCTGGGGATTTCGCAGTTTAGGCGGGGCAACCGCTCCCTTACGGTCGCGGCTCGGTTACAGCCACCGCGTGTTTGCGGTCGCCTCCCGAGCCGCGACCGTAAGGGAGCGGTTGCCGGGGACGGATTACCCAGATCGGTTAAGCACCCTTCCACCACGCCTTGACGCGTGAATTCGCGGTTGATAGGATGCCCATCATGAATAAATTGGCGGCTTACACGGCCGTTCTGATGACCACCACCCTGGTTCACGCCCAGAAGCCGACGCCCAGCGCCGCCGATGCGCTGAAGCAAGCTTTCGATTACATCAACCAGAAGGTCCTGGAAATGGCGCGAGACTTTCCGGCGGAGAAGTATGACTACAAGCTCAAGCCCGAGATGCGTACCTTCGGCGCGGTAATTGTGCACATCGCATCCGGCAATGTGTATGCCGCCAAGGCCGGCATCGGCCAAAAGGTGAAGTGGGATGAACTGGACCCGGCCAAATTCCCCAGCAAGGCGGAGTGCGTCGAGCTCATGAGGAAGTCGATTGAAGATGCCAATGCGGCCCTGAAAGCCAACCCCGAAGGCCCGGCGAAAAACATGGAGCCCTTCTTGGCGGTGCTGCAGCACAGCTCCGAGCACTATGGTCTGCTGGTGGCGTACTATCGCGCCAACGGCCTGGTGCCTCCGGAATCGCGGCCGAAGAAGTAGGCGCTACTACGGATGCGGGGCAAATGCAGGCCGAAGGACTACGCTACGAAGATGCTGCTCCTCCTTGTCCTGCTGCTTTGGCCCGGAGGCCGTTTACAGGCCGCTCAAGCAGTTCCGCCCCAAGGACCGGAACGCGCGGCGCGGCTGAAAAGCGAACTCGAACGGGACGCGGCTTTACGACGGGATTTCGAGGGCGCGTTGGCTCACAACCTGGATGCTGCACGCCGCTCTCTGCCCTTGGCGATCGACAAACCGTGGCTTGCGGAAACGGATTTCCGCCAAGCCTGCGCGCTGGCACGGGCAATTGAGGACGACCCCGGGGATGGCTCGGAACAGAACCCCGCCTGGGCCGAGAAGCTGGTGCTCGCGGCCGGTCTCCACAATCCGGCGCTGGCTCTGCGCGAAACTGGCCAATATCTGTCCCTCCATGGAGGCCAGCGGCTTTTCGAGCGTTTCGTTCTGGCCGCGCCGGATCAGGCGATGGGCCTGGCTTCGGGAACTACCGCGTCGGCGCGCGCCGTGCGGCAGCTCATGGCCGGCAGCCAGTTGCCCGAATTGGCGGTGCTGACTCGCCTGGCCGAAGATTCGTCCATCGACCTGCCGCGCCGCGGCCGCGTGGCGGTTCTGGCGGGGCGGATCGCATCGGGCGAACTCTCGTACGAATTGGCATTGCGGATTGCCCAAAGCACGCCTCAGTTTTTCGCCACGCTCCTGGACATGCGGGCTGCCAGCGCAGACGCGGATACGGCTCCTCTGGATCGGGCGCTCGAAAACGAATCGTTGGTGCTATGCCAGGCCGCGCAGCAAAACCTGGACTGGGTGCTGGCCGCGGACCTGGCGCACTTCCGCGCCGGCGATCTTTACGCTTTGCTCGCGCTCGGGCGCGCCGAAGCAACTCCGGCGGTGTTTCGAGCTATCTTCGATCGGCTGCTGCTGCCAAAATGGAAGGCTGAAAAGCCCGCGGGCAGTTCCTTGATTCGCCTGCTGGACAGAACGAACAACTGGGAACTGCGCGATTTTGCCGCGGCCGCATTGGACGCGGGCCGATTCGATAGTCTGCTCTCCTTGGATGGGCACGAAGTCGTCAGCCGGCTGGCGCGCGGCGTAGACCGGGCCAGCGACCCGCTCAAAGAGACCATGCGACTGGCCGAGATCGTGGACGCCACCGCCAGCCCTGCGCTACGCGAGGAAATGGCGGCGATGGTTGCCGGCGAATTCGCCCGTTGCCGGGATGCCGGCGACCTTCGCGGCGCCACTTTATACGGGCTGCTGGCAGCCAAGCTGAACGTGGATGGGATCGCCGCGCCGTATGCGCCGTTCCTGCGCGCGTCCGAGACGCTCGATACCGCGCTGCTGTTCGGCCCGGCGAACGATGGCATCGAGCGCTACTTCTTTTACGACGACGACGATGGGGTGGAGTCTTTCGAATCGTTCCGCAAGAGTTACGAGCACGATCCCGCCTGGGAAATGGAAGACCGCGGCGAATATGTCCATCTCACCGGCCATGGCCCCGATGGGCGGCGCATCGAGATTTTCGCCAACGTGCCCATCGATGGCCATCTGCCAAAGAACAGGGCGCTCGAAGGCGAAGCGGAGCGCCGCCAGCAAGCCATCGCGGTGGCGCTGGATAAGCGCGGGCTGGCGCCCACGGTGATCGTTCATCGCGGCCACAGCTTCTGGGTCGATAGGACGATGAGCCACCTGGCGAAGACCACGCGCCTGGTGATCCTGGGCAGTTGCGGCGGCGCCACCCAGATCCACCAGGCGATCGAAGCGTCGCACGACGCGCAGGTGATCGCCACACGCGGCATTGGCGAAACGCAGATCAACGACGCCATCCTGAAAGCCATCAACGAGCGTATCCTCCAGGGCGATCGAATCGTGCGCTGGGACGGCTTCTGGGGCGAGCTAGAAAGTCACTGGGGCAAGAGCGCTCTCTTCCGCGACTATGTGTCGCCGGACCAGCACGCAGGCACGGTGCTGCTGCGGGCTTATCATCGCTTTCTGGACGCGGTGGAATAACGCTCGATTCGTGGCGCGGGCCGTCGGGCCTGCTGAGCCGAGAGTCATCTCGGCTTTTCTTACCGCGCCTTATAGCCGGAATCTCTCGTCCGGCCGATGAGCCGGCCCCCGATCATCGCGTAATCAAAGGCCGCGATACCCAGGAAAAGCCGAGACGACTCTCGGCTCAGCAGGCTCGACAGCCCGCGCCACGGCACTCGCTACCCCTTCAGAAACCGATTCAGATCTTCGAAGCTGATCGCCCAGGCCGTGGCGGGTTCGTCGTAGCCCTTCAGTGTCACTTCGCGCCGCTGGAAGGGGCAGGGACCGGGCACGAGCAGCTCGCTGAAGCTCCGCTCCCCGAGCGCCACGCCGAAGCCGAGCTGCTTGGTGGCGGCTTCCAGGCGGAAGGCGGCGTTCACGGTATCGCCTAGGGCCGTGAACTCGGCGCCGCCAACAATGGCCGGGCCGGTATTGATGCCGGCGCCCACGCGCAAGGGGCCGGGCAGGGGCAATGTCTTATGCAACTCGCCGGTTGCGATATCGATCTCGCTGACGGCGCGCAGCACGCGGCGCAGGTCGCGATCGAGCGCGGCGCCTTCCTCGTGCACCCACACGGCCATGACGGCGTCGCCAATGTAGCGCTGCGCCCAACTGCCCATCCGCCCGGCGATCTGGCCTACACGCAGAAACCAGGTGCCGATGGCCTGCGACAACAACCCTTCGGGAATGCTGCGCGCGAGCGGCGTGTAATCGCGAATATCCACCACGGCGATGGTGGTCAGGGTGTGGGCGTGCAGCGCGGTGGTGGGCACTTCGCGCGCGGTCGAAGCCTCGGCTGTGCCCGTGCCGCTTGGAACCGGGTTATGGAAGACGGATTCCTGATCGCCGAAAACCAGCCGGTCGCCATCCCGCAACAGCACTGGCACGCTCACCCGGCGCCCGTTGACGAACGAGCCGTTGCGGCTGCCCAAATCGACCAGGGAGTAATCTCCGCCCTCGCGGCGCTGAATCAGCGCGTGGAGGCGCGAAACCGACCGCCCCTCCAGCATCACCGCGCAGCCGTCGCCGCGGCCGATTGCCCAAGAGGGTCCGTTGGCGAGCTCGCAGCGCCGGTCGCCGGGCTGGAGCAGCAAATAGGGTGCGCCTGTAGCGTCCAAGACCATGTGCCGTTAGCACTATGGTACGAAGATTTCCGCCAGCGCGCGGCCCACCGAGCCGGCCGGCGTTTCCACTCCCAGCAAAGTCGCCAGCGTGGGAGCCACGTCGTTGACCGTCACCGGCTGGTCGTAGTGGCCGGAACGGATGGCGGCGCCGAGGAAAACCACCGGGACGTGCGTATCGTAACCGAAAGGGGTGCTGTGGGAAGCCTGCGTGCCGCCGGCGATCCAATAGGGGTCGAGCAGCACTTCGATATCGGGACTGCGCTGCGCGAAGAAGCCGTTCTCAACGCGCCGTCCGATCGAGTCGTCTTGCAACTGGCCGTAGAGGAGCTGCTCGCGGGTGTAGACGCGAAAGACGTGAGGCACGGCCAACGCGGCCTCGGCGGCGACGCGATCGGCCTCGGCGCGATCGATTTTCTTCGCTTCGATGGCTTCCAGGTTCAGATAAAGGCCGGTCTCCGCGGAATTCGCGAACCACTTGGCCTCGCCATATTTCTTGGTGAGGGCGGCTTCCACGGCTTTGGCTACCGGGTTTCCGGTCAACCGCCCACCCGGCATCTTGCGCTCGGTATTGACTTCCGGAATCGGCGCCACCCCATGATCGCCGCTTACCACCAGGACGTAACCGTCCGGCCCCACCTGGCGTTCCGCGGCCGCAATCAGCTTGCCCAGAACCCGATCGGAAGTCAGGCACAGCTCGCGCACTTCAGGCGAATCGGGCCCGTACTGGTGCCCCACCACATCGTTGGAAGAAAAGCTGACCGCCAGCAGATCGGTGGATTCGTGTTTGCCGAGCTGCTCGGCTTCGAGCGCGCGCTCGGCGAACCGTTCTACCACCTCGTTGCCAAACGGGCTACCGGTTACGGCTTCGCAGAGCTTATCGGCCGCGGCCGGAAGGGAGTGATTGAGCCACTTCTGCCCGGCGTAAGCCTGGCACGGGTGAGACGAATTGAAGTCGCGAACCCAGGCCGGCAACGCGTCTTCATAGTAGGTGCTGGTCACGAAGGCGCCGATGGGGTCGACAAACCAATAGGCGGCGTCGGCCATGTGGCCGGCCGGCAGGATAGCGGCGCGGTCTTTGTGAGAGATGCCGATCACATGCGCTTTACCGCCGCTCGCCATCTTTAGCTCGTCGCCCAGGGTGTCCACCAGCAGGCGGCGAGGCGACGAGCCCGGGCCGGTTCCTCCCACCAACTGGGTAGCGCCGTCGGAGACACTGGTGACGATCTTCCCTTCGGCGCGCTCGAACCACGAATTGCCCACGATGCCGCTGATGGCGGGAGTGGCCCCGCTCAGGAATGTGCTGTGCCCCACCGCCGTGATGGTGGGGTAATGTTCGTAGCGCGCATTGGTGAAAACGGCGCCCTTGGTCAGGAGGCGGTCGAAACCCGCGTGATAATCGGAACGAAAGCGGGTGAGGTAATCGTAGCGGAGCTGATCGAAGATCACGGCCACTACCAATTTGGGTTTCCTGGGAGCCGCACCGACGATGCCACAAACCAACAGACAGAGAGCGAGAATGCGTTTCATGGGTGTTTTTTCAGCCTAACATGCGGGGAATTACACATTGATTAAGAACCGACGCCGGCGCGCGGGGGTATTCTGACTCCTCACTTCTGACTCCTGACTTCTGAATTCTGCTTTCAGTACAGCCCCTTCACAATCCCGCCATCTATCGCAATTGCCGCACCGGTGATATAGCTCGCCCGTTCGGAGGCCAGAAACACCACCAGGTCGGCGAATTCCTCCGGACGCCCGATCCGCCCCAGCGGCGCCTCGCGCGCCCAACGCGCTTCAATCTCCGCTGCCGGCACGTTTTGATTGCGGGCCAGGGTTTGCTCCAATTCCAGCAGCCGGTCAGTGGCCGTATATCCGGGGCAGACGTTATTCACCAGCACGTTGTACGGCCCGTATTCATTGGCCAGCGTTTTCACCAGCCCGCTTACCGCGCTGCGCACGGAATTGGATAGGATCAGCCCGCCGATCGGCTGCTTCACGCTAATCGAGGTGATGGCCAGAAACCGTCCCCAGCGGCGCTGCTGCATCAGCGGCAGCACATGCCTGGCGAAGGAAACCGTCGACAGCAGGTTCAGCTCGGTGGCCGCGCGCCAGTCTTCGGCCGTGGTTTCGGCGAAGGATTTCGAGGGCGGCCCGCCGGCATTGGCTACGCAGATATCCACCCGGCCGAAGCGCGCCTGAGCCGCGCCGACAAACTCGCGAACGGCGTCGTCCCCCCTGACATCCAGCGCCTGAGCCAGAACTTCCACGCCAGTCTCGCGGCGAATCTCCGCCGCCGTTTGCTCCAGCGTGGAAGCCGTACGCGCGCACAGCGCCAGGTTCGCGCCCTCGCGCGCCAGCCCCAGCGCCACGGCTTTGCCGAGCCCTTGGCTCGAGGCGGCCACAATGGCGACACGGTCCTTCAGTCCTAAGTCCATAGCGATCACTTGCGCAAATAGGCGTCGCTCTTTTCGATCCAATCCTGCCGCGGCGGCGAGAAGATATCCAGATCGAGCGTATCCTCCAGCGCCACGGCGCTGTGCGGCACGCCCGAAGGAATCACCAGAACCTGGCCTTTGCCCACCACCACTCTCTGGCCTTCCAGCTCCAATTCCAGCGCCCCTTCCAAGATGTACGTAATCTGTTCGTTTTCGTGGCGGTGGAGAGGCACCACCGCCCCCTTCTTCAGGTAGACCTGCGCCACCATGGTCTTTTCGCCATATACGAATCGGCGCGCGAAGACTTCGCTGATGACTTCCTTTTCCATCTCGTCCCAAGTGAAAAATTGCATGGCTTTGCTATTGTAGCCTTTCAAGCGCCCGCCCGAACTCCTTATAATTACGATGGGTGCTTAACTGATCGGGGAATCTCACAGTTTAGGTGCGTCAACCGCTCCCTTACGGTCGCGGCTCGGTAAGCGACTGCAAGCATACGGCACCCGTAACCGAGCCGCGACCGTAAGGGAGCGGTTGACGGGAACGCATTTTCCCCAGGTCAGTTGAGCGCCCAACATAGGACTTATCATGAACCGCTACGTAGGACAGGACTCTTGCACTTTTCAAGCCGTTTTCCTCGCGTTTGCCACCGTCCTTATGGCCTCAGCCGCTTTGGCGGCCGACGCTTCCATCTGGAAGGTCGCTCCCCCTCCGCCCGCGTCCTGGCAGAGCGGCCGCGTTGCCGACCTCACCGCGCGCCGCCAGGCGCTAGCCGCGCAAATCGGGATAAACGGCATTCTTATTCTCCACGCCGCCGAACCGCGCAATTACTCCGGCGACGTGGATTGGCCCTTCCGGCAGGAAAACGATTTCTACTACCTCACCGCCATTCCACAAACCGGCAGCACCTTGGTGCTGATCCCCGGCGGCGACACGGTTCGCGAGATCCTCTTCCTGCCGCCCTCCAATCCCGCCCAGGAGACCTGGACTGGCCACTTGCTCACCCCCGCCGAAGCACGCGCCATTTCCGGCATCCACGAAGTTTGGGACGCGCGCCGTTATCCCGAGTTCCTCGAAGCCCTGATTCCCGCATCGAAGAGCATCTTTGACGATGCCCGGCGAGCGGCGGAAGCCGCCGAAAAAGCCGCGGGCGGAAGCGGCAGCCGGGCCGTGAAGACCTCGCCGCCGCCGATTCCTGTCGAGCTGGCGCACGAATTCTCCGCCGTCATCCACGCCGTAGCCGCGAACAATGCGACTCTCTACACGATCGCGCATGGCTCCGCGGCCGAGTATGGCCGCGAGCAAGAATTCGCCCGCAAGCTTGCCGCCCTGGCGCCGGGGCTCGCCATCAAAGACATCACCCCCGTCCTGGCCAAAATGCGCACGCTGAAATCCCCGCGCGAGCTCGACATCCTGGAGCAAGCCGTGGCGATTACCGCCGAAGCTTTCCAGCGCGTCTATGCCTTGGCCGGCCCGGGCAAGCCCGAGTACGAAATCGAGGCCCAGTTCGAGCTCACCTATCTTCGCCGCAACGCGCACTGGGGCTACCCGCCCATCGTCGGCTCCGGCGCGAATGCCACCACCCTCCACTACGAAACCAACCGCGACACCATGCACGCCGGCGACCTGCTGCTGATGGATTCAGCCGCCGAATTCGATGGTTACAGCGCCGACGTCACCCGCACCATCCCAGTCAGCGGCCGTTACAGCGAGCCGCAGGCCGCCATCTACCGCCTGGTTTGGAATGCGCAACACGCCGGGATCGCTCAGCTCGTGGCCGGCCATACCGGCGCCGACGCCATGCGTGCCGTCAACCAAGTGCTGGGCCCGGGTCTGTTCCGGCTCGGTCTGGTGACCGACCCGGAAAACCTGCAACAGATTCGCGTGTGGTCGATTCACGGCATCAGCCACGGCATCGGGCTGAACGTGCACGATCCCGGCTCGGGCGAATTGGCGCCCGGTATGGTCGTCACCATGGAGCCCGGATTGTACTTTCGCGCCGACGCGCTCGACAACCTGCCCAAAACTCCGGAAAATGAAAAATTCATCGCCGCCGTGCGCCCCGCGTTCGAAAAGTACAAGAACATCGGCGTGCGCATCGAGGACGACGTGCTGATCACCAACCGCAAACCCGAGGTCATCAGCTCAGCCATCCCTTCGCGTTTGGAAGACGTAGAAGCCGCCATCGCGCAGCTTCATAAAGCGCTCAGGAATTCTCCTCTGCCCTGAAAACAACGCTTCGACAAGAATCTTATGACGGCCATCGACTTGTCCAGTTTCGCCGGCTTGACCGCCGTGGAAGGCTGTTTTCTTCTGGTGGTTGCCGCCATCGTCTGGCGCATCCGCTATGGCAAAGAGAAGCAACGCTGGCAAAGGAAGCACCCCGCTCGCGCGGTCAGCTAGGGAGATTGATAGTAAGTTCACTAAGTATTCGGTTTCGTAATTACGGTCACGTATTCAGCAACCGCAGATACGTTGGTGAACTTCCGAAACGGTGTACTTAGCCGGGCCGCCGGAACGCGCCGCGCATCCACTCCAGCTTCGGCGGTTTGGTTAAGACGATGCTGACGATATCGAAGCGCGTGCTCGACCACGGCACTTCGGTGCGCCGCAGATAGTCCGCGGCGGCGCGCAACACGCGGCGCTGCTTCTCCTTCCCGACGTTGCGCTCGGGAGCGGCGAATTCGTCGCTCGCCCGCGTTTTGACTTCCACGAAGGCCAGGGTTTCGCCATGCCAGACGACGAGATCGATTTCGCCGGCGCCCGACAGTGGCCGGTAGTTGCGCGCCACCACGGTGCAGCCGTGCGCCCGCAGATAGCGGTGCGCCAGATCTTCGCCCCACCGGCCGATATCGTCCGGCTGAAGGCGCCGCCGCAACCGCGCTGCCGCGCGCCAAAGCCAGCCGGTCATTGCCTGAGCCTCACGCTTTCAAAACCTGGAATTCGAACTCCATCGCTTTTCCCCGCACCACGTAGCAAAGGTAGTATTCCCAAAAGCGCCGGTAGCGCGGAAAGCGGTTCACCAGGAATTCGAAGCCCAGCCATCTCCAAAGAACCAGTAGCTTTACGCGGACGGAAATCTCACGAAATTTCACCGGCGAATAGTAGCCGAAGCCGGCGTGGTCTTCGCCGAAGTATCGAAAGCTGAAGCTGGTGAGGTGGTGCTTGTGAGTGGGGTCGCAAAACGAGCTGAAGTCGGTGTAATGCGGCGTTGCGATGCGGACGGTGCCGCCGGCGCGCACCAGCCGATGAAATTCCTCCATGGTTCGAATCACGTCGGTGAGATGCTCGATGACGTGGATGGCCGTCACGCGGTCGAATGAGTTGTCGGCGAACGGATAGGGGAAGCGGTCGAGATCGGCCAACACGTCGGCGCGGCTGGCGGGGTTGCGGTCCAACCCGATGGCCCCGGGCTGCTTGTGAATGCCGCAACCGACGTCGAGGATTTTCATGGGTAGGACTCCACGGAGAAACGGCCGGCCTGACGGCCGGCTGGCAGACCACTAACAACGATGGTCCTCCCCACGGAAGGACCTATGGCTTGAAAAAATCGAACATGTAGGGCGGACCCCCTGGTCCGCGGCCTGCCCCCTGGCCGGCCTCTCCGGATCGAGGCGGGCCCGATCTCATAGTCCAAAAGCGGGTCCAGGGGGACCCGCGCGGACCAGGGGGTCCGCCCTACTATTCCGGTCTCATTCCCATTTTCAAACAATCTTCGATCATCTCCAACGCGAAATCGCACTGCTCGCGCGTGACCACCAGCGGCGGGCAGAGCCGAATCGTGCTCTCGCCCGCGCCGAGGATCAGCAGCCCCCGTTCGAACGCCAGCTCGATTACCCGGTTGCGCAAGGCCGGGTTCGGTTGCTTGCTCTCCCGGTCGCTCACCAGCTCGATGCCGATCATGAGGCCGAGCCCGCGAACGTCGCCGACGGTTTCGAATCGCCGCGGCCACTCGCCGAGCCGCTCCATCAGGCGCGCACCCATGCGCGCGGCGTTTTCGATTAGCCCTTCCTCCAGCAGGGCGATGGTCGCGAGCGCGGCTTGGCAGGCCACGGGGTTGCCGCCGAACGTGGAAGCGTGCGCTCCCGGCGGCCAATTCATCAGCTCCGCCCGCGCGATGGTGGCTCCCAGCGGCATGCCGCTGGCGATCCCCTTGGCTACCGCCAGAATATCCGGAACCGCGTCGAAATGCTCGGCGGCCCACATTCGGCCGGTGCGCCCCATGCCGGATTGCACTTCGTCGAAAATCAGAAGAATACCATTTTGTTCGGCCACCCGCGCCAGCTCGTCCAGAAACTTGCGCGGCGGCACCACATATCCGCCTTCCCCCTGCACCGGTTCCACCATGATGGCCGCGGTTTCCGGCGCCGGGGCGATGGTCTTGAGCAGCGTCTTTTCGATGTGCTGGACGCATTCCACGGCGCAGGTGTCGGGCGTACGGCCGTACGGGCAGCGGTAACAATACGCGTACGGCGCATGCACCACGCCCGGCACCAGCGGCCCAAAGCCGGCGCGCTGCACGGCCTTGCTCGCGGTGAGCGACAGCGCGCCCATGGTACGGCCGTGGAAAGAGTGATAGAAGGCGATAATCTTGTCCCGCCCGGTGGCGTAGCGCGCCAGCTTGATGGCGCCCTCGATAGCTTCGGCGCCGGAATTTCCAAACGATACCCGCCGCGGCACGCCGCCGGGCGCAATCCGAGCCAGCTCTTCCGCCAGCGCCACCAGTTCCTCGTAGTAGAAATCCGTCCCCGACATGTGAATGAGCCGCGCCGCCTGCCGCTGGATGGCCTCGACCACGCGCGGATGGCAGTGCCCGGTGGCCACCACCGCAATACCGGCATTGAAATCGAGAAACCGATTGCCGTCCACGTCTTCCACCATCGCGCCTTCGCCGTGGCCGGCGACCAGCGGATAAGCGCGCGTGTACGAAGGCGATACCACCGCCCGGTCGCGCTCGATGATGGCCCTGGCCTTCGGCCCCGGCAATATTCGGTAGATCTGAGGCAGATCGGGATGCGGCAGGTCGGGCCGCGTCAGCTTGAGAGTCTTCCCCATGGCTTTACTCCTAAATATTCAGTTGTCACTGGAAATGCCCTGCGCGCCGATGACTGCTTCAGGCGCACGCCGCTAGATCGCGGAGGGAAGGTTAGTCGGAGCCGAACAAGCCGGGACGGGATTTGGAGGGAACAAACTCCATAGTTCATTTTACGTCCGGAACCCTGGTTTCGAGCATATTTTTCCTAGCCATAAGTACCGTATCCGTTGGGACTTCGACCACTTATGATTGGCAGCCCGTTTGCACTAGCTCACCGTATGAGAATCGCGACAGGCGTTCTTAAGGGTTCGCTTTTGACGCTGGTCGTGGTGCTGGGAGCCGGATGTGGGAAAACCAAGCCGGCTGCGAGCGGCACCCGCGCGGGAGCCAATCCGGAACCCGCGGCCACCGCGGAAAAAACGGCTGCGCCTGCCGCACCCGCACCGGCGCCGGACCCGGCAGCCTTAGCGGCCAAGGTAACCGATTCGGCGGCCAAGCCTTCTCCCATCCCGGTGGCTATCGTCCTGCCTCGCGGCACGGCGCTGCTCGTGCGTTTGGATCAGGAAGTGGACACCAAGCGTAACCGGCCGGGAGATCGCTTTTCCGCCACGCTATCGGAACCCGTTATGAAAAACGGCGCATTCGTATTGCCGGCCGGCACGCGCTGTTATGGACGCGTCACGCTGGCCAAGCCCTCCGGCCGGTTGAAGGGCCACGCCGAGTTGGCGTTGCGCCTCGACGCCGTCGATTGGAACGGCCGGCGATATGAGATCCACACTGCCAGCATCCTGGGGAGCGGCAAACACAAACGGCGCAATATAGCCGCTATCGGAGGCGGCGCAGGAGCGGGCGCGGTGGTTGGAGGAGCGGCCGGTGGCGGCGTCGGCGCGGCTGTCGGCGCCGTTGCCGGCGCGGGCGCTGGTGTAGTCGGCGCCGCATTCACCGGTCGAAAGCAGGTAGTTCTTCGGGCCGAAACCCCAATCGCCTTCACCTTGCATTTCCCCCTAACGCTATAGGGCATGCGCCGGCCCGATCTGATGGGCTGGCCAACCTGTAGCGATGCGCCGGCCCTGCGGAGGTGGGCCGGCGCGCCCCGGGTAAACCCAAGCTAGAACCGAAAGTACTTGCATCTAATCTCCTATTTAGATAATCTAGATAGGAGATTAGGCAATTATCATGTCTTCATCCACCCTGGTTTCTACCGACTCGGTTCCTACCGACCCTCGCCAAGATTTCGAAGTCCAGCACGATCAAGTGGTTCGCACTGAAATTGAAACCTTCCGCAAGCGCGCCCGGTCGTTCCTTGCCGGCGAAATCACCGAGGACGAATTCCGTCCCTTTCGATTGAAGCACGGCATCTACGGGCAGCGCCAGGCGGGTGTGCAGATGGTCCGATGCAAGATCCCAAGTGGGTTGTTGACGGCCTCGCAGGTGCAACAACTGGCCCGGATTGCCGACGAGTTTGCGGGCGGCAAAGGCCATCTCACCACCCGCCAGAACATTCAGTATCATTTCGTACCACTCGAGCGCGTGGCCGACCTGATGCACCTGATGGCGGACGCCGGCATGACCAATCGCGAAGCCTGCTACAACACCGTCCGCAACATCACCACCTGCGCCTGGGCCGGCATCGCGGCCGACGAAGTCTTCGACCCGCGCCCCTACGCCCAGCGCCTGGCTTACGCTTTGATGCGCAAGGATCTTACCGGCAACCTGCCGCGCAAATTCAAGATCGCTTTCGATGGCTGCCAGTCGCGCGATTGCATCGCCGGAGCCACCAACGACGTCGGCCTGCGGGCGCTCGAGCGGGACGGCAGGCGCGGCTTCCGCGTCCTGATCGGCGGCGGTCTGGGAGCCCTGCCGCGCGAGGCCCATCTCCTCGATGAATTCCTGCCCGAAGAGCGGCTGCTCAATCGCGTCGAAGCCGTGATTCGCGTGTTCAACCGGTACGGCAACCGCGAAAACCGCAACCTGGCGCGGCTCAAGTTCCTGGTGCGCGACCGCGGCTTCGCCTGGCTCCAGGAAGAAATCGACCGGCAATATGCCGACGTTCTGGCCAACGGCGGCATTGCCTGGCCGGAAATGGTGCCGGAAGGTTTCGGCGGTTTCCGCAGCGAACCGCGCGAGGAGCACCCGGTCGCGTTGCCGATATTGGAGCACCCTCCCGCCGCGGGAACCAACCAAGCCGAAGCTTATGACGAGTGGCTCGAAACCAACGCCATCGAGCAGCGCCAACAGGGCTACGCCGCCGTCACCGTGCGCGTCGACCAAGGCAATCTTACCGGCAACCAACTGCGCGCCGTGGCCCGCATAGCGTCTCATTCCGGCGACGGCACCGTGCGCGTGGGCATCGACCAGAATCTGGTCCTGGCCTTCGTGCCGCTGGCCAACCTCCCGCGCGTCTATCGCGAGCTGGAAGCGGCCGGATTGGGCCGGGCCGGCGCGCGCCAAATCGACGACGTGGTGACTTGTCCCGGCGCCTATTCCTGCAATCTGGCCCTCACCAAGGCGATGACGATGGGCGCGGCCCTCTCACGCGCCGTGGCCGATTACCGCGACCCACGGGTGCGGCAGCTTGCCATCAAGGTGAGCGGTTGCCCGAATTCCTGCGGCCAGCACTGGATCGCCGATTTCGGTTTCTACGGCAACGCGCGCAAGATCGGCGGCCGCGAGGTGCCGTATTACCTCATGCTTCTCGGCGGCGGCTTCGATGAGCAGGGCGTCATGCGCTTCGGCCTCGCCGTGCAATCCATCCCGGCGCGCCTCGCTCCCGAAGCGGTTCGCCGCGTGCTCGACCATTTCATCGCCAACCGCGAGGCCGCGGAGACCTTCCGCCAATACGTGCTGCGGCACAAGGTGGAGACGTTCCGCCAAATGACTGCAGACCTGGCCAAACCCGCCGAACTGTCGCCCGAAATCTATCAGGATTGGGGCGACGAGCAAGCGTTTTCGCTTGAGCTTGGGCGCGGCGAATGCGCGGCGTGAGGAGTGCGCGCCCGGAGCGGCGGTCAGCGGCGGAGAGGTTGACAGCTATCGACTCTCTTCGATGTGCTTCAGGCGGGCATCCATTACCTGTTCCACGCGAATGAGTTCTGCCCGCAAGAGGTCGCGGGTGCCGGCTATCTGATGCCCGAGGTCGGCCCGCAGGTCGTCGATACGCTTATTGGTGTCAGTGAGGCGGGCGTTGTTCACCAAAATGCCGATGAGAACGGCCAGGGTGGGAACACTTACTGCCAGTATCGTCTGTGCATCGCCCATATCCGATTGTACACCGGTTTATCGCCGTCAGCGTGCGAAGCGCTCTTCCAACCGGCTGAGCCGCGGTCGATGTCCTCGACCTTGCCGATGAGCATCTTGAAGTTGGCCTCATTGACCCGCTGCTCCGCATCGAAACGGGCATCCACGGCCTGGAAGCGTACATCGATGTAGGAGCGCAGGTCACTCATGGAGGAGCGAAACTCACTTCGCAAATCGCTCACTCTGGTATCCACGTGCCGGTTACTGAACAGCACACCGAAGACGACCACGATCAACGTGGCCACCGGACTTACCAGCGGCAAATAGTTGAAAATCCTTGGATCCAGCTTCGCGATACCCGAGGCCGCTCCCGCGGCGATTCGCCTCTGGCTCGATTGTATCCCAACTCTCACCGCGCGAAACGCTCTTCCAACCCACACCTGTCCCGTTAAATTTTTCTCAGCTTCGAGAACCAGCTAGTTTTCATATACTTGCAAGGAAAGCAGCTCAAAACGATTTCATTCGTGATTACCTGAGAGGGTGAATCAAGGTCG
>JBEKYD010000155.1:0-17947 GCA_049511335.1 Bryobacteraceae bacterium | reverse complement strand
GGGCGCGCATGGCGGCGATCTTCAGATCGCGACTGTACACGGTTCGGGCCAAATCCATTCCTCACTCCATTCAATGTATTTGGTCCTTAACTTTGCGTCTCAGTTTTGGGGTTCACTCCAAACCAGGGGGTCCGCCCTACTAATGACGCCGTGCCGGCTCTTGCGAAAAGTATGTGACATTGGGCTGTCAAGCCTGCTGAGCCAAGAGTAGATACCTGCGCGACTCAAGTTCGTCCGCCACCGACCGCCCTTACCTCAAACCGGCTACCGCGGCGTCTTCGGCTGCATAGTCGAATTTGTGGAGACTGAATTCTTCCGGCGGATGAGCGCGCTCCCACGCGATCGTGCGCCGGAGCGCTTCATCGAGCGGGACGATTTCCCGCCAGCCCAGCTCCTCGCGAATGCGGGTGGAATCGGCCTCCCAGTGCTGGGCGGAGTTCCCTGGAAAGACGAGGTGAGCGGGAGTGCGCTGCTTGGGCAGCACCACGAATTCGCCATCCCAGCCCGCAACCGCGGCGACCTTACGGGCCCATTCCAATTCCGAAAAAGCAGGCCGTTCGGCGACGTTATAAACGCGGCGCGCCGCGGACTCCGACACCGCGGCCAATGCTAGCGCGGAGGCCACGTTCTCCACGTAACCACGCGGCGCGCGCCACGCGGCCCAGCCCTCTTCGAATAAGATCGCGCGGCGGCCATCGTCGATGCGCTTCAGAATTGGGTTGAGCCGGCGAAGGTGATCGCCAGGACCGTAGATCATCGGAAGGCGCAGCACCGTGCCGGGCAACTCAGCGTCGCCCAAGACGGCGCGTTCCACAGGAATCTTATCGTATTGCTCGTCAATCCAGCCGAAGACGTTGCGCAGCATCTTCACCTGCTCGGGCGGATAGGTCTGCAGCTTCGTCCGCAGCGATGAATCCTCGGTTAGCGGCGCCGGCTCCGGCGGTCCCTCCTCGCTACCGTGAAGCACCCCACAGGCGCGGTACACATCCATGCTGCTTGCCGCCACCACCCGCCGGGCGACGCCACGGAACGCTTCCATCAGCGAATCCGCTTGCGCGCCGGAGCTGAGAATCAAGTCGACCACTACATCGGCGCTGGGACGAAGCGCCGCCAAATCGCTCCGGTCTCCGAGGATATGTTCGACCGGCAGGTCCATTTGTGTGCCGCCACGGTGGAAGACCGCAACGGAGTGGCCCATCTGCGCGAGGTCGCGCACCAGGTAGCGGCCAATGAAGCCGGTACCGCCAATGACGAGAATCCTCATCTCCTCAGATTACTGCAGGCAAACCTGGCGACCGCGTTCGCGCATTAGCGCCCCTGCAGTTCCTGTCGGATTTCCACCCAGACATCGTAATATCGCCATTCCGGCGGTGCTTCCGCTTCCGGAGTGTGATCGGGCCGCAGAACCAAGTTCCCCGTTGCCAGCAGAATCTCGCGCACCTTGGGGTTTTGCTCCATCTTGGCGCGCATCGCCGCGACAATCAACCGGTAATGCTCGCCTTTCTCTTTCGACCGGTACAAGATCCGCTCGCCTTCAAATGTCACCCAGTCGATCCCCGCCCGGCGCATGTTCGTTTCGGCGGCAGTGCCGGTGTCCTTGGCCTCGAACGCCGTCATCTGCGCTACCTCGTCGCGCGTGTGCAGCCACGCGATTCCAGCCGCCTTTGCCCGCGGATCCTGCGCGTTTTCCGGATAAAGCATCATTTGCCAGAAACCTTCCACGCTGGCATACCGCCTGCCGCGAAATAGGAACGGGGTCGCGGCGAAATTGGATAGGATTCCCAGTTCGTTGCGCTTGGAAAGAATCACCTCGCCCGGTTTAGCCGCCTGCGGCAGTATTTCCCATACCGCCTTCCGATCCTCGGGAACCGGCGTCCACCAGCGCGCGGGATACGGGCCGCGCTGCTGGGCGATCGCGATCGCGCCCATCGCCAGGATCTGGCTCAGTGCTGCTCTTATGATCCTGTCCATCGTGGCGGCCTCCTACGAAAGTTTAGTACACTATTTTCGTTGTCTCAGAACTATTCGCCGGCAACCGCTCCCTTACGGTCGCGGCTCTGACCCGCGCATTCGTGAGGCGCGATCCGCTAATTCGACTTGGCGCGAGATCTCAGGCCAGAGCCGCGACCGACCGGGAGCGGTTGCCGGCCGTGCCCCACTGCGCCACTGGCGAACGCTACGTATTAAACTGCGAGCTATGCAAAAGCTCACGATTGGTAGGCTACTGGCATGCGTTGCAGCCGCGCTGTTGCCCTGCGCGCTTGGCCAGCCGAAAGGCAGCCCGTTCGCCGGGCGTTGGGATTTCAATCTGACCCAGGGCAATACCACCCGTGCCGCGTGGCTCGGGATTACCGAAAAGGACGGCACGCTGGATGTCTGGTATCAGCCCACCGGCGGCAACGTGTATCAACTGAAGGATGCGAAGCTGGAAGGCACGAAGCTGCTCCTGCCCATCTCCCCGGCCGACCCGGCCAGAAACACGCCCGCGGTTGCCTGGGAACTTGAGGCTTCCGGCGACAAGCTCACCGGCATCGAGAAGCGCGGCAACAACTCCATGCCGCTCACCGGCGTCCGGGCCCCCGAACTCAAACGCGCCGAACCCAACCAGTGGACGGCTCCCGAGCCGCTGTTTAACGGCAAGAACCTGGATGGATGGGAACCAGTCGGCAACCGAGCCAACAGTCACTGGACCGTGAAAGACGGCCTGCTGGTGAATGAAGAGCACGGCGCAAACCTCAAAACGATCCGCCAGTTCGAAGACTTCCAGGTGCACTTTGAAGTAAACTGCCCGGACGGCGGCAACAGCGGTTTCTATCTGCGCGGGCGGTACGAAGTGCAAATCGAGTACGAGCCGCTCTCGCAAAATCCGCCGGAGCGCCGCATCGGCTCTATCTACGGCCGTATCGTGCCCAAGGAAATGCCGCGGACACCAGGCGCCTGGGAGTCGTTCGACGTGATGCTGGTGGGCCGCACGGTGACGGTGAAGCGCAACGGGGTGGTCACCATTGACCACCAGGAGATCGAAGGCATCACCGGCGGCGCTCTCGATGCCAACGAAGGCGAGCCCGGGCCTTTTTATCTCCAGGGCGACCACACCGGCGGACTGAAGTTCCGCAACATCGCCGTATCGGTACCGAAAAGGTAAACCGGTTCAGTCAACAGGAACACAAGCTCGAATTTGCCGCCATTAGTGTCATTAATTACTTCGGCACCCCAGTTGCTCATACCATTCTGTCTGAAAGGTGACGACAATGCCTCTAGTTCAATTGATCATAGCGCTCATTGTTGTGGGACTTGTCGCATGGCTCCTCCGTGTCTATTTGCCGATGTCCGGCGGTATCAGAACAATTGTGGATGTCGTGCTCATGCTGATTGTTGTGGGAATGGCTTTATGGCTCATTAATACCTACGTACCCATGGCGGGGAGCATCAAGGCGATTCTGAACATTGTTGTGGTGGTCACGACATGCGTGGGAGTGCTACGGGTATTCGGCCTTTGGAACCAGGTCGTAAGAGGCTGGAGAAATCTTACGACCCGTTACTTTCACGCTGAGGATCACGCAAGCACTCCGTCCCCAAAGGCGCCTCCTGTCGTATAATTCGTTACTCCTGCCGCCGTTGTCTCGGTCGATCGCGCACTTGTTGCATAGGCAGGGCTCGCGATTGGCTTTCTCCTGAATTAACTTAGAAAGGGAGAAGCTTCATGAGAGCTGCGGTTTTGAACTCGCCGGGGGACGTCTCCACGCGCCCGCTCCAAATCGGCGACGTGCGCCAGCCGGATCTACAGGCCGGGCACGTATTGATTCGGGTCAGGGCGTGCGGAGTTTGCCGTACCGACCTGAACATTGTGGAAGGAGAACTGCCGCCGCGGCTGCGGCCGGTGATTCCCGGCCACCAGATTGTCGGTGAGATTGCGGGCGGTTCGACGCCCGAGCTTCCAGCCGGCACGCGCGTCGGCGTCTCCTGGATCGGCGGCACGGATGGAACTTGCCGCTATTGCCGGCGCGGCAGCGAAAACCTGTGCGACGCGCCTACATTTACCGGATACACCGTCAACGGCGGCTACGCGGAAATGGCGTTGGCGCGCAGCGATTTCGTGGTTCGGCTGCCGGAGGCGTTGGACGATCTCCACGCCGCGCCGCTGCTGTGCGCCGGCATCATCGGCTTTCGCAGCCTGCGCGTAGCGGGAGTGGAAGCGGGAGACCGCGTGGGGCTGTTCGGATTTGGCGCATCGGCGCATCTGGCGATCGCCGTCTTGCGTAAGTGGAATTGCGAAGTGTATGTATCGACGCGCGGCGAGTCGCACCGCAGGTTGGCTGAGTCGCTGGGAGCGGATTGGGTTGGCGGCGAAAGCGACAGGCCGCCGGTGGAGCTCGACCGCGCCATCACCTTCGCTCCCAGCGGAGACGTCGTAATTGCCGCTCTTTCGAGCCTCCGAAAGGGCGGCGTGGTTGCCATCAACGCCATCCACCTGGACCGCATTCCGCAATTCGATTACGACCGCTTGCTCTGGGGCGAGCGCCAACTGCGCAGCGTGGCCAACATGACGCGCGCCGACGCCCGTGACTTTTTGCAAATTGCCGCCGAGATTGGGCTCCGGCCCAAAGCCACCGCTTTTCCGCTGGAACAGGCGAACGAAGCGCTGATTGCCCTGAAGAGCGATCGCATCGACGGGGCGGCAGTGATTACGCTCTGAGGGCTTCTTCAAAACTCGCGAACGACGCTAGGGTCACCCGTGGGCGGAGGAGCGTGATCCTCTTTGGCAGGGGGACCGAGCAACTCAGTGAATATGGGCTTCAACGCGTCGGCCCAGATTTGATAAGCCTCGAGCGTCGGGTGAAGTTTGTCGCGGGCATTCATCATTCCGTCGAAGAGGCGGCCGTTGGCGTCCGCCAGCTTGTCGTTGATGTTGAGATAGCGAACGCGCCGTCCATCGGCGAGTGCGGAGAGGTTGCGATTGATGCGGTCGATTTCCGGCATCACCGCCATGTTGTCGTTGCGAGGGAAGATGGCAGTGAGAATAATGGTGGCTTCGGGAGCTTTCTCCCGCAAGAGGCGCAAGATCGCCGCAAGCCCGCGGGTGATGTCCGCGACTTTCGCGTCGATCCCGGCGCTTGGTACGGTGTTGCCGACGTTGTTGGTGCCGGCGAGCAGAACGATGACCTTCGGATGAACGCCATCCAACTCGCCATTCTCGAGCCGCCAGAGAATGTTTTGGGTCGTGTCACTGCCCCATCCGAAGTCGGCCGCATTCCATCCAAAGAAATTGCGGGTCCAATTGGCGAGCAATTCCGGAAAGTCCGTAGCTCCCCACCGGCGCGTGATCGAGTCTCCCTCGAAATAGATATCGATTCTACCTTGCCGGGCTTTCTGCAGAAGTTGGGCATGGGCCAATCGGGAGTCGCGGTCGGTACGCGGTGCGGGCCGATCGGCGGGGACGTCCTCGAGCGGCTGCTGGCCGAATGAGCCGGTGCCAGACAGAAGCGCCAAGCTAGCAAGAGCGAACAGGCGGGGCGCCGATTTCATGTTCGATGCTCGAACTAAATGATATTCTATTGGCTCGGTACTTGTCGAATGGTTGGCACCGTGCGTTTCCGCGTCTCCCTAGCCGGCTTGGTTTTGATACTTGCCGCGACCCTGGCTCCTGCGCAGGAGCTGAGCTTCGCGCCGTTTCACCCGAATGGAATTTACCAACTGGGCCAAAGAGCCGGCTGGACGGTGACCGTGCCGGCGGGCGCGGATCAAACGATGACCAAGTACACGTACGTCATCAAGACGAACAATCGCGATGTGATTCAGACGGGCACGCTCGATTTCTCCTCTGGCAGCACGACTATGGAAACGGCGCTCAACGAACCGGCGATGCTCTACGTGGAAGTGAAGCCGCCGGCGAAAGACGCCGTGCCGATCCATCTGGGTGCGGCGATTGCGCCTTCAAAACTGCGGCCTTCGGTTCCTCGCCCCGCCGATTTCGACTCTTTTTGGGACGGCAAACTGAAGGCGCTGAGCGAGGTTCCGATCCACCCGGTTCTCACTCCGGCGCCAGCCGGCAAGGACGGCGTCGATTTGTACACCGTCAAACTGGACAGCCTGGGATCGCACGTTCAGGGTTACCTGGCCAGGCCATCGAAGCAAGGGAAGCTCCCCGCGCTGGTGATTTTCCAGTACGCCGGCGTGTATGCGCTGCGCCCCGAGACAGTGACGGACCGGGCGGCGGAAGGCTGGCTCGCCTTCGACGTGGATTCGCACGACATGGCGCCCGATCAGGCGACGGGAGTGAGCACGAGCTACTACGCTATCGGGAACACCTCCCGCGAGACATCTTATTTCCTCAACATGTATCTGCGCGATTCGCGCGCGATCGATTACATCGCCAGCCGTCCGGACTGGGACGGCAAGACCATCGTGGTAATGGGGACCAGCATGGGAGGCCAGCAAAGCCTGGTGGCGGCGGCCTTGAATCCCAAGGTGACCGCGGTGATCGTGAACGAGCCCGCCGGCGCCGATTCCAACGGCGATTTGCACGGACGCAAGGAAGGATATCCTAACTGGCCATCCGACAATCCAAAAGCCATGGAAACGGCTCTTTACTTCGATACCGTCAACTTCGCTTCGCAAATCAAGGCGCCGGTTCTGGCGGCAGTAGGCTTCATCGATACGACCGCCCCGCCGGCCGGCATCTGGACCGCCTTCAACCAAATCCCCGGCCCGAAGGAAATGATTTCCATGATGGAGTCCGACCACAACAACCGGACGCCCGAGAAGCAAGACGCGTATAACGCCAGATCGAAAGAAGTGCTCGGCATCGTTCTGGCTGGTGGCGAATTCAAGCCGAGCGAGGGCGGCAACCGTTTCTAGTGAAGCCAGAGCAGCTAGATCGTTACCGCATTCTCCAGCGAGAACGTCAGCACCGTCTCCGAGGGCACTTTCACCACCGGCCCCTTGGTGGCCGCCGATACGCCGGTGCCCGCGGCCGCGCCCGCGCCGGCGCCGATCGCAGCGCCTTTACCGCCGCCCGCGATGGCTCCGATGATTGCGCCAGCCACGGCTCCGCCGCCTGCCATGGTTCCCGTCTTGGCGCCCTTTCCCGTGTCGCTCTCCTTGGAAATGGTTTGGGTGTTGACGTCGACCGTTTTGCCATCCACCTTCACCGACCAGAGCGACAGCGTGACTTCGGACTTGCCCGTCAGCGTGCCCGAATCGTGGGCATTCACCAGCTTCACCACCGCGTCGGCTCCTTTGGGGATCAGCGTCATGCCGTTATATGTGAGCGGATCGGAAATGCTGGCGCGGAAAGTCTGCCCCACGGTCGCCTGGCTCGAATCCACCGCATCGATCAGCCGCACCGAGATGTTCGTACCGGCGGGAATCTCCACCGGAGCGCGCGGCGCCGCGGGAGCGTTGGAAGATGACGCTACCGAGTTATCGTCCTCCGGGTGCAGGATGGTGGTGTTGCGCTTGAGAACGGGGCGGTCGGGATCGTCGGAAACGGACGAGGGTGCAGCGGAATCGGATGACGCCGTTTCGGCGCGGCGAAGAGTCGGCTGACCGCTATCGCTTGGATAGGAAGATGGATAGGACGAAGATTGAGACCCGGACTGGGGAGCTCTCCGCAAGGTGGGCTGGCCGTTGTCATAGACCGGCGCGGACGACGTGCTCGCGGCCCCACTGAACTCGATGCGGGCGACTTGCGACACGTCCAGGGTCATGACCTGGTCGCCCACTTCGATCTTGATCTGGCGCGGCGTCCCGCCCAGGTACGTTCCGTTGATCACGCGGCCGGTCTTGAGAGTGATGATATCGGCGAAAGCGCTGGTCCCGAGTGCCAGCGCGATCGTCAGATGTAGCAGGCGCATAAACCCTCCCCAGGAATCTCCTCATTGTACGACGCACCGCCCGCCCGGCCGGTTTACGAGGATGTTTCAGGCCGGTGGCCGGCATCGAGTAGCTTGCCCGCCACGTGGCGGCCCCGATCCAAAGCGTGGCGGTACAGGTCGCGAAACTGGCGTCGCGTCAACCCGCGGCCGCCGTTGTAGAGTCTCTCCAGACCCTTGCCGACCGCGTACGTACCCGCATAGGCCACCGCTCCCTTGGGTATCAATCCTCCCCCAAACGGGATCTTCCCGACCAACTCGCGGGCCAGCGCCCGCCACCCAAACGCCCCGGCGACAATCGAGAAGATTTCGGCTTTCTGGTGCGGGAACCCCACCTCGCGCCCGCAGGCAGCGGCAATTTGAAATGCCATGCGCACCTGGTTGACGGTGAGGAACGCCGTGTCCGATGCCCACTCCCCCATCGCCCAGGGCAGCTCGAACAGGCTGGGCAAAACGTCCGGCAGAGAAGTCGTAATGGCAAAGAGTGCATTTTCCTTGGCTACCGCGTGTACGATTCCGTCCACCACGGTTTTACGGAACACGGGAAACTGGCGCGCCAGGGCGAGCTCGAATTCCTCCCGCTGGCTGAGAATCTCGGCGATCGTTTCGCTGGGTGCTTGGGCGCGCAGCTCGAAAGCCCCGCGCGGTGCGTCGATGCCCGGCGCGCACAGCACCACTTCCACATCGTCCGGAATCACCGGATCCGAGGCGCGAAACACATTCGATCCCGCGGGCCAGTACCCCAGGAAATCGTCCAATTGCGCATAGCCTGGCAGGTCGACCGCCACCAGACCAATCCGCACCGGCGTCTCCGCCCGTTGGAGCACCTCCTGCGGGTTGAGAAGCGCAAACGCCGCGCGGGCCTGCTTGAGCATATCCAGCATGAAGAACCTGTGGCCATTTTAGCGCCCCTACGCTAGTCCAAGGAGCCAATTCCCAGAGCAAGACAGGCTGCCAGCAGGGATTGGTGGGGTGGGCTACTTGTGCAGCCGGCGGTTTGGGTTCGCGTTTGAAAAAACAAAATTGCGGCATGGGTAAACATAACTATTTCTGTTGGTTAGAGCAGTCTCGGCCGATTGGTGGAGGGTGTGCTCTTGTGCAATTTCGTGCATTTTACGGTGAAATCCGGCCTGCCGCGATCCCGCCGCTACGTGTCAACTCCGCACCACACCGATGGGGGCTACGGATGCACAAGGACGAACCGCTCCGCGGCACGGGTTCGCGAACTACGGCGGCATCGATAAAACCAGTCATATCTGTCGATTCAGCCACACTAGGGTGAACCCACCCCGCTTCGGGTTGTGCAATTTTATGCAATTTTACGCCTTTTTGGTTCGTAGCGCGGCAAAGTGCTGGGATGAGTTTCAGAACGGCCGGCGCGAGAGTGCCGGAGCCGCGTTGTTCACTCTGACTGGCTAGTACCTCCCTCCACCCATGATAGAACGGCGGGAAGAGGCTGTTTTTGGCCGACGTTTTGTTTTCAATATGTTACGGGACTAAAAGGGGCGTGACCGGGCTTTTGAGGGCGGTGAGCAGAGAGGGCACTTCCCGCTAACCGGTTAACAACAAAGCGCTTGGCTGGGGGCGGCCCAACATTTCTGTACGCCAGCGGGTGCCCGGAGCCGGAGCCTGGGCTCGGAGGTCTCCCATCTCCGATCGACCGGCCGGTCGGAAAAGTGGAAACACGTAGCCTGTCACTGGTTTTTGAAAAGTGGAAACACGTAGCCTGTCACTGGTTTTTACTAAAAGTGGAAACACGTAGCCTGTCACTGGTTTTTTTTGTCACTGGTTTTTACTGGTTTTTTGTCACTGGTTTTTTGTCACTGGTTTTTTGTCACTGGTTTTTGGTCACTGGTTTTTGCGGCGTAGCAAACTTCGGACACAGTGTCGCCGCCCGCACACAGTACGACCGAAGCCCCGAGCTTTCGAGCGTCTGATGTTGCCGGCCATGGTGGGACAGACGATCGTTTTTAGTCGTCTGTCGAGCGGCTGGCGGTGGGACAGACGAATCGTCTTTAGTCGTCTGTCGAGCGGCCGGCCTGGCGAGGGGCCTGACAAGACCGCGAAAAACTTGCGGTCAGGAGTACGGAGCTTTCGCCAGCGGGATTGCTGGCGGCTGAGGGAGTTGGCCAGGCAAATGCACCGTGAGTGACAAATGAGATTCCGCAGGACAGTCTCTTTCGCCTTCTTTTCCGTCATCGCTACGTCGATCCGCGCCCAGCCTCCCGGCGACCTATCTCATAAGCTCGATGACGCGGAGCGCCACGTCTCAAGGCTTCCACCGACGGCCTTCCCTGAGCTTCCCGGCAATGTGGTCCGGGCGCTTCAGCGCCGGGGCTGCACGATTCCCCAGGATGCGTTCACGTACCAGCCGCATAACGTCATTAAAGGCGAATTTGCCCGATCCGGTCAGGTCGATTGGGCCGTCCTGTGTTCTATCAAAGGCGTCTCGTCCATTCTGGTCTTCTGGAAGGGGTCGGAAAAGAGCCCCGCCGAGATCGCCACCATGGAAGACCGCATTTTCCTGCAGGGCATCACGGCCGGCAAGGTCGGCTATTCGCGACGAATCGAGCCGGTCGGGAAGGACTTCATCATGCGTCACTACCAGTCTTACGGTGGACCGAAGCCGCCACCGATGGATCATCAGGGGATCGATGACGAGTTCATCGAAAAGGCTTCGGTGACGTGGTACTTTTATCGGGGGAAGTGGCTAAAGCTGACCGGCGCGGATTGATTTCCTGGTAATTCTCAGCCTCAGAATGTGAGCCCCAACAGAACTTCAACCTGATTCGGATTGGAGTAAAGCTCGGGATCCAACATGCGATCCTGCCTCCATCGGGTGTACCGCACCTCCGGTGACACGTGGAGACGCCCGAAGCGGAAATTGAGACCCGCTCCAGCGGCCACGCCATAGGGAGAGCGGTCGCCCAGGTGGCCATCGGTCGAGCTGGTCGAGCTGGTCGTTAAGTAACCATTGAAAAAGGTCGTAGTCATCGAAGCGGAAACGCCGCTCAGAGCGCGGAACGATGGACCGCTCTCGAGGTAAGGATTCGATCGCAGCAAGTGCGGAAGCCGAAAGGTCGCCAGCACTGGAAATTCCCAGGAATTTGCGGAAGTCCGCAGGTGGGAATAAGTTCACACCCAAATCTTTCGTGAGATCGTCAAATCCCAGGCGCTTGTAGAGGACATCGAACTCGACGCCGAAGCCATGCGGGAGGCGCGTTTCTACCGTCGGACCGATTGTGTAGCGGCGGGTGGCAGAGGTCGCTCCTTCACCGAATTCAATCAGGAAGAAGGAGCCCGTTTCGAAGGCTTCCGTCAGCGGAATCCCGCCCTTCACGCCAAATTCGACCGGCTGCCCGAAACAGGGTAGCGCCGTGGCGACGAGAAACAGCGTTCGCGCCGCGGAAGCTTTTCTAAGAAATGCACGCATTAGAGGTTTTTCTCTACCATCCGGCCAGCAATTCCACACTTCGCCAGTCGAAAAACGACGGATCCGCCGCGCGGAAATACCGGCGGATCTCGGGGCTTCCTATATTCACGGTCTCGTGGTCCCACTCGCACCGCGTGCAATATGGACCGTCGCCGGGCGCAGGCGAGCCCCCCTGCCGGAAAAAGGCTCGCGCCTGGCGATACATTTCGGAGTTGAAGACATCGTCGCCACCGGCGTCGAACTTCGCGAACACCAGCCTGGTGTCCGGCCGCGGCGCGCCACAGCAGGGCAAGATGCGGCCGCGCGCATCCATCGCCATGTTCTTGTACAGCCAGTGGCAAGTGTGGCCATGGTTGGGCCGTGTACGAACTTCCCGCCTATTCAGGGGCGTCGCGAACGCACCGGCGATGGCGCCGGCCTCAAGGCTCTCGGGGAATGGATTCCAATTTTCGGGCGGATTGCTGATCGACGTCCAATCCAACCGCCTCACATACGGCCGCACCGCGGCTGGGCGCAGGTTTGGGTCGTCCCACCCCACGTCGAAGGGATTCACCACCCGGAACACATTCACCCCAAGCTGGCGCGCCAGGCGTTCCGCTAATGGGATCTGATGGGCGTTGTGCTCAAACGCCAGAAAATTCCAGGAAAGCACCGGCGTCTGTTTGCCGAGCCTCCGCTTCGCGTTGACCAGGCTGCGAATGTTAGCGAACACTAAGTCTAGGTTACCGTTCCGGCGGAAGGTTTCATAGACGGATTGAGTCGCTCCATCGATCGAGAGAACCATGAAATCGAGTCCCGATTCCACGTAGGCTTCGGCGTCGAAGTGTTGCACGGAAAGGCTGGTAGAGAGCGCCGTGGCGATGAGATATCTCTTGGCCAGCCGGATGAGATTCGGCGTGTTCCGGTTGAGCAACGGTTCGCCGTAGTTGCAGAAGTAGATTCCGATGGCGGACGGACCATATTGTCCGAGCAGCGCGCGGAAGCGGTCCTCACCCAGCGTGCCCTTCTTCCAATCGAATAGATTCAGCTCCCCGGCACGCTCCGAATGCACGCAACCGGGGCATGCGAGCTGGCACATGTTGGATGGATCGACCACCAAGCCGAAAGGGCGGGAAAGCAATACGGTGTCGCGAGCGTGAAAGTGATGCCGCGACAGAAAAAGGTTCAGCATCTTCAGCGTCAACGCCTGGGCCGCGGGAGACGAGAAGCGGTGCGCCAGCAGATGGTATAGGCCGGCTTTAGAATTCTCGAGCACGCTGGCAGCCGCATCCGCGCTGGCACAGTGGCGCAGGGCAAGATCGATCTTCGATAGGGCGGGAAGCGCCGTTTGGCCGCCGTAGAGTGAGGCGGGCACAAGCCGATCGACGAATACTCTGAGAGCGCCTGTCATGCAAGGGTCCGTTAGATGGCGAAAGATTCAGGAACGGGCGTGGCAATGGGCAAGATTGCGCCGATTGGACGGGAGGGAATCGGCTCTCTCCGATGCCGCTCGCGAGTGCCTACTCCTAAGACCGTCGTGCGGCGTTTTCCACTACAGGCCGAAAGAAGAATTCCGAGGAAGCGGCTGACCGCTGAAGGCCCGATTGCGATCACGTATTCGGCAACCGCTCCCTGACGGTCGCGGCTCTGACCCGAACATTCGATTCTGATGTCAACATGCTCGAGTTTGCGAAAGAGCCGCGAAACCGAGCCGCGACCGTTAGGGAGCGGTTGCACACACGCGTCGGGAATCCGCGACCGTAGCTCCGAAACCGCGTACTAAGATAGGGTTATAGGCCTCATTATGGAATTCCTTGCCAACAGTCTGATGGAGCTGATTACGCAGACCTCGACCAATCTGCCGCCTTGGGACAAACCCGATGGTAACGACACAGCAGAAGCCGCTGGTGTATAATCTGGCCTACCTACATGCTTCAATGGAGATCCTGGACTAACGTCGCTAGCCGGATGGCGGAGGCCGGGAGGTCCAGCTTGATGATAGGGACGGGGAACCAGGCGTCGTTCCGGGATCGGAGTCGCGTCCATTCCCGATTCTGCTCAGGAGATTCAATGTGTTTGAACCAAGAACTGTGAAACTGAAGGATAACAAGGAGGTGCTCATCCGCGCGATGAAGAGAGAGGATCTTGAGGGATCCTTCGCTTTCTTCCGTGCGCTCCCCGAGGAGAGCCGGCTCAGTCTTCGAAGAGACCTGACCATTCGCGAGGTCGTCGAGGAACGCATTCGCGAGCTGGAAGAGGGCGTCGTGAAGAGGCTGGTGGCGGTTGCGGACGAAACGATCGTAGCCGATGGCGCGCTCGAGTTCTCCCACTTCGGATGGGAACGGCACATAGCCGAGTTGAGGTTGTTTGTTGCGACTCCTTATCAGCGCAAAGGGCTCGGCATGTTGATGGCGGGTGCCCTTTACGATCTCGCGGTGTCCGCTGGCATCGAAGAAATTGTCGTAAAGATGATGGCCCATCAAACTGCCGCCCTTCGGATCTTCCAGAAGTTGGGATTCCACCAGGAAGTCGTGCTTCGCGGTTACGTCAAGGACATGAAGGGAACCAGGAAGGACCTTGTCCTGATGCGCTGCCGGCTAGAGGATCTCTGGCAAAAGTATGAAGAGTTTCTCCGTGAGACCGACATGCCCTCCTTCAGAATGGAATGAACCGGGATTCGCTCTTGATCTCCTGGGCGCAGTGCATTGCACACGCGGCGGGTTTCCCGATCGAAATCGCAAATAGTGACGGGGCCTCCATGACGCTTTCGCTCCGCCCCGGACGGCGCCTTGAATCGCGATGGAGGCAGCCAGTTCGTCCTCCATCTGAATGAAGATGCCGCCGAGGTTGAGGACGATGGTAATTTGCGCGCCGGTATCGAAATCGCCGGGGCACTCCGCTAGCAGGCTGTCCCGGCCATAACGATCCCGTTTCCGTTCCAGCGCTATTGGTTTACAGACCGCACCACCCGCACCGGCCCCAGGAGACCAGACGGCAACAGGGGCGAGTCGGCCCGGTAGAATTGCTGCGCGGTGTACGTGTACTTCTTTCCGGCATCGGGCTGTTGATCGCCGACCAGCCGGTTGACCCACAGGTTGGTCACCTCGATCCGCAGCGTGTTGGCGCCCGGTTTCAGCGCCGAGGTTACGTCCACCCGGAAAGGCGTCTTCCAGAGAATGCCGAGCTCTTTCCCATTGACGGAGACCTCGGCGAGGTTCTTCACATCGCCCAGGTCAAGCCACAGCTTGGCGCCAGTCCTAAACCAGTCCGCCGGCGCCTGAATCGTCTTGGCATAAGTGCCGGTGCCGGAGAAATACTTCACTCCGGCGTCGGAGTTGTCCGCCCACGAAGAGAGCTCGCCAAGGGTGATCTTTGCGGGCGCCCCGCGGTTGGCCTGGAAGGCTACTTCCCAAGCGCCGGTCACCGTGGTCAGCGATGTTTCGACTGGCTGGGGCACGGTGCGCGATGGCGCGGTGGAGGATCCGCGGAATACGACGAACACGGCATCGTTCGGCTCCAGACGCAGCGGCACAATGGTGCGCCCGCCATCGATGCGGTAGGAAGCGGGCTCGATGGCGCCCGTGTCCGCGTGCCAAAGTTCCGGGGCTTTGCCATTTACGCGGAAGCTGGCTTCCAGCGTCTCCACGTGACGATTGGTGTTATCCACCCAGTAGATCTCGCCATCGCTTATTTTGCGATGGACGAAAAACAGGCTGGTGTCCGGCTGCGGCTTGGTGTAGTCGAAGTCCGGCGCCACTCCTAAATCCGCCAGCGCTTCGCCGATGGTTTGGCTTCCGTACACTTTGCCTTTGCCCATACCCGGTCCCCAGAGTTGGCCGGCAATGGTCTGGAATTCGGCCTGGTCGTCGGCCAGGCTGGGCGAATCGATGGGTTTGGGACCCACCACCGCGGCGCCTGCGCTAACCAGGTCGCGGATCTTGCGCAGCACCGCCAGCGGCATGTGCCGGCTGTTGGCGTCGAGAGCCAGCACACGATAGCTCATGCCGGTTGTGGTGGTGATTTGCCCATTGGCCGCCGCCAGGCGATTCTTTAGCGCGTCGGCGTTGACGTAATCGAAATTGTAGCCGGCGGGGATGTCGGGCGGCTTGGCGCTGAACAGGGCCGTGATGTTGGAATCCTCGCCGTAAAAATAGATGATGTCGGCAACGAATTTACCCTGCTGGAGCATGTAGGAGCTGCGGGCCAGGTAAGTGATCCAGGGCTTGGCGAGTTCCGCCCAGGTTTCGTGGCGCGTGAACCACTGGCCGAAGCGTCCCAGGCCGAGGCCCGGAATCTTGTCGTCGACGGGCTGGTGCACCGAGGTGTGGATGACGAAGCGGTTCAGGCCCATGGCCAGTTCCCGGTCCGCGGTTGGCTTCAGCGTCTCCGGAGAGTAGGTCCAGGCGCCGGCGCCGGCGGTGAGGGATTCGGCGGCCACCAGGTTCTGGCCGTAGATGTGAGCCACCGACGCGGATTCGCGCACGTCGGCATCGTACTGCGCGCTGGTCCTGCCCTCCTGCGCCACCCACATTGCGCTCATGGGCACGGCGGCACTGCGTTTGACCTCCATGCCGTCACCGATGAAGGCGCGCCCGGACTCGTGCGATTCGCTGTAGCGGGCCATGCCGCGTTCTTTCAGAAGGGTAGTGAGTTGGTCGTAATGATACTCGGAGGTCAGTTCGCCGAGAGTTTTGCGAAAGTCCCACAGGAAACGGTCGCTCGCCTCGGCGCTTTCCACCACTCGGCCGGTCAGAACCGGCAGCCACGGACGCATATCGTAATTGCGACGCTTGTTGAACTCGGCCATCAGGTTGCCGGTCCAGTTGGCGGTGCCCGCCTCCCAGCTGTCGGTGACCACGTATTGCAGGCCGCGTTTGCCCATCAGGGGACCGACCGTGTCCTTGTATTGATCCAGGTAGTTGTCGAAGTACGCCTTGACGTACGCCGGGTTCATCTTGTCCACTTCCAGTCCGGTGGCCTCCGGCGATGCGGGCGAGTTGTGGGCGCCGGTGAGAGAATAGCCGAAACGCAGCACCACCCAATGGCCGGCGGGTGGAGTCCATTCGAGCGTGCCGTCGGCGCGCATCCGCGAGGTGAGGTCGATGACGTCGGCTTTGCGCACGGTATCGGCCGCCGGCACGGCCGGAGTCGCCATGGCATAGATGCCGGTGGCAGCCGAGAACGCCGCTTTCTCCTGGAACCGATTCACCGGCATGACAGAGTGGAGAACGAGTTGGGCGACCTGGGTTCCGGCGGGGGCCTGAGCCTGCCCGCGGCCTTGCGCTGCTTCAGCAGGGGCGCCGAATCCGCCAGGAGCGCCGGCGCCTCCCCGGCCGGCAGCGGGCGGGGGCAGGGTGCGGACGGTCACGCGGAAGTAGCGGGCGGTGACCGCGGGAAACGCGATGGTGCGCGCTCCAAGGGGGATCGCGGCGACGGTGCTGAACTGCTGGCCGTCGCCACTCGATTCCAGTTCCTGATTGCCGGCGCCGCCGCCGCGGCCGCCGAAGCCCCTTCCACCGCCTCCGCCCGTGATAAAAGTGAGCCCGGAGATGCTTTGGGGACTCGGGAACTCGATCTGGATCCAGGCTTTCTGATCCACCGGAGCGGCCGGCAGAAGGGTGGTCTTGGAAAGATCGCTGCCGGTGAGCGCGGCTACGTCGAACGTGCCGCCGCTGGAGGTCACCTTGGCCTGTAGCTCGGCAAGAGTCCGTTCAACCTCGGGAGCGCGATATGCGACTACCACGCTGTCCGCATAGAACTCCTTGGGCGGCGCGGCAACCTCGCCTCCGCCCCCGGATCCGCCCCGGCCGCCGGCGAGGCTCTGATACGGTCCGGTGGTGGACGGCGGTTTGGGCAGCGCGCCGCTGAAGGGGCGTCCGCCTTCCAACCGGGTTTCGCTCCACACGTATTTCTTCATGGCCTGCGCGGGAGGCACCCACGGGCCGCCGCTCTCGCTCCATCCGGGTGAGCCGGCAATCGCCATTTCAAGCCCCAACTGGTCAGCCAGCGTGGCGGCGTACCGGAAGGCGTCCTTCCACTCCGGCGTCATAAATACCAGGCGCTTTTCCACGATTTGAGGCGTATTCAGACCCGCGTCGAAATTCTGAAAACCGCCGATTCCCACACGCTTCATCCATTCCAGATCGGCCTTGATGCCTGCCTTGGTGATGTTGCCGCTCATCCAGTGCCACCAGACGCGCGGCTTGGCGCTGTCCGGCGGGTTTTGAAAACCTCCCAGGAGCGTGTCCTCAGAGTTCTGCGCGGAGACAATCCATGCCCCCAACGTTACGGCTGCAAGCGCGGCCCAACCGAGTTTCCTTTTTCGCATGAGTGCTCGACCTCCCGAAGGCGGGCTTTGCGCAACGGTCGAGGCGTCCGCCATGCGCACCGCCTCGAAGGCTGCAGCAGATTGACTGATCGCGCCCCGGCGCGCGCTCTTCCGGCGAGAGCCCGCAGTACTGCACGGCGCCAAAACCGACCTTCAGCGTTATAGTAGCTCCGGCAAGGTGCCGCTGAGCCCAGATTTTTGAACAAACAAAATTGATTCGTCAGAAGAATCTGTGGGTGAGTTCCGGCTCGGGCAGTTTGCCAAGTGAATGATAGAGCGCCAGTTCGGTGACTCGGAAGGTTCGGAACCCATAGGATTTTCTCATAGTGACTT
>JBEKYD010000154.1:0-17949 GCA_049511335.1 Bryobacteraceae bacterium | reverse complement strand
GCGGTGGTCGGATCGTAGATGCTGCTGGCCAGCGCCGAGAAATTGCCAATGTGCTCCGCTGCCGTGGGCACCGTGACCGAAACCGGGCTTGGCGAAGAGCGCCGCGACTCATCCTGGACCGAGACGAAGTAGAATGTCTTGTTCTTTCGGATCGGCCCCCCCACGGTCCCGCCGAACTGGTTCAGTTTGAAGGGCGGCCGAACGATTTGGAAGAAGTTGCGCGCATCCAGTTCGGTGTTACGAAGGAATTCGAAAAGTGTGCCGTGAAGTTCATTGGATCCCGAGCGCGTCGACAGTTGCACCAGGGCGCCGGCCCCGGAGTATTCGGCGCTGAAACCCGAAGTCTGGATCGTGAATTCCTCCAACGCGTCCGGGTTCGGCAGCGTAGGCGCGGAATCGAAGAAGCGATTGGTGTACAGGGCGCCATCCAACTGGTAGTTGTTCTGGGTGACCCGCAGGCCGTTCACCGACAATCCACGGTTGTCTTCCTGGCCCGAGTCGGTGCCGACATCGGTAATTACAGTGCCGGGCGTGAGGGTGGTAAGTTGCAGCGGATTCCGCCCATTGAGCGGCAGATCCATCATCTGCTTCTCCGTAACGGAGGCCTGTACGCTCGACGAAGTTGTCTGGATGAGAGTCGATTCGGCCGATACTTCTACTGACTGCGAAACGTCACCCACTTTGAGAGCGAGTTGCAGATCGAGCACCTGTCCCGTGACAAGAGTGAACGGAGATGTGCGCTGCGTTTGAAACCCTTGTTTTTCGACGTTTATTGTGTATTGTCCGATCGGCAGATCCGGAAACACGAAGTTACCGTCGGTGTTACTAGGCGCTGTCCAAATCACGCCGGTTTCGACATTGGTGCAGGTCACGTTGGCGGCCGGTACGACGCCGCCGGATGCATCTAACACTGTCCCGCTGATGCGCCCCGTGGCCTGACCGAACAGGAAATGGCTCGAAGCCAGACACAAGAACACCGTCAAGGCTATTGGGGAAAGACTTTCGAGGGAAATACCGAAGAATCTGACGTGGGCACGCCTTAAGAGATGTCGACTGAGCATGCAGTCTCCTTTCCGCAGACGGTACGGAGGTTCGTTGGCAAGACCCCGTGCCGCAAAACTCCCTGGTTGTTAAGGCTAATGTATAATATACTAGATCCGGAAACGGAGTCAAGGGCCTTTTTGCCGGAAGAGCGCGCCTGGGAGCAGCGCTAGACACCGAAGCGGCATAGGCCACACCGTTGCTCCTGGGCGGCCAGACGTCGCGATGTGTATATATTACCGGGTTTCCACGCGGGCTCAGCCCCCACGAACAGCTCCCAGCCACTTCTGGGACGCTGGCTTCGGACCATCAGCCGAAACCCCCTACGACAGGAGATATGTTGTACCATCTTGCCTGGTTCGGCTTTCCGTGATATGCAAGATATTATCGACCAGTTGCTTTGAGGAGAAACATGGCACAAAGGAACCTGATCCTATCCCGGCGTTCGCTGCTGCTTAGCGTGCCGGCTGCTGCGGCCCTCGCGGCTACCGACGGAGAAGCGAAAGTTCACGTCGGCAGTCAACTGAATGCCTTCCGCATTATTGACCTGAATACGTTGATGGGGGCGCTCGCCTCCGTCAAGCAGATCGGCTTCGAAGGTTTTGAAGCCCCATATCGCACCCTGGAATCGCAGTTCGACCGTCCCGAGGAAATGGCCAAGCGCCTGAAGGACACGGGCCTGACGTTCTTTGCGATTCACATTTGGCTGCCCTCCTACGATGCGCAGACGCAGTTGGCTCCATGGACCCTGATCCAGAGAGTGGCGGACGGCGGTGCGGCCTTGGGGGCACAACGGCTAATCTTGAGCGGCGGATCGACTCCCGATGCCGCGTCGCTCGCTCGCAAGGCTGAGGCACTCAACCGGGCGGGGAAGTACTGCCGGGAAAAAGGACTCCAATTGGCGTATCACAACCATCTGCCGGAGGTCGAAAACGACTGCGCCCAACTGGAGGGTCTGCTCAAGGCAACGGCCCCGGACCTCTTCCACCTGGTGGTCGACGCAGGGCATGCATTCAGCGCGGGCGTCGACATGGCCGGCTTCTTCTCGAAGCACTTCCCGCGCATCGAGGGCATGCACCTCCGCGATGCGCTCAACAAAGAGGAGGTACCGTTCGGGCAGGGGGATCGGAATTGGGTCCCTCTGGCCGCGGCAGTCAGAAAGTCGAAGTGGACCGGCTGGCTCATGACCGAAGAGGAGCGCCTCAATGGCAGCAAGCCGGGAGAGGCAGCGCTTCGCCCCGCCCGTGAAGGGATCCGCCGCATCTTTGGCGTTTGATGTTTCACGGAATCACCTCGCGTCCCGCGGCCAGGTTCAATTGTCCGGCCGCGGTCAGATAACTCCCCACCAGGTTGATGTAGGCCACCTGCGTCATCCGGTAGTCGCGCTGGGCGTCCAGGTAATCCACCAACGCTGCCTGGCCGTGTTGGTAGGCGTAGGACATGGCGTCGCGCACATCGGTGGCAGTTTTCAGATACGTGTCCTTGTACGGCTGCAACAGACTTACCGCGCCGCGCACCGTGAAGTAGGCCGCATCCACATCGTTAAAGACCTGGGCCTCCGCCATTTCGCGCTGCCTCTCGGCTTTCTGGATATCGATTTGGGTACGCTCTTTCTCACCCTGGTTGCGGTCGAAGAGGCGCAGCGGAATATCCACGCTGACTCCCATGTACACGGCGATCGGCGGATTGCGCCCGAAGTCGATTCCGAAGGTTGGGTCGGTCGATCCGTTGGCGACGGCCAGTTTATGGTCGGTCTGCGCTTTGAGGATCGCCTGCCGCGCGGCGCGCAGATCCGGCCGGGCGTCAAGGGCCGAGGTGTGTATGTCGTCCAGCGGCTGCAGGCGGTCGCTGAAATCGAATGGACCGGTGACATCGAACCGGTCCACGGCCGTCCGGTCGTTGAGCAGCATGAGCAGGGTGATCTTGGCGGTACGCAATCCCACTTGGGCGGTCTCGTAATCCGACTCGTATTGGACGCGTTGCAGGAGCAGGCGATTGAGATCCACGCGGGCGATGTCGCCGGCGCGAAAACGCTCGCGATTGATGGCCAGTTCCTTGTCGAAATAATCCAGATTGTCTTTGGCCATGGCTAGCAGCGCTTTGGCCTGCAGGGTGGCCACGAAAGCCGTCCGCAGGCTGAAAAGCAGGTTGCGTTCCAGATCCATTTGCTGCGATTCGGCGATGCCGGTGCCCTGGCGGGCGCTGTCCAGGCGCAATTCGCGTTTGTGCTCCCGCTCATGCAGATAGCTGAAAGAGACAAAGGGAAGAGCGAAAGTCAGGGGGCGGTAGGGATTGCCGGTGAAGGGGTCGAGCTGGTCGGTCAGGATATTGACATCCGGGTTAGGACGCAAGTTGGCCGTGATTTCCTGGGCTTTGGATTCCTGAATGCCGAGCTGGCCGGCGCGCAGGGAAGGGTTGGCGGCTTCAAATCGGTCCTTCACCTGCTGCCAGGTCAAGGCGGTTTGCGCCAGAGCGGGTGTGGCGATTGCCGAGACCAGCAGAATTGCGAGCGGTGTGTGCCTTTGGATGCGCATTGCGATTACACCTGCAAGGTATCGCCTTCGCGCGCTACCAGAGCGTAGAGCACGGGCGAAAGAAAGATGGACAAAAGCAGCCGGGAGGCCAGGCCGCCGACAATCACGATGGCGAAGGGCTTCTGCGAATCGCTGCCGATTCCGGTCGACATGGCCGCCGGTAGGAGGCCGAAACAGGCCACCAGGGCCGTCATCATGATGGGCCGAAGCCGCAGCATGGAGGCGTCCAGCGTAGCTCCCACGATGTCCCGGCCCTCCAGCCGTAGTTTGTTGATGAACGAGTACAGAATGACGCTGGTCTGCACCGCGACCCCCATCAGCGCCACGAAACCGAGCATGGACGAAACGCTGAAGTTGGTGTGCGTGATGCGCAGCGCCAGCAGCCCGCCCACGGGCTCGGTCACCAGCACGCTGAAGAAGATGATGAGCGGGAATTTGAGGTTGCCGTAGAGAGCGAACAGGATGAGCAGGATCAGCACCACCGTGACGGGCAGGATGATCTTCATCTGCTGCTGCGAAGCCAGGTAGTCTTTGTATTCTCCGCCCCAATCGAATTTGTAGCCCACCGGCAGTTTGACCGCCGATTCCACCTTTTGGCGGGCTTCGCCGACGGCGCTGGCCAGGTCGCGGCCCTCCACGCTGAACTGAACGCCGATGTAGCGGGAATTGGCTTCGCGGTAGATGAATGTCGCGTCGGGTTCCTCGCGCACGTCCGCGAACTGGCTGAGCGGCAGGTATTGGCCGTCGGGCGTGGCCAGCAGCAGGTTCTTGATCGAGTTTTCGTCGCTGCGGTATTGCGCCTGCATGCGGACGATGAGGTCGAACTGGCGTTCCCCCTGAATCACCTGGGTGGCGGCTGTTCCACCCATGGCGGTCTCCACCAGGGTATTGACGTCGCTCACGTTCAGGCCGTAGCGCGCCAGCTTGGCGCGGTCGGGCTGGATCACCAGGCTGGGCTGCCCCAGTTCGCGCACCACGGTGATTTCGGTGATTCCGCGGGTTCTGGCGAGAATATCCTTCACCTGGCCGGCCTTGTCCTCCAGGGTGCGCAGATCGGGACCGAAGATCTTGACCGCCAGCGCGCTCTTCAGCCCGGTTTCGGCTTCGTCCACGGCATCCTCCGCCGGTTGGGTATAGTTGAAAATGATTCCGGGAAACGCCGCCAGCTTCTTTTGCAGGGCCTCGATCAATTGCGGCTTGGTGTGGATGGCGCCGCTCCAGGTCTTGTCGCTATACGGCCTGAGTCCCACATAGAACTCGTTGTTGTAGTATCCCGTCGGGTCGGTTCCATCGTCGGGGCGGCCGAGCTCGTTGGCCACGGTGGTGACCTGCGGGTAGCTCATCAGGATGTCGCGGATCTGCGGCGACAGTTTGGAGGCTGCCTCGAAGGAAATGGTGTAGGGCGTGGTGGCGCGCACCCACAGCGCGCCTTCGTCCAGGTGAGGCATGAACTCGCCGCCGATGAAGGGGATCAGGAGCAGGGAACTGGCAAAGACCGCCAACACCAGGCACACCGTAATCACGCGGTTGTGCAGGCACCAGCCCAATACTCTTCCGTACCCGGCGCGGATCCATTCGTAGAAGCGCGCCCGCGGCTCGTGAACGTGGCGGCGGAGGAAGTAGGAACAGAGCACGGGGAGCAGCGTCAGGGCGCACAGCAGAGATCCGATCAGCGCGAACGACATGGTATCGGCCATGGGCTGGAACAGGCGTCCCGATGGTCCGGTGAGAACATAAATCGGCAGGTATCCCGCGATGATCACGGCGATGGCGTAGAAGATGGGCCGCTCCACGTCGTGCGCCGCCGCGCGAATCACGGCGATGAGATTGTACTCCTGGTCATGGCGCGCGGCCAGCTCGCGGAACACGTTTTCCACCATCACCACCGAGCCGTCCACGATGATGCCGAAATCGATGGCGCCGATGGAAAGCAAGTTGGCCGGAATGTGGCGCCAGTCCAGACAGATGAACGAGAACATCAGCGCGAAGGGTATGGTGACGGCGACAATCAGCGCGGTGCGCGGGCTGAACAGGAACAGCCCCAGAATCACCAGCACCAGCAACATGCCGCGGAGCAGGTTCTGCTCCACGGTGTGGGTGGTCTCTTCGATCAGGCCATAACGGTCGTAGTACGGAACCACTTTGACGTCGGGCGGCAGCACGTGTTCGTTCAGTTCCCTGGTCATGGCCTCCACGCGCCTGAGAATCACCTGCGCCTGCTCGCCGACGCGCATCAGGATGACGCCCTCGACGGCTTCCTCCTGCTTCATGTAGCCGAACTGGCCCAGCCGCGGCGCATGTCCGATCTCCACCTTCGCAATATCCTTCACCAGCACCGGGATGCCGTTCTTCTCCTGCAGCACGACGTTTTCGATGTCGGCGGTGTTTTGGACCAGACCCAGGCCGCGGATGTTGTAGAACTGGCCTCCCTGCGAGTAGAATCCACCGCCAGCATTGGAATTATTGTTGCCAAGCTGGGTGAGCAACTGCGGGATGGTGATGCCGTAGGAGAACAGCTTGTTCGGTTCGAGCAGGACCTGGTACTGCATGGTGGTGCCGCCGAAACCCGAATCGTCCGCCACGCCTTGAATGGAGCGATAGTGGCGCTCCAGCACCCAATCCTCAATGGTCTTGAGGTCTTGCACCGGACGGTCGGGACTCTGAACCACGTAGCGGTAGATGAGGCCGCTGGGGCTGAACATGGGCGAGAGACTGGGAGTTAGTCCTGCGGGCAGGCTGGCGGCGGCTATGCGCTCGAATGCCTGCTGCCGGACGAAATACGGATCGGCGGCATAGTCGAAATTCATGGCGATGAACGACAAGCCGAACAGCGAGATGGAGCGAAGCGATTCCAGCCGGGGAATGCCGTTCAACTCAATCTCGACGGGGATGGTCACCAGCCGCTCCACCTCCTCGGAAGCGTGGCCGGGCCACTGGGTGATGAGCTCGACGTGCGGCGGAGACAGGTCGGGGTAGGCGTCGATCGGCAGCTTTTGGAAAGAGAGAGCCCCCCAGATCATGAGCGCCAGCGACGCAATCACGATCATGAACCGCTGGCGGAGAGCGAAGGAAACCAGTTTTTCGATCATGCGATCCGTTACCTATTGAATCCGCCCCGAAAATTGCAAGAAAAGGCTGCCCTCGGAAACCACGGTCTCGCCTTCCCGAAGACCGCTGGCGATGGCGACCATGCCGTTCTGCTGGCCGGAGACGGTAACGGAGCGCTGTGCAAACTTGCCCGGTTCCACCTGGACATAGACCAGCGGCTCGTTCTTGTCGTCGCGCATCACCGCCGAGACCGGAACCACGGGGACGCTGCTGGTGCTTCCGGTGTGGACGATCGCGTCTACGAACATATCCTTCTTCAGCAGGCCGCCGGCGTTCTGGGTGACGATGCGCACCGGCGTGGTGCGTGTATTGGGGTCGACGAAAGAACCGATGTAGGCGACGGTACCGCGGAATTTCCGCTGAAAGGAGGGATTGGCCTCGTCCACCGCGTCACCCGTGCGAACCGACGGCAGGTCGTGGTCGAAAATGTGTCCCTGCACCCAAACCGTAGCCACGTCGCTGATCATGAAGCAGACGGATTGTCCGGCCTGGATGAGCATTCCAGGCGAAACCAGCTTCTGCACGACGACGCCGGCGATGGGGGAACGCACCGCCATTTCGGTGCGGATGGGCGCGCCTTGGTTTTCCGCGGCGTCGATCTCCTGGCCGGTGATACCGAAGATGCGCAGCGCCTGCAGGCTGTTCTGGACGTCGGTCAGGGCGTCGTTGAAGTCGGCTTCGGCGCTTTCGTAATCCTTCTGGGCCACCACTCCATGGTCGAGCATGTCCTTCGTGCGGTCGACGATGCGCTTATTGAAGACCTCCCGGTTGCGCGCTTTGCGGTAGGCCGAAACCGCGTTGACCAGATCGGGACTGGACACGTAAAGCAGCGGCTCGTCTTTTCTAACGCTGACGCCGGTATCCACCAGGATGCGGGTGATGGGGCCGCTCACCTGGGTGATCGCTTGGGTGGTATGGTCGGCGTCCCAATCCACCGTTCCGGTGGTGTGAATGTCGATGGGCCACGACGCTTTCTTCACCTGCACCGTGGCGAGATGAGATCGCTGGTCCGGCGGCACGGTGAACAGCGCCGCTTGTGTGGACGCCGCATCCTCGGGGGGCTTGCCCTCCACTTTCTTAAGATCCCCGCAAGCCGGCTGCGAGAGTTCCAGCGTGAGCACGAACGCGATCGGCGCGATGGAAGTCCACCAAAACGGCCTCGTACGAGCGGGCAACGATTTAGCCTGCACGACAAACGCTCCTTATGGTTGTCGATTGAAAATCATTAGCGGCCGGCAGCTACCATGCCGCCGAGCCGCCACCTATGCCAGCGGAAGCGGGCACGGTGGAGGAGCGCGGGAAGAACGAGCCGGACTCACGGCCTCGCAAACCGACTCCATTTCGGAGCCCGGCGCGAGCCAAAATTCACGGAAGACCGGCCGGAGGGCCGATACCACCGCGACCTGAAGAAATGGCAGAGGTCCGATATGACACAGCAGACAGCAATGGTCCGTCGACTGGTGCGCCTGGTGCTGAGACGCCGCGGCGTTGGACTGGGCCGCCACCGTCGCGCAGAGGATAAGGAGGACGATCCAGGCCTTGCAAACGGATTGAGACCGCGGAACCATGCTGGTCAGAAACACATCGCCGATTGCGCTGATCTTATCAGGCTGCATGGCCGGCCCGCAAATCGGGCCATGAGCGTAAGCGTCCGATGAACCCCTCTTCCCAGTGAGTGGAAGATCAACAAGATCACGCCGGCCGCGATGCCGCGGATGTAGCCGTAGCGGGAAGCATTTCAAAGCTCGTTCTGGCCAAATGCCGCCAAATGCCGCCGAGCGCTTCCAGATCGCAAATCTGGTATCATCGCACTGCGCGGGCTCGTGCTGCCCGGCTTGAGACTCACTATGCCTTGCTTCCTCCTGCTCGTCATTCTGTTGTTTCCGCGCGTCGCGCTGGTGTTGATGTGGATCTACTCGACCTACCTGCAGCGCGCATTCCACGGTGGCCTGGTGCTGCCGGTACTCGGCTTCATTTTCCTGCCGCTCACCACGATCGTATACGCATGGGAACTGAACAGCGGCATGCCGACGGCGGGAATCAATCTTTTGTGGCTGTTGATCGCGGTGATCGTCGATCTGGGCGGACTGGGCGGCGGCGCACATCGCCACTCGCGGCGATGGTAAACGCGGTTCCCGGAGAAGTGCCCCCAACGCCCAAGTCCCCCATCCGGGAAGGGCGGGGCCGCCTCGGCCTCAGTTTCCCTGTTTTCTGAACACGGACGCGCTGGCTTGGTTCCTCGGCCTTTCCCTCAGGCCTTGAGCACTCGCCGAGACCGCGCCTACGCTGGAGGGAGGATCCCAGACCCATCGGGCGCCGCCCCATTCACTTTCCCATATCTCCCAATGTCCTTCCCATCGGAACTCGGCCAGCATTACGGACTCCGTGCGAGTATCGCACCGACGGATCGATGGACGGCTCAAAAGATCTTCGCCCTTCGCGACGAGTGCGCTTTCGAGCAGCATCGCTTCCGCCCGGAACCAGTGTTCTTGATCCGATCCAACGGGACAGCCGTTGTCTAGCCACAATTGATGAGCAACTGCGGCGATCTCGCTTTCCGTTGGGCTGACGGCGGAAGCGGTTTTCACGGATTCACTTTCGCTGCTCCTTTCAAGCATCCTCTTTGCTGCACCGCTTGACATGGTTTCCGGCGACTCTTGGAGGGCCGTCGCGTCCGAGCCCATTCTCCTTTCCCGCATTGGCATAGTTCACCTCCTTCAAAGCCCTGTCGCTGCGCGACTCAGGGCAAGCTCAAGGCTTTGCTACATCCAGCCTCGCGCTTTTTATATCAATCTGGGGGTGGTGGTTTACGACCGCGGACGAGCGGACTTGCACGCCACAACTAAAAGGCCCGAGAGATAATAAGACCTCAAGCGCTGGAAGAATTATATAGCGACCTTTTGACATATGCAAGCGGAGCGTGCGGCTTCCCGCGGCTTCCAAAACCGGGCTGAAAAGTTGAATGTACCGGCGAGTACAATTGCTGCACTTTGCAGCAAGTCAGGTTCAAACGGAAATAGGGCTTTGAGCGCCGCTCAATTCAGCGCGGTTACCTTGCAGCCTCAACTATCCTGGGCCGTTTGGAGACTTTGGGACTCGATGAGGCCCGTAGGCTGCCCATCCATCTGAGGCCGTTGAGAATCTCGACAGCGGCCCAGGCGGCAGTAAGTATCGTTTCGCTCACTTTTGAGCCGTGGCCGATCCTTGCCGAAACCGGGAGCGCGACATGTCTTCTTAGAAATTGTCCCGGCTGACACGCGAGCAGATCTCACTGCGAAGAAGTGGCCTTTTGATTCTTGACCTGCAGCTCGTTTACGACCTGCCGAACGTTTGGAACCGAAGACGCGATACTTTCGGCCTGCCGGCGCTTGGATTGAGAGTCGACCTGGCCCGTCAGCGTGACGACCGAATTTTTGACATCGTACTTTACGCTCTCGTGAAGCTTGTTCTGGATGAGAGCAGCGTCCAGGTTTTTCTCAATGCCTCCGTCCAGATCCGCATTCACGGCCTTCGCGGCACTTTCGCTGCCCAGCGGAATCACTGCAATTTGGTTTGACACAACTTGTCCGCCGGCGAGGGACGTTGCAATGGATTCCGCCTGTGCCTTGTCACCGTCAGCCGCGACGTGTCCGCCCAGGGTCACTACGCCCTTCTCGCGATCCTGGCTTACGGAAACATTTTTAAGGCCGGCCTGATCAAGCGATTGGCGAATGTTGCCAGAAACGTCGGGTGATTTCGGGGACGGCTTTGAACATCCTGCAAAGATTCCAGCGACCAGCAGCGCAAGCGCTGCGGCGCATAGACTGAGAGTCTTCAAGTGGAACATCCTTTCCTCTATCAAGCATGGCTTGGGCAGATTTATGACCACACCTGAACGACGAAAACAACAAGGCGCCGGGCCTGAGAAAGGTGGGTAAGTGCACTTCTTGCCGTTATCAGGCAAGAATTGCTTGCAGGTCAGGTCTCAATCCGGCGATGCCGTCATTTGTTGCCTTCGCCACCGCCGTCAGGGAATGCTGGCCCGATAATTGCTCTCTCGCCGAGGAGGAGAATAAAACAACTATGTCCCGTTTCTGGAGTACCGCCCTGCTCAGTGCTGCCCTTGTGGCCCCAATAGCAATGGCGCCGAGAGTGTTGCGAGCCGAAGATCAGAAGGCCGCTCGCACCTATCACGACAAACAACACAATGACGACCATGCATGGAACGGTCAAGAAGATAAGGCGTATCGTATCTACGCAAAACAGAACCATCGCAAATACAGCAATTTTTCCAAGCTCAAAGAGGACGATCAACAGAATTACTGGAACTGGCGTCACGAGCATTCAGACGCCCTCCTCAAGATTGAAATCAAATAGCTCCGGTCATATTCGTTCTTGACGGGGCAGGGAAGCTGGCGTAGTGCGGCCGTCACAATCGTCGTTCTCAGCCGGCTGCCGCCGTGGCCGGGATCGGCTCATCGGGGAAGTGCGGGTCCGGTGCTTTCACCGCTCTCTTTTGGTCCCTCCCGGTGCGGTATCATCGCCAAATACCATGAAACTCGCGGTCCTGCTCCTCACGGCTTGCGCCGCCGCGTTCGCGGCTAACTATCAACTCAAGGCGTCCCCCTCCACCGTGGTCTGGGGCTACTACTGGTCGGCGGAGAAACCGGTGCTGCATATTCAATCCGGCGATACCGTGGAGATCCAGACCATGATCACCAACAGCCCGGACCGCCTGGCCGCGGCGGGCGTGGAACCGGACGACATTCAGCCCGAGCTGAAGGCCATCTACGCCGAGGTGAAGGATAAAGGTCCGGGCGGGCACATCCTGACCGGGCCCATCTACATCGATGGCGCCGAGCCGGGCGACGCGCTGGAGGTGCGGATCGTGCGCACGCAGCTGGCTATTCCGTACGCCTATAACAGCTTCCGGCCGAACTCAGGGGTTTTGACGCCGGACGATTTTGCCAAGGGCGCGACCAAGATTGTGCCGCTGGATGAAAAGCGCATGGTGGCAAAATTCTCGGATTCGATCGAGATCCCGCTGCATCCCTTTTTCGGCAGCATGGGCGTGGCGCCGCCGGAGGCCATGGGACGGGTTTCGAGCGCACCGCCCGGGATCTACGCCGGCAATCTCGACAACAAAGACCTGGTGGCCGGAACCAGCCTGTTCATTCCCGTGCACGTGCCGGGGGCGCTGTTCGTGGCGGGTGACGGGCACGCGGGGCAGGGAAACGGCGAAGTGGATATCACCGCGCTGGAGACCTCCCTATTCGGCACCTTCCAGTTTGTAGTGCATAAGGGCATGAAGCTCGATTGGCCGCGCGGCGAAACTCCCACTCACTACATCGCTATGGGGCTCAACCCCGACCTCACCGAGGCCCTGCGCCTGGCCGTCCGCGAAGCCATCCAGTTTCTGGCCGCCGAAAAACACCTCTCCCGCGAGGACGCCTACATGCTCTGCAGCACGGCGGTGGATTTCAACGTGACCCAGGCCGTGGATGGCACCAAAGGCGTCCACGCCATGATTCCGAAGAGTATTTTCCACTAAGGTGGCGCCGGCTTTAGCCGGTGATTTCCATTCCGCCCCGCCATCTGTTACCCTCGTTTGCGGACCCTATGACGCGTCAACTTTACCGATATTCTTTAGCCTTTCTTGTGCTAGCCGTGGCTGCGGCCGCGGTTGCCGATCTCAATGGCAACTGGGTAGTCCGCCAGGACATGCACGACGGCACTTTTCGCAACACCTACTTCCATCTGCGCATGGAAGGCGGGCGGATCGCGGGATCGATTCGCCTCACCCAGTTCTTCTATAAAATCTCCGCCAGCAGCGGCGGCCCGGACGGTTTCACCATCACCGGCAGCATGATGGATGGCCGCAACGAACGCAAAGTGGTTTACGAGGGAAAGCTGGTGGGAGACGAGCTGCACATCGGCACGCGCCGCGCCAACGGGCCGCTCTCGGAAATGGCGGCTGTCCGCGCGGCCGAGGGCGAAGGCGCCATGCCGCCGCGCGTCGCCCCGCCCAAGCTTCACAAAGTCGCGGACAACGGCCTCGTGCGGACGCCGCCCATGGGCTGGAACAGTTGGAATAAATTTGCCGGCCGCGTGACCGCCGAGGACGTCCGCGGCATGGCCGACGCCATCGCATCGAACGGCATGAAAGACGCCGGCTACGTTTATGTCAATATCGACGATACCTGGGAAGGCGAGCGCGACGCCCATGGCAAAATCCAATCCAACCAGAAGTTTCCCGACATGAAAGCCCTGGCCGGTTACGTTCACGGCAAAGGTTTGAAGCTCGGCATCTATTCCTCTCCCGGCCCGAATACCTGCGCCGGATACGAGGGCTCGTACGGCCACGAGATGGACGACGCCCGAACCTATGCGGCTTGGGGCATCGACTATCTCAAGTACGATTGGTGCGGCGCGCGCAATCTGTACACCGACGACGAAATGCAGGCGGTCTATCAAAAGATGGGCGACGCCCTGGCCGCCTCCGGGCGTCCGATCGTTTTCAGCCTTTGCCAGTACGGCCGCGCGGACGTATGGAAGTGGGGGCCTGAAGTAGGGGGAAATCTCTGGCGCACCACCGGCGACATTCGCGACGCCTGGGATTCCATGGCGCGCATCGGATTCAACCAGAACGATCTGGCCGCCTACGCGAGCCCCGGCCATTTCAACGATCCCGACATGCTCGAAATCGGCAACGGCGGCATGACCGACGAGGAATACCGCACCCACATGAGTCTATGGTCGATTCTGGCCGCGCCGCTATTGGCCGGCAACGACCTGCGCAGCATGACGCCCGCCATCCACGAGATCCTGACCAATCGGGAAGTGATCGCCATCGATCAGGACCCCGCCGGTCACCAGGGCCATCGCGCTTCCCAGAACGGAGAGCAGGAAGTCTGGATACGGCCGCTAGCCGACGGCTCCTCCGCCGTCGCGCTGTTCAATCGCGCCGCAGCGGAGGCGAAAATCGCCGTGAATTGGGCCGATCTGGGCTTGCCGGCGCAACCGCATGTGCGCGACCTCTGGCGCCATCAAGACGTGACAGCCGGCGCCGAATACACGGCCAGCGTCCCCGCCCACGGCGTGGTGCTTCTCAGAGTACGGTGAGCGCCGGCGATCTTTGTCGCCGGTGCTCCTGTCTTCCGACTCCAGCCTTCAAAACGTAAACCGGCAATCGAACTCGATGCGCCGGTTACTGGCTGCGGCGCTCGCGCCCGTGAAGCTTTCGTCGAGGACAGGCACATCGAGAGATCGCTCTTTAGTGCGGCTCCTCGTGGCAGAAACCGCATCCCAGGCCCGCCTTCTTGGCTTTGTGACAGTTCATGCATCCGCCCATCGAGATATCCGTTTCCTCGGAAAGCTGGTCTCTCTCGGCCACCGGCCCGTGGCATTCCTGGCAGGTGTTGCCTTTCGCCAGGTGAGCCCGGTGGCTGAAATCCACGAACGACGGAATCGCGTACACCCGCGTCCAGGGCACGTCGCGGCCGCTCTGGGCATAAGCCGCCAGTTGCTTGATGGCGGGGCTATCGGTTTTGATGGCGGAGTGACACTCCATGCATTTGGCCGGCGGCACAATGGCCATGGTCTCGCCGGGGTCGGGATTCGGATGACACATTTTGCAAGCCAGCTTCATCGTGCCGGCGTGCGTCTTGTGGCTGAAAGGAATGGGCTGCGGAGGAGCCTCGGCCGCATAAAGCAGCGCACCTAACGCCACTACCAGAGTCCCGCATAATTTCATATGCTGCGGGTGCGCATCTGCTCGGCGCAATACTCCGAGGCGCGCATGGCCAGCGCCAGGATGGTCATGGTGGGATTCTGCCAGCCGCAGGTCACAAATGCCGCGCCATCCACCACGAACAGGTTCTTGATATCGTGGCTCTGGTTGTACTTGTTCAGCACGCTGGTCTTGGGATTGTCTCCCATGCGGCAGGCGCCCAGCTCGTGAATGCTGTAGCCGGGCGGATTGTAGCGCTCGGTCCGCGAGACGGTTTCCCAACCGGCGGCGTGGAACAGCTCTTCGATGGTATTGGCCGCGTCCTTGGCCAAGTTGCGCTCGTTATCGGAGTCTTTGGCGGAGATGTGGAGCACCGGGATGCCCCACGCGTCTTTCACATCCTTATTAATGCGGACGTGGTTTTCGAAGCGCGCGACGCGCTCGCCGTAAATCCCCCCGGAAACGCAGGAGCCGGCGTAACTGGCGAGCTTTTTCTGCAGGTCTTCGCCGTAGACCGCGAAGTGTTCCGGGTTGGCATCGCCGCCGCTATTGATGCGCACGCAATAACCCTTGATGAAATTGCGTTTCTCGCTCTTCTTCAGATTGCGGAACCGCGGCATGAAGGTATTACCGCCCATCAAGCCTTCGGGCGCTTTGCCGTCGCGCGCTTCGGGAACCGCAGCCACCACGTTGATGCCGTAAATCTGGTCGATGAGATAGTGGCCCATGACGCCGCTCGAATTGCCGATTCCGGAATTCAGCAGCAAGCGGGTGCTTTCGAGGCACCCGGCGGCGAGCACCACCACGCGCGCCTTCACGTGCATCTCGCGCTGCGTGTGCCGGTCGATAAAATACGCGCCGCTGGCGAGACCGGTATTCTTGTCGGTGGTAATTTCGCGGACGATGGCGTTGGGAACGATATCGAGCTTGCCGGTCGCAAGCGCATCGGGCAGCAGCAGATTCATGGAGCTGGCGAGGCCATTCTGGCCCATGGCGGAACGCCCCTTGGAGCAGCCGATGCCGCGCGCGGTGGCGAGATCGATCACCTTCCGGATGGTCCGGCTATCGGGTGGATAATCGGTCTCGACGAAGTTACCGTCGGGAAATTGCGGCCAGCCCTCTTTGCGCCCCATGACGCGGAAGATCGCCTCGACGCGCGAGTAATAAGGATCGAGGTCTGCGAGCGAGATGGGCCAACTGTCGCCCGTGCCATCGATCTCGGCGGCCTTGAATTCGTAATCGCTCAAGCGGAACGATTCGCGCGCCCAGAACAACGACCGGCCGCCGAGCAAACGCACGCGCACCCAGTTATAGGGCTTGTCGGCGTCGTAGGTGTAAGGCACTTCTCGTTCATCCACCCATTGGTTGGCGTTGAACTCGTTGGCCTGGTAGATGTGCGGGTGGCGGCCGGGCTCGCCGAAGCCGCGGTAGGGCAACTCGTAGGCTTGTTTGGCCACCCGATCGCGGGCGAAATCCGCCTGCGGCCCGGCATTGAGCATCAAGCAGGAGATGCCCTTCCCGGTCAGAATATTGGCGGCCATGCCACCGGAATGGCCGGAGCCCACGATGAGCACATCGTATTCTTTTACAGCCACGCGTTCACCCCCTTGCGTTCATCCCTTCACTACCGGATCGATGGGAAGCCAATACAGCCCCGTGCCGCCTCCGAACCCGCGGCCGCGGCGCCGCCCGAAGGAAGCGCCGGAAGCCGCCCACTCGCGCGAATTCTCGGTGGCGGTGCGAAAATCCCGATGCGCCTGCGCGACGAAATGCCGGAGCGGATCGTGGGGCAAGTCCTCCGGCCAGGCGATGGTCACCACCAGCGGGCGAAGAATGGCGTCCGCCTGGCGGTCCTCCAGATCGGCAAAAGACTTTTCGAATTGTCTTTTTGCCTGGGCGTTCAAGGCGTCCAGACCGTCGCGGTAGAGCTTCTGCCGGTCGGCCGGCGAAACGCTCACCAAAAAGTCGAGAAACTCGGCTGCGCCGGCTTCCGATGCTCCGGGGTGGCCGTTGAGCGAAGGTTGAAGAAGACTGCCGAGCCGGCGCAGAACGGCGAACTGGCTGGCGGTGAAGAAAGCCGGCGCGGCGGATTGCGCCGTCAGATCGGCAGCCGTGGTTTGCAAAAGCGGAGCGGGCCCGCCGCCGCGAAACTGGCCCATGCCGGGCGAGGCGGCGGGCGGTTGCGCGGCTTGCTGTGCAGCGAGCGGCGCGGCTGGCGCCGCGGCTAGGGCCTGAAGAAAGCGTCTGCGTTTCATGAGCTCCTCTTGAGTGCGGATGGCAACGATTATACTACTCAGCGGCGTGGCACTTCTCGTTTCTCAGCGCTTTTGCCCTCGACACCTGTTCGACCGAGCCGAGGGTTTGTATCATTTCCGCTTCGTACACTTATTACGGAAATTCAGTGACGCATTCACGGGCGACCGCTCCTTGACAGTCGCGGCTCCGACCCGAACATTCGATCCTGATGCCAACATGCTCGAGTTGGCGAAAGAGCCGCGAGCCGCGACCGTTAGGGAGCGGTTGCTGAATATGTGACAGTAATTGTGAAACTGAGCACTTAGTAATGCCCCTCCGCAAAGCCGCGGAGCAGGGCAGACCTCTGGCGCGGTTGCCAAGGGGGAGATCGCCGCGGAGGCGCGGATCGCGATTTAGAGGGTGGTGGGCATACGTCAGGCGGCGGTTTTGAGTCGTTTTTCGGGGTTGGGGATCGAGCACTGGGCCGCTTTGAGGCGGCTATGGTGGACGATCAAGCGGAGGATTTCCGGATTTGAAAAATCAAATTGCGGGGGTAGCAGCTCGCGCGGGAATTCGGTGGCTGGGTTGTAGGTTTCTCCCGCTTTTACAGCAAGTTCGGAGATCGACTGGGCGTCTTCGATGGCTTGTTCGAAGGCGGCTTTGCGGTCGGCCTGGAGCTGGCGGAGCATGGCGATGTCCTTTTCCACGCGGCGCTGGATGCGGGAGGCGTAGAGGGCGATGCGTTCGAGGCTTTTGTCGTGCGCGAGCCAGGTTTTGCCCTGGGTGAGGGCGACGATGGCTTCATAGTATTCGGAATCGGCTTGGACGGAGACGGCGTCGAGGGCGAAGATGGCGTCTTCGATGGCGACGGCGCGCTGCAATTGCCAGCGGCCGTCGGCGATGGATTGGACAAGGCCGGCTTCGAATTCGCCGGCGGGGTTGAAGTACTCGTGGGTGACGCGGCAGTGTTTGTCGTAGGCGACCTGGTCTTCCGGGGTCAGGAGGTGGACCTGGCCGGTGAGGCCGTGGCGATAGGCGTTGAGAGCGCGCGGATCGCGCGGTTTGGCGGTAGTTTCGTTAGTCATGAGATCGATTGGGAAGCTTCCTTTCAACCTTCCGTCGACCACATTGGTAGCATGCGAGCGGGCGGCGATTTTGGGGGAATCCTTGTAAGTGGCTGGGAGGATTGAGGCGATTTTGTCGGAAGTTGTGTGACCCACTTGCAGAACTCGCAACAGAAACCTTCCGCACTGTTCGTATTCCGTCCGGGGCGACGATTTTTTGGAGCCCCAATTGCTGTCAGGGGCTGTGAGTGCGTGAAAT
>JBEKYD010000153.1:0-17959 GCA_049511335.1 Bryobacteraceae bacterium | reverse complement strand
CATTTCGGGATTACCTCACCAAAAGTTAGGTTATCCCGAAACGTCAGGAAGCTGCCGAACGCCCTGTCAACCCAGCACTGCGACCAAAACCCCCGCCCGGAATGCGCCGGATCCAGGTCATAGATAATCCATTACGGCGTTCGTTTTTGAAAGCGGGAGCGGGAGTGGTGGGGAGCGTGGCTCTCGGGTCGAATCCGCTGGTAATCCAGGGAGAGCAGGGACCGAGGCGGCCGAATCTTATCTTCATGACTACGGACGGCCATCGTCCTGACGCCCTGAGTCTCAACGGCAATCGGATCCTCGAGACGCCCAATTTCGATCGCATCGGAAGAGAGGGCGTTCAGTTCCAAAATTCCTTCTGTACCAACGCGCTATGCCTTCCTTCGCGGGCCACTGCGCTGACCGGTCTGTACGGCCACAATACCGGCTGCGTGGATAACCTGGACCGCGCGATACCGGCGGATATTCCCATGTTCACTGATCTTCTGCGGGAAGCCGGTTACGAAGTAGGGCTCTTCGGAAAGGCGCACGTAGCGGATCTCGCAAAGCGGCAATGGGATTATTATTTCGGATACAACGGCGCTTCGACGGACTACTTTTGGCCGGTGATCGAGGAGGGTTCTCAAGGGCGGATCGGACCGCCGGCGGTGCACGAAGGATATGTCGAGGACGTGGTGATGGACCGGGCCATTCGATGGGTGAAACAGAAACGCGAGAAGCCGTTTTGCCTGATCTTCTGGTTCCAATCCCCTCACGCGCCTTTCTTTCGGCCGCGGCGGCTTCTCGACCTATATAACGGCATTCCGATTGCGAAGCCGGCCACCTTCGACGATGACCTGAAGGGATATCCCGGCAAACCCAGGGCTTTCGCGGAAGCCGACGACGTCATTGGCACTTATACCCGCAACTCTCAAACCAAGGGCAATTGCGCGCGATCGCTGGAGGAAATGGTCAAGGACTATTATGCCGGTATTGTCTCCGCGGATGAGAACGCGGGCAAGCTATTCCAGGCATTGGCCGATATGGGACAGATGGATGACACCGCCATCATGTTTTCTTCCGACCACGGTTTCTTCATGGGAGAGTGGCGCAAGTACGACAAGCGATTCATGCACGAACCTTCGATCCGCACGCCTATGCTGATTCGCTATCCAAGAATGGCGCGCGCCGGCTCGACTGTGGAGCAAATGGTCACGAACCTGGATATCGCGCCGACATTCCTGGAGCTGGCCGGCCTTCCCGTCCCTAAACGGATGCAGGGTCTGAGTATGGTCCCATTCCTCAAGGGCGAGCAGCCAGCGGCTTGGCGCAAGGATTGGCTATACGAATACTACGAATACCCGGGGTCGCACAGCGTGCGGAAGAACCGCGGCGTTCGCACGGAGCGCTACAAGTTCATCCACTATTGGGAACCGCCCGAGGAGTTCGAAATGTACGATCTTAAGGGAGACCCGGGCGAACTTCACAACCTTTACGGCGATCCACGCCACGCCGGTCTGGCGAGAGACCTGCGCCGGCGTATCGATGAGCTCCGCAGAGAAACCGACGACCATTACGTGTATCAACCGCCGGCCCGGCGGGGTTAGGGTATTACTGCTCCAGCAGGACCGCGGCGGAGCGCGGCGGAATCGTCAAAAGCGGCGGCGCCGGCCTGGCATCGGGCTGTTCGGGTGTGGCCGTTACAAGCCGGCCGGCCTTTCGCGCCGCCAATCCGACCGTACATCTCGATACGTGCAGGTGCAGCGGACCTGCTGCGTTCCGTTGACAGCCGACCAGCCGAAACTGGCGCCGCCTTCCGCACCGAATCGACCCGTCCTCCGGCATCGATGAAGCGCTGCGGACGAAAGCGCGCAGCGCCATGGAGGGCGCGGCAAAAACCCATGCTAGTACTTGCCGCACAAAAACGTTGACGAGCGCTGCCGGCTGGGGGTTATTATGAATGGTCGCTCCCCCGATCGATAATTCGAAGGCACTGTGAATTCCACTCAACAAATGATTCTGCTGGAATCTCAATTGGGCTCCGTTCCGCGCTACTCTCGCGGCAAAGTGCGCGACGTGTACGCGGCGGATGACCGGCTGTTAATCGTGGCTACGGACCGTCTGTCCGCCTTCGATTGCGTTCTGCCCACCGGAATTCCGGACAAGGGCCGAGTGCTGACCCAGATCTCGATTTTCTGGTTCGATTTCCTGCGCGACCTGGTACCGATGCATTTTCTGACGGCCGACGTGAACCAATACCCGGCCGCGCTGGCGCCCTTCCGCGAGCAATTGGAAGGCCGCTCGATGCTGGTGAAGCGCGCCCGCATGATCGAAGTGGAATGCGTGGCCCGCGGTTACCTGGCCGGCTCCGGGTGGAAGGAGTACCGCGAGCTGGGTTCGGTGTGCGGCATCCGATTGCCTGCCGGCCTGAAAGAAAGCGATCCATTGCCGGAACCGATCTTCACCCCGGCCACCAAGGCGCAGAGCGGGCACGACGAAAACGTCTCCTTCGAGCACGTCTCCTCGAGTATCGGCAGCGACTTGGCCGCCAAGCTCCGCGATTTGACGCTGGCAATTTACCGGCGCGCCGCCGCCTACGCCCAAACGCGGGGCATTATCGTGGCCGACACCAAGTTCGAATTCGGATTCGTGGGCGACGAATTGCTTTTGTGCGACGAAGTGCTGACGCCGGATTCGTCGCGCTTCTGGCCGGCGGACACCTACCGTCCCGGCGGACCGCAATTATCCTACGATAAGCAATTCGTGCGCGATTACCTGGAATCGATTCAGTGGGACAAACGGCCGCCGGCTCCAGCGCTGCCGGCAGAGGTGGCCGCCAAGACGGGCGAGAAATACCGCCAGGCATTCGAATCGCTCACGGGCCGGCCGCTATGAACTGGCTGGACGTGGTTCTGGCGCTGATCGTGATCGCCTCGGTAGCGGCCAGCTTCCGCAAAGGCTTCGCGCGGGAGATCATCGGCCTGGTATCGGTCGTGCTGGCGTTGGTGCTCGGCCTCTGGTTCTACGGCGCGGCGGGCGCCTACCTGGCGCCTTACCTCAGTTCGCGACGCATGGCGAATTTCGGCGGTTTCTTCCTGGTGTTTTTCGGCGTGATTCTTCTGGGCGCGGTGGTTGGCTTGGTGGTGGGCAAATTTCTGCGGGTGACGGGGCTGTCGTTCTTCGATCACCTGCTGGGCGCGGGCTTCGGAGTGGTACGCGGGTTGCTGATTGCGGTGGCTCTGATGGCCGCCGTGATGGCCTTTGCGGGCGACAATCACCCGCCGTCCGCGGTGGTGCATTCCCGCTTCGCGCCCTACATTGCCGGCGCGTCGCGGATCTTCGCGGCGGTAGCGCCGCACGAATTCAAAGAAGGCTTTCAAAGGAGCTATGCACAGGCCAGGGAAGCCTGGCAAAAGGCGCTGTCCCGCTCGGAGACCACGGAAGCGGAACGCGAAAACAATTAAGAAATGAAGAATGAATTTCAGGGATTAGCGGAGCGATTGCTGGGCGGCAATATTTTGCTCGATGAGGCGGTGGAAATTCTGGAGCGCAGCATGATCGAAGGCGCTCTGGCGCTGCACCGTGGAAATCAGTCGGCGGCCAGCAAGCAGTTGGGAATCCATCGGAATACACTACAGCGGAAGCTGGCCGGCTACGGGCTCGATAACGGGCGTCCCCGGCGGAAGCCCGCGGTCAAGGCCGCACGCGGCCGCTCGCGCCGCAAGAGTGTCGCCTGATCCATGGACCTGATCATCTTCGACCTTGACGGCACTTTGATCGATTCGCGGCTGGACTTGGCTCATTCGGTGAATGCCACGCGCAAGCACATGGGACTGGCGCCACTCGATAACGACAGGGTGTATTCCTACGTCGGCAACGGCGCGCCCGTGCTCATCCGGCGCGCCATGGGCGAGCAAGCGAGCGAAGCCCAGGTCGCCGCCGCGCTGGAATTTTTTCTGCAGTACTACAGCGAGCACAAGCTGGACTACACGACGCTTTACCCCGGCGTGCGGGAAGCGCTCGAACGCTTGCGCGCGGCGGGCAAGAAGATGGCCGTCCTCACCAACAAACCGGTGCGCGTCAGCCGCGCCATCGTGGAGGGCCTCGGAACCGGCCCGTACTTCTTCCAGGTTTACGGGGGAAACAGCTTCGATTTCAAGAAGCCCCACCCCATCGGCGTCCAGACCCTGATGCGCGAGGCAAGCGCCGCCGCCGACCGCACCCTGATCGTAGGAGACAGCTCCGTCGATGTGGAAACCGCGCGCAACGCAGGGGTAAAAGTGTACGGCGTAACCTATGGCTTTCAACCCGAAAGCCTGGAAGAAACGCCGCCGGACTGGAAAGCCGACCGCATGGAAGAGGTGGCGGATTGGTTGCTGGGCGAAACGCTCTAGTTGGGTGCTGGTCGGGCCGGCCTAGGCTTGGCCTCAATCGGGGCCGGAGCGCCGTCAGCCCCTCGACGCCTAGGCGTGGTGCTCAGCTTTTCGTCGGGCTGTCGTGCCAGTTCTCCGCGATCTCAATTTGCTGCTCCCTAGTCAAGGCAACCTGATCGTGCTGCGGGCAGTAGCCCCTTAGATTACCGGCGTTGGCGAGTGTCAGCATCTCGGCCTTATCGCTGGTTGTGAACCGTAGGGGCGTGTCGACCCTGCAGAAGGGGCACCGGCCTAAATGAGGTGCGCGCGAATTGGCCGTCGAGGGCGAAGCTGTATTCATAAAGGCATTATCCCCTAAGAAACGTTTCGTTGGTTCACGCGGAACGGCGACGTTTTTTCCAAGTTACTTTTTCCTCCCCGTCCGCATCGCGTTCCACGATCAAATCGTCAACCAGTCGCGCTCTGAGGTACGGATCGTCCCCGCAGGAAATGTCGCATTGCCACCGGTCATTGAATTGTGCCGGGTATGGGGCTTGCCCCGGTCCTGACCACTGCATCGCTGCCTGTTCTTGAAGTGTGTAATAACCGGCAACGCCCAGCAGTTCGACAAATCCGCGAACCCGACCACCGCCGAGCCGCCCACTGAGAATGGCTGCGACTTCCGACCTCGGGTCCGACCCCGGGCCCGTTCTCCAATGCCGCGTCACGAGCCACGCGGTTCGCCCTTTACGCTTTTTCCCGGCCATGGCGACAAGGCTATCAAGTTGCGCCGTGTACCACAACGTGAGGTCGACCCTTCTTCCGGCGCGAAACGGATCCGATGGACGGCGGTCGGGAATCGGATGGCATCAAAGCGTGTGCGAGCCGGGGACGAACGGGTGGAAACCGCCGAGACTATACGCCGTTGGCGCGGCAGGAAAAGCCGAGAAGGATCTCGGCTCAGCAGGCTTGACAGCCCGCGCCACGGTTCATACTCACGCCCCGTCGATGAGCTGAGTCAGCCGCTTTTTCGTTTCCGGCCATTCGGCCGCTATGATCGAATAACGCGCTGAATCGCGAGCGATGTAATCGGAGGCCATTCGGTGAGAGCGGAGAATCCCCTCGAATCGGCCGCCGATGCGTTCCAGGGCGGCACGGGAGCGCTGGTTGCGCACGTCGGTGTGAAAGGAGACGCGCAGCATTTGCCACACTTCGAAGGCATGAGTCAACATCAGCAGCTTGGCCTCGGTATTGGCAGCCGTCCGGATTGCCGCGCGGGTCAGCCAGGTGTAGCCGATCTCGCAACCGTCGAGAAGCCCGCTGCCGTGGCGCGAGTGGCCCGGTGGCCACGCCCATCGTTCCAGGTCGAAGAAGCGCGTGGAGCCGATCGCGGCACCGTCGCTCACGCGAACGATTGCAAAGGGCACCGCGGTTCCAGCGTCTCTCCAAGCGACGGCGGTATCGACATATCGCGTAATCTCGGCCATGCCCTGCGGGACCAGGCTCCACTGGTAGAGCGAGGGATCGGCCGCGGCGGCCGCTATCAACCCGTCGATATGGCGGAGCTCCAGCGGCTCGAGACGAACATGTTTGCCTTGCAGTACGAATTTTTCCATAGCTCACCGTGGGGCAGACCATCGTTTTTTGTGGTCTGCCCTACATCCCACACTCGACCGCGTCCACCCGTCCTCGTTTTTCGCTTCCAAAAAAACCCAGGTGGCAGACCACAAAAAACGATGGTCTGCCCCACGGAGCAGCGCATCTGAGCATCTGCAACACCAGAAGCTTTTCAATTCGCGGGGACTCTCTCCGCGATGGCGAGAAGAACGCACAACGCTACGCCCTCGGCGGCCTGCGCAATTTCCGCCGGCTCCGGGAACGTGGGCGCGATGCGAATCGTGCGGTCTTCGATATCTTCCCCGTAAGGATAGGTGGCTCCGGCGGGCGTCAGCTCAACCCCCGCGTCTTTGGCCAGCGCGATCACCCGCCGGGCGCAGCCGGCCGGAACAGTCAGGCAAATGAAATAACCGCCCCTGGGCCGGGTCCAGCTCACGCCATCGACTCCGGCAAGATTCTCGTCGAAGACCTCCAACACGGTTTGGAATTTGGGACCGATCAGCTTTTTATGCCCATCCATCAACCGCAGAATCCCTTGCGTATCCTTCAGAAAGCGGACATGACGCAGTTGGTTAATCTTGTCGGGACCGATGGTTCGCGGCGTAATCCTTGCCAGAAACCACTTTACGTTTTCCTTGGAGGCCGCCAGCAGCGCCAGGCCCGAGCCCGCAAGGGTAATTTTGCTGGTGGAGGCGAACACCATCGGCCGGTTGGGATGGCCATTATGCGCGCATCGATCGATGATGTTGGCGATTTCAATGCGTTCGTCCGTCAGATGGTGAACGGCGTAGGCATTGTCCCAGTAAATCCGGAAATCCGGGGCCGCGGTTTTCATCGCCGCCAGCCGCTCGATCACCCGGTCCGAATAGATGGCGCCGGTGGGGTTGCTGTATTTGGGAACGCACCACATCGCCTTGATGCAGGCATCCTGCGCGGCGAGCTGCTCCACCTGGTCCATGTCCGGACCATCTTCCCGGAGCGGTACCGGAATCATCCGGACACCGTACTGCGCGCAGATTTCGAAATGCCGGTCATAGCCGGGGACGGGGCACAAAAACGCAATCTCGCCTTGCTTGGACCAGGGCATGGCGCTATCGCAGGTCCCTTTGAGCAGCGAGAACACGACGGTGTCATGCATCAAGCCGAGACTGGAGTTATCGGCCACCACCACCTGTTCCGGCGGCGCCCCAAGCATCCCGGAGAACAATTTGCGCGCTTCCGCCAGCCCCTGCAGCCCGCCATAATTTCGGCAATCGAGGGCGCCTTCGGCAACGTAGTCCGCCGCGCCGGGCAGCGCCAGCAAGCCCGTGCTCAGGTCGAGCTGGGCCGCCGACGGCTTTCCACGGGTCAGGTTAAGCTTCAGGCCTTTTGCCTGAAAGGCAGTGTAACTTTCCCGCACCTGTTGTAATGTGCGGGCGCCATTGGGTGAATGTCTCTGAGGGATGTCTGTCGTTTTGAGCGGCATTGGTTTGTCGGAGTCTTCTGCGATGCGGGGCGGTGCGACCCCACGTATCCGTATTATCGCAATCCAAGGCACCCTTTCGCGAGCGCCCATCTTCCGACTTCAATATTCGCCCGCTGCTACCATGAAATCTCCATGACTGGCGTCGTGGCGCTTCTGGAGCGCAATTGCAACTACCGCCGCACGTGGATCGGACAGGTGGTGAGCGAGGTCGGCGATTATTTCAACAACGTCGCCGTCCTGGCGCTGGTGATGGAGAAATCGGGCTCCGCCCTGGTGGTTTCCGGAGTTCTGCTCTCGCGCGCCATTCCCGCGGTGGCGGCGGCGCCCGTAGCCGGCGTGCTGCTGGACCGGTTCGACCGCCGCACCATCATGCTGGCCAGCGACCTGGTGCGCGCGGCCGTTGCCGCCGGGTTCCTCTTCACGATCCATCGGCCGCGGCCCTGGCTGCTCTATGTCTTGAGCGCGGCCCTAATGTTCGCTTCGCCTTTTTTCACCAGCGGCCGCTCCGCCATTCTGCCGTCCATCGCCTCTCCCATCGAACTTCACGCCGCCAACTCTCTGACCCAGATCACCAGTTGGGCTACCGCCAGCGTGGGCGCGCTGGCCGGCGGTTACGGCGCGGCAAAATTGGGCTATGCCTGGGCGTTCGTCGCCAATGCACTAAGCTTCCTGGTTTCGGCGGCCTGCGTCTGGGGCGTACGGGCGCCGGGTGGGTTCCGCGCGCCGCGCTCGCCATCGGCCGCGCACATGACCTCCTGGCAGGAATATCGCGAAGGTCTGGCCTACATCCGGTCCGTGCCGTTGATGCTGGGCATCGCCGTGATCTCGTTCGGATGGGCTCTGGGCGGCGGTGCGGCGCAGGTCCTATTTGCGCTGTTCGGCGAAACCGTTTTTCACCGCGGCGCCGCCGGCATCGGCTCCATCTGGGGCTTCGCCGGTATCGGTTTGCTGCTGGGTGGCGCGGTGGCTTACCTGGCCGGCCGGCGCATCGGCTTCGCGGGTTATAAGCGCCTGGTCACGCTTAGTTATGTCACCCACGGCGTCACCTACATGCTTTTCAGCCAAACCGGGTCGTACCCCGCGGCGTTGCTTTGGATGATGCTCTCGCGGGCCGGCATGGCCGCCGCCAGCGTCATGAATACCGCCCAGTTGTTACGCCACACGCCAGACCGCCTGCGCGGCCGGGTATTCTCCACAATGGAATCCGTCCGATGGAGCGTCATGATTGTCAGCATGGCCGTTGCCGGCATCGCCTCCCAGCGTTACGGTCCCCGCGCCATCGGCTTGGTGGCCGGCGCTTTCGGGGTGCTCACCGGCCTCGGCTGGGCTTGGTGCGACCGCGGCGGCCGAATTCGCGAACCATCGGAGGAGGGGTGTGCCAACCCCGAGGCAGACGGTTCGCCGGTCCAGCCCCTGGCGTGAGCTCAGTTCGGTCCGGCGGTAGGAATCTGAGTACGCCAGACAACCCGCCATTCTTCATCGCGCCGGGCCAGCACCAGCACCTCGCGCCCCGCGTCGCTATGCTCCACCTGGTCGACTGCCCACGTCATTTGCCACGCATATTCGACGATCGCAGCGTCTCCTCTCCGCGTGACGAAGTAATCATTAGTGTGAAAGGAATGAATCTGTGCGCGGGAGGTAAATTGGCGGTAACTCTCAATCGCCTGCTCAATGCCCTGCCCGCGAGGTTTACCTCCGGGCGCGACGAAGACGACATCTCCAGCCAAAAAAGCGGTCAGATCTTGCAATCGACCTTCCATCCAACATCGGTCTAACGACTCGACGAAGGAAATGAATTCCGCGTCCTGCATAGGGCGATGATAGCGCTGGAGGCTAACAGAAGGGTGGTGAAATTCCGGCTAATCCCCCTGGGCCCTCTTAATTGAGGCTCGCATAATGCTAAAAGTGGCGGCAAATGGCGCATGTGGGGCAGGATGGCATCCTGCCGCCGATTGTTAATCGGCGTCTCGCGGCCGCTGGGAAACTTCCTAAAGCGGGTTGCCAACCCGCTGCAGGTTACCAACCTGCCCCACAGTCTCCGGCCGTCCGTAACTGTGATTTGCGAGCCTCAGTAAAGGCGGCGACGTCCATACCTGCCATGTAGCGTTGAATCGCTTCGGCATTTTCGAGAATATCCTCCAGGCGGCGGGCTGGTCTGTCAGAAGGCAAGGGCGCGGTCCCGGTCGATCTCGGTTTGAAAGCGCTGCTTGCGCACCGGCTCTTCGATGACGTCCACTTTGCAGCCGAGGATACCGGACAGACGTTCTTCTAGGTCGCTCAGTCGGCTGAGGTAATCAAGACCCGGCGCTGAGAAATCCTCGCCAAGGCGGACAGCCAAGTCAACGTCATGCGCGGAATCGTCTCCCCGCGCAACTGAGCCAAACAGGGACACGCTCAAAATACCAGCGGATGGAACCAATTTTGCACAACTTCTAGCGCCAGGCAACCGCCTGCGTGACGCCCGTCGACAATTCTGCCCACATGTGCTATTTTTTTAGCATGTCCCGCATTCCCCGACCCGCCGTTGCCTTCGTTCTCCTGGCTGCGGCGACGGGATGCGTCCACAGGCCGGATAGCTACCGCCTTCTCGCTCAGGATCGCGCGCCAATCCTGGTCCCTCCCGGTGTGGCAAATCCCGAACTGGCCCGCCGCACCTTCGTCGCCAACATCCCGCCGGGCTTGGGGCCTTGTGCCCTGGACGACACCGCCGTTCAGCTTCAACTGCGGAAGAAAGATGTTCGAGTGACGGTAAACCGGGATGCGCTACTCAAGCAACAGGCCGGATGGCTGGCTGACTGGGGCATCCGCGCGGAAGCACAGGGCTGCGTCGCGTCTGGTTCGGGGCAGGAACTCGCGACCTTCATTGCGGAATCGGTTCCGCTCGATCCCACCGCGGCATTCCGCCTCTTGAACGCCAACAACGTGGCGCGGGGATACGTGGACCTGGGGCCGGAGAACAGGCTTGAGGTCCACAGCCCCATCCTTCGGCAGGGGACTTCCTCGGCCATCCCTCTCTTCGAAACTTCCAAAGCTTCGGGAACCGATTCCCACATCGATGTGGATTTGAAACTTGCTCCCAGCGTGATCGGATTCGAGACCGCATGGTATGCGGTCCGGCCCAACTTCGGGCGCGCCGGATGCCATTTTGAGCCGCTTTCCGCCGACCGCAATATACAAGGAAAGGTGGAACAGGCTCCCGCGCCGGCCATCAACTATTTCCAGTTCCCGCCGGAAGCGGCTTTCTTCCGGCTGCTCTACAAGAGCGATTCGAACGGTGTCACAGCAATCGTTGCTTTCGCGGCAAGCCGCGAGGAACTGGACCGCCGAACGAAAATCGCGTTAGCCGATCCGGCTGCCTGCGAAACATCGCCGGAGACCTGCCGAATCCTGCCGCGCAGAGTGGGGGTCAATCCGTATCTGGCGGTGAAGGTAAACGGCGGCGAGGTCGCCATCCCTCTGGGCGCGCGGGTGTCAGCCGCCATTCAGGCCGCTGGCCAGAAGAATCCCGATTCCGTCTTGGCGCAACTCAAGGTGCTCAAACCCTTCGGCAATAAACTCGTGCCAGTGGTGTTCGATGCCCGCTCGCGCGAGATTCTCAACCTCCAGTTGACCGGCGGCGAGCAGATTTCCTGGCAAACCAAACCTTGACGGCTCCCGGCGGCGCTGCCTCCAATCAAACCCGCTATACTATACATAGAGGGAAAAAGGATGCGAATCGGTTTGTGTGTCGCGGCGTTCGTGTTTTCCGCCGCTTCTTTTTCTATGGCTGCTGGAATTCCGTCCCGCAGCATCAATGGCAACTATATTGAAGCCCGCACGGCGGATGTCTATACCGGACCCTGCTTCGCCAACGGCGAGGTGGAAATGAATGGCCGTGAAGCCGTCTTCGGTTGGAAGATCAATAACGGCTACTGGCACGGTGTGGACGTGCATGGCCTCAACGTGGTCGGCGTGATTCGCACCGAGCACACCCTTGGCGACGTCTACAACCCCGTCAATCCCGCCAAGGCCGTCCTCATCATCGATAGCCGCGCCAATCCCGCACAGGCGCTGGCCCTCCGCAGCTTTGCTGAAGCGCAAGCGGGCGGACTGCTCGACCATATCGTGAGAGTGGATTACGCCCCCATCGAGTTCACCATTCAGAATGGCAACATTCACGGCGGCGCCGCTAAGCTCACGGCCGGTTCCCTGGCCACCATCCAGACCCGCGCCATGAATGCAACCGATCACATTTGCGGCAATGAGGACGTTTTCTATCCGCCCCTGGCCAAGTTGGAACATGCCATGCCGGCCTATGCACTGGCCGACAGTTTCACCGGTGAAGGCTTGGGCGAGACTTGGAGTAGCCCCTACCGCCGCAGCAGCTTCATCGGCACCTTCCAGGCCGCGGAGGAGTAGTCTACCAGGCATTCGAAGGCGAGCACGTGGGCCACATCCACGAGCCGCCTGTGAGAAATACGGGTTAGCTCGGCCCTGTCCATGGGCTCGCCTGAGTGCCACGCTACCGTGAATCCCGACCGGAGCCAGATCTGCGTCTGCAACTTGAAGCCGGGCTACCGCTTCCCATAAGGTTCTTGCTGGCGCGGCCGGGTGATGTTCGCTACCCTTGGAAGGACATGAGCATGCGGCGTAGGGTGGGACTGGGCTTTCTCACCGCACTGTTTTGGCTTTCGCTCCTCCCGGAATCCATCAAGGGCCGCCTGGGCATGAGCCGGCCCGTTCACGTGCTCGCGCACCTTGCCGCCTTCTCGGCCGGCTACCTGTTGACCGCTTCCATGGATAGAAGCGCCGGCCGCAAAAACACCCTCCAGAATATATGGATTGCCGCAATTCTGATGGCATTTGGAGCCCTGATCGAATTCCTGGAAGCCGTCCTGTACCACGACCGCCTGGAGGTGCGCGACGTAATCGCCGACGGCGCCGGCATTCCCTGGGCATTCTGATTTATGCCGTGCTCCCTGCGCCCGAACCGGCAAGACATGGTTGAGTGGGACCGTCGACAATCGGGGGCAAATCTAGGGCTGGCGGAGAGGGGGGGATTCGAACCCCCGGTACAGGTTTAAGCCCGTACGACGGTTTAGCAAACCGCTGCTTTCGACCACTCAGCCACCTCTCCGCGTCTGTCGCGCCTGGTTTCGGCGCGTTGTGGTCGGCGTCACCACATTATACTGCGGTTCTCGGGTCTGGTGCAGGCCCCCTATAAAAGCCATCGGCGGTCAGCAACGCTGACCGCCGATGGGCTAAATGAAGCAGGTTATCTGTCTCGCGTTTGCGGAAGGTACTGCTTAGAAGTACAACCGCAAGGAAAGCTGCATCGCGCGGTACAAGCCGCTCTTGCTGGTAATCATGCCGAACTGGCTGGACGTGGGAGTGAAATTCGGCGCGCTCAGGTTCGGATGGTTGATGAAATCGTAGGCCTCGGCGCGGAACTGGAAGCCGCTCCGCTCGTTGATGGGGAAGGTCTTGAACAGCGACAGGTTCCAATCCTGGATACCGGGGCCGTAGATCGAATCGCGAACACCCTGGGCCAGATTGAAAGTGCCGGTGGGAGGCGCCGAAGCGCTCACCGTGAAATACTTCGGCGAACTGGAGTTGGTGACGGGTCCGGCGAAGGCTCCGGTGGCGATCGTGGCGGGTCCGTTCAGCACCCAGAACTGGCCTTCGCTGCCGCAACCGAGGCTGCCGTATTCGCCTACGCCGGCGTAATCGTTGTTGGTGCCGACGCCGCAGGGCACGCCGGTCTGGAATTGCGCCGTACCGGCGAGGGACCATCCACCCAGCATCTTGCCGCTCAGTTGTTTGTTGTTCTTCAGGAACGGTATGGCGTAAATGTAGTTGATCAGGACAATGTGGCGCTCGTCGTATTCGGAGGGGCCCCACATGTTGCTCGTGTTGTAGGTATCGGCCACGATGTCGCGGTAGTTCGAACCGTTATCCATGCTCTTCGAAAGAGTGTAGGCAACGCTGAAGGCGGAGCCGTTGGTGAACCGCCGCTCCCATAGGACCTGCAAGCCTTTGTAGGTGGAATTGACCACGCTCTGTTCTTCCTGAATTTCAGCGTATCCCTTATAGGGGCGCAGAGCGTTGACATTCACGCCGGGGTTCAACTGCAGGGCTTGCGCGGTGGGCTCATTGATGTCGTACACCTGCCAGGCGTGGTTGCCGCGATGGCCTACGTAGGCAACCGTCAGCACGGTATGCAGCGGGAGTTGGCGTTGTACGGTGAGGTTCCAGTTCCATGCCAACGGCGGTTTCAGGTGAGGGTTCAGGGTCGTAATGGTCAGAGCCGCGGCGGTTCCGCTGGTCAAAGCGGCGCCGGGGTTATCCACCGAAACGTTGTTGACCGTAACGAACGGCTGGAAGGGTGAATTGCCGCCAGGGAAGATGTTGTCGAGCAGGCCCATCTTGGTGGTGAAGCTGCCGATTCCGCCGCGTAGGACGGTGGCCGGTGTGAGCTGGTAAGCGAAGCCCAGCCGGGGCTGGAAGGTGTTAGTGTTGGCGATGTAGTTCTTGCCAAGGTTGGGATCGAGCATGCTGCTGCAAGACGCGCCGTCGCATTGGTTGGAGGTGAACGCGGCGATGCGCCCGCCGGCCGAGGTGGGGAAGGAACTGTAGCCCGGGATGACCATGCCGTCGTAGGGGTTGCCCGTGCCCAGGATCACGTTGCCCGTGCTGGGAGAAACCTGAACCGCCTGGGCCGGATTGTACACGTTGCCGTCGAAATAGTCGTTATTGCCCCAGAGCGCATGGTTACCCTGGATATTGGTCCAGCGCAAGCCATATTCCAGGTGCAGTTTGGAGTTGACCTTCCAGGAGTCCTGCACGAAGCCTTCCCACATCCAGGAGCGCCAGATGACGAGGGAGCGCGGGCCGATTTCGGTGTAGCTGTCAGCCAAGCCCAGAGCCAGGTTGGCCATCCCTACACCGGCAGTAGCGCCCAGACCGGTGCGGGCGTCGGTAATGGTGAAGTTGCCATTCTGGTTGCTGGCGCCGCCGGGAACGGTGCTCACGTTGATCTCGTCGCCATCGTTTTCGCCGGAGTATTCGAACGAGATGCCGGCCTTGATCGTGTGGTTGCCCCAAACCTTGGTCACCGTATCCGAGCCGGTCCAGATGGTCCCGGAGGAATGCGACGGGTAAGGTCCGCCGGCCAATCCGTAAAAATTCGGCACGGCGACGGTGGGAATTTTATGGACGATATCTTTGCCGTTGGGCATCAGGTAGGGGAAGTTGATGGGGATCGGCAACTGGTTGGTGTTGAAGCCAAGCAGCGCGGTATTCACCGGGATGTAGACGTCGTCGATGCTCAAGGTGAGGCGGGCCTCGTTCAACAAGGTCGGGGTGATGGTGGAGGTAAGGGCCACCACGTTGGTCTGGTTGGGCCGGTTGAAATACTTGCCGGTCAGGCCCGAGCCTTGGTCGAAGGGCTGATATTCGAAATAGGAAGCGTCGGTGCGTCGGCCGATGAGCTTCTCGTTGGAATTGAGCAAAATGTCGATGTCGACGGTCCCCTTGCGTTGGTTGATGGGATGGGTGGCCTGGGCGATGTAATTGGCGGTGCCGACTTGGAACCCCGGCGTGGCCTGCGGGTAGGCGTTGATAATCGCGTTGCCGTTGTAACTCAACTGGCTGGCCGGGATGACGTTATTCGGAAAGGGAACGCAGGTCGAGGCGCCGGACACCGAGCAGGTGGAGGGCTGGTAGATGACATGACTTCCGGAATACCAGGGATTGGAAGACAGCAGTTCGCTGAAATTCCCCTGGCGCATGAGGTTCGTGGGGACAGCTTCCGTGGTGAAGTCTCCATACCGGTAGCGGATCCAGTCTTCAGCCACGAAGAAGAACAGCTTTTCGCGAAACTTCTCGTTCATGCCGGGAACCCACATGGGGCCGCCGATGGTGCCGCCGAAATTGTTGTAACGGACCGGCTGGGCGGTGGCGGTCACAGTGCTCTGCTGGCGCGTCCAGGTATTGGCGTTCATATCGGAGTTGCGCAGGTACTCGTAGAGGCCACCGTGAAAATCCCTGGTGCCGGCCTTGCTGACGATACGGATCTGCCCGCCGGAGGAGCGGCCGTATTCGGGGGCGTAGTCGGCGGTCAAGACCTGGATTTCTTCGACGGCGTCGACGTTGGCCACGCCGATGACGGCTCCGTTGGCGCGCGTACGAACGGCATCCGCGCCATCGAAAGTGATCAAGGTGTCCTGCGGCCGCGCGCCGTTCACATTAAACGGAACGCCTGCGCCCACCGCGAAATTGAAATCGCCCATGGTGGAACCGCTGCGCAACCCGGGGAGAAGCTGTGCTTCGTAGAGCGGGTTGCGGCCGTTCAACTCCTGCATGTTCACCTGGGTGCCACCGATCTCGCTCTGCACCGCCGAGGAATCGGTTTGCAGCACCGCCGCCGTGGCGGTGACCTCGACGGTTTCGGTGCTGTTGCCCACAGCCAAGTCGGCACTGAGGGAGAGCGCCGTATTCGAATCCAACTTGTTATGTGTGCTTTCAAAGCGCTTGAATCCGGCTGCGTCCGCCGACATGGTGTACATGCCGGGCGGCAGGGCGGGCTGGATGTAGTATCCGGCCTCGTCGGTAGTCAGCGTGTGCGTTTCACCGGTGCCCTCATTCTTGAGGACGACTTTGGCTTTAGGAATGACGCCACCGGAAGGATCTTTGACGAACCCTCCGATGGAGCCGGTATCGGTCTGAGCAAAGGCAACTGCCACACATAACAGCAGGCAGGCCAGGAACGAAATAATTTGGGAACGTGTGCAACCGTTATGGAAACGTGTGCAGACTCGGCGCATGTAAACCCCTTTCATAAAGCGATTTGCCGCTCCACCTCAGCGAAAAACTCTTTCCGAACGATCATATGCCGGACTTGCGATCAGGTCCAGAACTAAATCGTTACTCCAAGGTTAAACTATTGCATACAAAGTAATTATAGATACAAATCGTACCCGCAGGGTCCTTCCCGGCGGAACCCCATGGCGGGTTAGTGCGTGCCGGCGGTTTCCATGACCGGGGCAAATGGGCTGATGAGGTTCTGGTCACCGTCGAATTCGAAATCGACGACGGCTTCGATCTCGGCTAGCGGATTGGCTTGAATGGCCGGCCGCAGGTTTTCGCTCACGGCCAAGCGGCCCAGTTCCATGGTGTTACGGATCCAGGCAAAAGTGACCTGGTTCAGATCCACCTTGCCGACGGTGGGTGCAACCCGCTCGATGCACTCGCGATCGGTGGGGAAATGGATGGGCGTGCGAATCGCCGCGGGGGTATTGGCGGTAAGGGAGTTGATCCAAGTGGGCGACCAATCGATGCGGTTCACCAGCCGGTCGGTCACCACGTCGGCCATGCCCAAGCCGACGCCGCTGTTATAGGTCAGCTCGCTGAGGTTGCGTATGAAGATGCGCTCGAAACAGGGAGTATCGGGCCAAGGGTTGTAGGCGCCGTTGACGCTGCGATTGGCCACCTTGGTATCGAATCCGGCGCCGGAGATGTTCTTGCCGATTTCGTCCAGAATCAAAATATCGGCATCGACCGGAATGCGGGCCATCCACGATTTGACCAGCGCCAGGTTCTCTTCCTCGCGCTGCTCCATGACTTCCACCGGCACCGCATCCAGTTTGGCGGTGTTGTGCCAGGCATCCTCCAGAATGGCAAGCCCGCCCAGGATCTTGCCCGATCCGAGAACCTGGCGGCCAACGGTGCGGATCACGTGTTCCAGGCCCAGCCTGTAGGCGTAGGAGTGATAGCGCTGGGCGCCGGCGAACTTACCGAGGCCGATGGCCATCATCTTGAAGAGGCCGCTTTCAATCTTGCCGGCGAAATCCGTGTGCCATTTGACGCGGCCCACCAGCATGACGCCGTCCGCCTCGTAGGCCACTCGGTCCATGAAGGCCTCGATGCCATCGGAAGTCTTGCCGAGCGACACCACTTCCAATTGGCTGATGAGGGGGCATCCCATTTCCGATTCGGTGATGCCATAGTGGGCCAGCACCTCGGCCTGGCCGGCGGCGGTGGCGGCGCCGTGGCTGCCCATAGCGGGGAAGAGGAACGGCTGCATGCCGGCCTCCTTCCAGTAGCCGACCACGTTGCGCACAATCGAGGCGACGTTATGAATTCCGCGGCTGCCAACGCCAATCGCCACGCGCGACCCAGGTTTTAGGCGCGAGGCAAAACCCGCCGCGGACAATTGGCGGCGGACTTCGCCGCCGACGTCGGTAAGACGCCGGTCGGGGAACTTCTGTCTGACAAGCATTAGGCGGGGGAATTGCATAGCGACTCCATTCTACCCGACATTTCCCGCCGCCACTACCTTCGCGATTCGAGGCCTGTGGCGCACGCACTTCTGCGTGGGTGGGACAGACCATCGTTTTCGCGGTCTGTCAGGCCCTCGCCAAGCCACAACAGCTCGACAGACGACAAAAAACGATCGTCTGTTTGAATGTATAAGGACTGCGATGGAAATGGGTTCTCCCGAAGGGTACAATGCCGAGACCGGCTTTTGCGAACCGGCTCAGAAACCACACACAGGAGAACCCAATGA
>JBEKYD010000152.1:0-22600 GCA_049511335.1 Bryobacteraceae bacterium | reverse complement strand
GTTTGCTCTTCACCGGTTTCAGGTTTCACCACATCAGGCCGGCTAACCAGCACCATTTGCGTAACGAGGCCGAATCAGATTCGCTTGCGCTGCGGCTCGCAGGTTCGCATTTCGAGGCTTCGTCCTGCGGATTGCTCCGCACGGCGCTCGATAGCTACATGTCGAACGGATAATTCACATGGTGAGCTCCTTTCAGCTCACTAGATCAGCCAGGCTTTTCCTGGCGCACCCGACGAACGCCGATAAAGAAACCAACAAAGCTATCGGCGTTCATCGGCGGCTCGAATTGTTTTTTCACAGCTTCTGGAGGTCCGCGCCACGGGTGGGGAAGAGATTGCGCTGAGCTTAGCGCGTGCCGCCGGCCAGGCCGCGTTGTTTGCGGGTGAGGATTTCGCGCACGGCGTAGATGCGGCGGTCCTGGCTTTCGAAATAGGTGCGCATCAGGATTTCGCCCAGCAGGCCGGTGGAAAACATCATCAGGCCGCCGAGCAGCGCCAGACCGGCGGCCATCATCAGCGGGCCGTGCTCGGCTACGATGTCGATGCCCATCAGCTTTTCGACGGCCAACCACACCAGCACGCCGCCGCCCGAGGTGGTGCCGACCAGGCCCAACAGGCCGAAGAAGTGCATGGGCCGGGTGAAATACTTGAGCAGGAACTTGATGGTGAGGATATCGAAGAGCACGCGAAAGGTGCGGCCGATGCCGTAGTGGGAATCGCCCGAGGCACGCGGCGTATTGCGGATGGGCACCTCCGCGATGCGCGCGCCATAGAAACTGGCCAGGGCTGGAATGAAGCGGTGCAGCTCGCCGTACAGATTGACGTCTTTCAGCACTTCGGCGCGATAGGCCTTGAAGGTGGTGCCGAAGTCGCGCAACTCCACGCCCGAAGCTTTGGCCATCAGCCAATTGGCGATGCGCGAGGGAATCCTGCGCATGATGGCATTATCCACGCGATGTTTGCGCCAGCCGCTGGCGATGTCGAAGCCTTCGTCGATTTTGGCGAGCAGCGCCGGAATGTCTTCGGGGGCATGCTGCAGGTCGCCGTCCATGGCGATGATAATGTCGCCTTTGGCTTCGTGGAAACCGGCGGAAAGGGCCGCCGTCTGACCGAAATTGCGGCGCAACCGGATCACCTTCAAGTGGGCGTCGGTCTCGACCAGGTTGGCCAGCAGCTCGAAACTGCGGTCGGTGGAAGCATCGTCGATAAACAGGATCTCGTAGGGCCGGCGCACCGAATCCAGGACCGCCGACAAGCGGTCGTAGAGGGGCAAAATGGAGTGCTCCTCGTTGTGGATCGGAATTACGATGGAAAGCATAGCGGCCACGCCTTAGTGTAACAAGGCTGGGGCGCGTCGGTTCGATCAGTCTAATGGAAAGGCTGCCCTTTCAAGTTACCGCCGCGGGCGCGCGCTACCAGCCGATGGGGACCTTGCCGGTTTCCGTTCTGCTCGATAACGTGCGCAGCCTCTACAATGTAGGCGCGTTCTTCCGCACCGCCGATGCGGCCGCGGTGGAGAAGCTGTACCTGTGCGGCATCACCGGCCGCCCGCCCAAGAAAGCGCTGGCTAAAACCGCCCTGGGCGCGGAGGAAACCGTGGCCTGGGAGCACGGTTGGGACGCCGCGGCGATGGTGGAAAGCCTGCGCGGCCGAGGCCTGGAGATGGCGGCCATCGAAACCAGCGTGCACGCCGTGGACCTGTTCGACTGGATGCCGCGCTTCCCGGTCTGCGTAGTCTTCGGCCACGAAGTAGAGGGGATCCGCCCGGAAGTTTCGGCCCTTTGCGATACCCATGTGCGGATTCCCATGCTGGGGAGGAAGCATTCTTTGAACGTGGCGACGGCCGGCGGGGTGGTGATTTATGAGCTGCTGAGGAAGTATAGGGAATTAAGCGGGGGGTAAACCGCCTGAGTAGAAGCTATCAGAGTGTAGAATGTCATCATGGGCGCTGAGAAGACGCTCCGACGCGTTCTCAGCGGCACCGCCGACGCTGCCGTCCGCTTTGATGAGTTGTGCCAATTACTAGAGAGCCTGGGTTTCGAAAAACGCGTGCGCGGCAGCCATCACCTGTTCCGGAAAAGCGGTGTCGAGGAGAAAGTCAACTTGCAGAGGGCGGGTGCGAACGCAAAGCCGTACCAGGTGAAGCAGGTCCGAATGGTAATCCTGAAGGCTAAGCTCGGTTCTAAGCCATGATCAAATACGAAGTCATCATTTACTGGAGCGAAGAAGACGAAGCGTTCGTGGCAGAGGTGCCGGAGCTCCCGGGATGCAGCGCGCACGGTGGCACCCAGGAAGCCGCCCTCGCCAATGCGCAGGATGCAATTCGCCTGTGGATTGACACGGCGAAAGAGTTTGGCGATCCTGTACCGGAACCGAAGGGGCGCCGATTGATCCTGGCTTGACGGGGTGTTGTGGCCGAATGCGTCTTCACGGCCCGACCGGCGATCGCTGCCGAAGAGTGTCTTGCGCTTGCTCCAGCCGCCGCAGCCGACGATTCTGGTCCCGGCATGGCTGGGCACTTCGACGACAAAATAGGTTCCGTCCGCGATGAGCTGGGTGTCCACTCCGAAAACCGTGCCGAGAGCGCCTTCCATTTGGGCCGGTGAATAGTCCCCCGCCTGCAGCGAGCGAACGGATGAGGCGATCAACTCCGTGAGCTCGGGTACGTCTTCGGGAATGGCGCGACGTATGTGAAAGGAAACTCCCGGCTGGCTGCGGCTTGCCACGCCCCATGGTAGCAAGCGCTGCTTACGGGTTCCCGGCCGGCTTCTCTCTCTTGCCGAAGATCTTACCCAGGGCGCGGACCACTGGATTATGGCGCTTCACGGCGGCAGGTTTGACCTCTTCCGCCAGTTCCGGGGGCAGGCTGGGCGACTGGCTGAGCGAAGGGCCCGCGGAAACCTCCGGCGGCGGCGGGAGCTCGGCTCCGGTCCAAGTTGGCGGCGCGGTGGAGGGCTGGCGCGCGGCGGGCTCGGCCTCCGCTGGGGGAGAGAACGTAAGCGCGTTGGATCTGGCGTGGGCCGGTAATCGCGACGAGGAATTCGACTGCCTGCGAGTGGACGGCGGCGAGGATGGCTTCGCATCGTCAACGTCGGCGGGGCTCTCGCCCGGCGCCGCGGCTTCGTCGCCAATGCCAGGTGACGACGGCAAGAGCGAATCGGGCGGGGCGGGCACCGCGGAGCGCACGATGAGGGGGAGATCGGGAACGGGGCGATGCATCAGGGCGAGATACCGGGACGCGCCAACGGCCCCGCAGAGGGCGGCTGCCAGCGCCCCGGCCACGGCTGCACGACGCCACAAACGGCGGGGCGCGGAAACGGGCGGCGCAAGAGAGCCAGCCGGAGCCGCCGGCGCCATGGCTTCGGCCAGGGCCTGCTGGAACATGGCCGCGGTCTGAAACCGGCCGGCTGGGTCTTTGGCCAGGGCCCGCAAAATCACGTCATTCAAGCGGGGATCGATGGAAGGATCGATTTCCATCGGCGGCACGGGCGCCGCGGTCTGGTGGGCCAGCATTTGGGCGTACCCGCCAGTCCCTTCGAACGGCAGGCGCCCGGTGACAATCTCATAAAGCACGACGCCGGTGGAGTAGATATCGCTGCGGGCATCCACGGCGGCGGTTCCCACGGCTTGCTCGGGGGACATGTAACACGGCGAACCGACGAATTCGCCGGATTGAGTGATGCGGGGACTATCGAGGAATTGGGCCACTCCGAAATCGGTCAGCTTGACCACGTTATCCGGGGTGACAACAATGTTTTCGGGTTTGATGTCGCGATGAACCACGCCGTGCAGGTGGGCGTAGGCCAGCCCGGAAAGCACGCCGAGAATGCAGTGTACACCCCACACCAGCGGCACGGGGCCACGCTCGAGAATGGCGGAAAGCGACTGGCCGTGAATTCGCTCCATGACCAGGGCGAGGCCGTGGGAAGTCCAAAACGCGTGGTACACAGCGGCCAGGTTGGGATGCTGCAGGCTGGCCTGGACCTGTATTTCGCGCAGGAAGCGGTGCTCTTCGTCGGGGAGAGCACCTTGCCGGCGCGTCATGAGCTTGATGGCATCGATGCGGCGCGTGATGATGTGTTCGGCCTCATAGACTTCCCCCCAAGCGCCCGCGCCGACGCGGGAGAGAATCCGATACTCGCCGAGTTCGAAACCAGTTTCGAGGCCCATGGCATTCAGTGAGTGGCGAGCCAGACGAACACGACCATGAAGCCCACGGTAGCGGCGGCGCTGTACAGGAGCCAGGGCGCTCCGGCCGCGGCCGGTTTTTTCATGAGGAAGGCCGGAAGGGGCGCCGGCAATTGGGCGGGCAGCATCCGGGGCGGCGCGATGGCTTGCTGCTCGGCGGGCTCCACAGCGACAGGATCGGCCTCGGCGGCCCGAGCGGCGGGTTCGGCGGAAGGAGGCGGAGGCTCGACGACGGCGATGGCAGCCACCGTTTCGGCCGGCGCGGCGTCGATTTCCGCAGGCCGGGTTTGCGCAGGCGCGGTTGGCGCGGGCGACGCCATCGCAATCGGCTGTTCCAGCACCGCGGCGGCAAGAGCGGCCAGCTCGGGAACCGGTTCGGGCGCAGAGACGACGGCCGGTCCGGCAACCTCGGCCATGGGACGCGGAGGTTCCAAGACCGGACAGGGCAGACTTCTTCGCCGGCGGGTTCGGCAGCCGGGTACAGACGATCGATCACGGCAACGGCTTGGACCAGCGCCTCCGCAAATTCCGATGCAGTCTGGTAACGGCAGGCGGGATCCTTGGCCAGCGACTTCAGCACGATCTCGTCGATCTCTGGCGGTATCGTGCAATTCCATTCGGAAGGGCGCGGAGGCGGTTGGTTCACGTGCGCGGTCATGAGCTCGAACTGGCTCCGCGACTCGAACGGCGGGCGGCCGCAGATCATTTCGAACAAAACCACTCCCAGTGAATAGAGGTCGCTGCGGGCATCGGCTTCGCCGGTTCCCTTCACCTGTTCCGGAGAGATGCATTTCAGGTTGCCGACGATAGCGCCGACCTGAGTCAGCTTGGGGCTGACTTCGGACTTGGCCAGCGAGAAATTGGTCAGCTTGAGCACGCCGCCGGGCGCAATCACGATGTTCTCAGGGTTGATATCGCGATGAACAACGTGCTGCCGATGAGCAAACGACAAGGCCGAAAGGGCCTGCCCGGCCAGGCGAACCGCTTCCCGCCAGGGCAACGGGCCGGATTGCAGGCACTCGGCCAGGGTAGGGCCTTCCACCAACTCGGTAGTCATGGCGAGGCGCCGGTCCAGCTCTATGGCACTGAAGAGGGTGACGATGTTGGGATGAATCAGGCGGGCTCGCACGCGCACTTCCCGCAGAAAAAGCTCCGCTCCTTGTACGTCCTCCGCCGCGAGCTGCGACAGCACTTTCATCGATTCCAGACGCTGGGCCAAGGTGTTTTGGACACGGTATTCCACCGAGTGGCTGGACCGTTTCAGAACGTCGAGGAATTTATATCCGGATTTGGTTTCGCCGATTTCGAAAATCGTCATCGAGAGATCTCCCGCCGAACAGACTGAGCAGCCGGGCTGTAAACTCAAGTACGCCGACCTTAGTTTACGGGGGACCAGAAGTACCATACAATCGGCCAAACGTTAGCAGTACACCGTAAACGTTAGTAGTAGTCGAATGGATTACGAAAACGCCTGGGTTAACACTCCCGCACGTATGGGTGTTTTACCGGCCCCAACCGGCAACGCCGAAACCAAACGGGGGCGTGAGCGACGGACGCCGGCCACCGCTCCCTGACGGCCGCGGCTCGGTTACGGATAGCAACCCGCCCCAGCACGAAAAGCGTCACTATGGTGTAATGAGAGGATAGGGAGGTCATCATGGAAGTGGAAATGAAAATTCGTGGGCTCATGATGGATCCCGTCAGCAATATGCCCATCGTCATCCTGAAGGATGTCGGCGGCAATTCCGTGCTTCCGATATGGGTCGGCGTGTACGAGGCGAATGCCATCGCTCTCGAAATCGAAAAAGTATCGACGCCGCGGCCGATGACGCACGACCTGATCAAGATCCTGCTTCTGGGGCTCAACACGGGGCTGCGCAAAGTGGTGGTGAGCGAGCTCAAGGACGACACGTTCTATGCCGTCATCTGGCTCGATCGCGACGGGGAATTGATCAGCGTGGATTCCAGGCCGAGCGACGCCCTGGCGTTGGCGTTGCGCCTGGATTGCCCGATCTACGTGGAAGAGAGCGTCCTGAAGTCGTCCAAGCAGGCTGCCGCGGTAACGGACAAGGTGAATGCCGACGAAGTCCGAAGGTGGCTGGAAGGCCTGAACGACGAGGATCTGGGCCGCTACAAGATGTGACCCCGGAAACTCTCTTGCGGCTGGCTCAAAGCGGAATCCAACTGGTGGCGGAGACCAAAGGGTATGCCATCTTCACGCGCGGCGATTGCATGGCGATGGCCAAGTTGCCGGCCGCAGGGCCGGCGGGTTTGGGCAGCAGCGGCCTGATGACGGATCGCGGCCTGGCTTACCTCGTCGAGCGCGACGGTCAGGCATTTCTTTCCGGCAAGGCCGGCGAGGTCCCGGCATCGGAAGAACAGGTGGAAGCGCTGCGAACATTTTCCGAAGATCTCAAGGCGAGTCTCGATCTTCCCGCCGTGTGAGGCGGGTACCAACCGAACATGGCATCGATTTATGAAACTCTGGAAAGCCGCGGGCTGATCGCGCAATCGAGCGACCCGGCGCTGGCCGAGCTGCTGGCCAAGGAGCGCTTCGTCATTTACGTGGGCTTCGACCCGACAGCCGACAGCTTGCACCTCGGCCACATGGTGCCGGTGATGGCGCTGGCGCACTTCCAGCGCGCCGGCCACGGCGTGATTGCTCTGATCGGCGGCGCCACCGCGATGGTGGGCGACCCGAGCGGCCGCTCCGACGAGCGCAACCTGATGTCGGCCGAACAGGTGCGCGCCAATGGCGAGCAGGTGCGCCGGCAGCTTGCCCACTTCCTCGATTTCGACGGGCCCAACGCCGCCGTCATGGTGGACAACATGGATTGGACCGCGCCCATGTCGTTTATCGACTGGCTCCGCGACGTGGGCAAATATTTCACCGTGAACTATATGGTGGCCAAGGATTCGGTCAAGAGCCGCATGGGCTCCGAACACGGCATCAGCTTCACCGAGTTCAGCTACATGACCATGCAGGCTTACGATTTCCTCCAGCTTCACGACTATCACGGCTGCCGGCTACAGGGCGGCGGCAACGATCAATGGGGCAATATCACCGCCGGCATCGACCTGGTGCGGCGCGTGCGCCAGTCCACCGTATACGGTTTGACGTTCCCGCTAATGACCACAGCAGGCGGCGCCAAGTTCGGCAAGTCGGCCGGCAATGCCATCTGGCTCGACTCCGCCCGCACGTCGCCCTGGGATTTCTATCAATACTTGGTCCGGCAGGACGATCGCGACGTCATCCGATTCCTCCGCACTTACACGTTTCTGCCCGGCGAGCGCATCGAAGAGCTGGAGCGCGCGTTGGCCGCCCATCCCGAGCGGCGCGACGCACAGAAAGCTCTCGCCTTCGAGGTGACGGCGATGGTGCATGGAGCGGACGTGGCTGGGGAAATGCAACACGCGGCCGAGATCGTCTACGACGAGCGCATCGAGGGCATCGGCGACCGAACTCTCCGCGACGTGTTCGCCGCCGTCCCGACTTCCACCATCGCCCGCCATCAGCTCGAAGGCGGCATGGACATCCTGGAACTCATGCTGGCCGCCGGAATGGTGAAGTCGAAGAGCGAGGGCCGCCGGTTGCTCGATGCCGGCGGGGTGTACGTGAACAACCTGCGCGTCGAGCCAGGCACGCTGGTTGGCGCCGGACACCTGGCATCGGAATCGCTGATGGTGCTGCGCTCGGGCAAGAAGAACTACTACCTGGTTCAGGTGATGGACTAACAGCGCCCGGTCACGGGAATTGGCGATGGTCCAAAGCTGAGTACCGCATCATCCACCCGCAGAGGCAACAGGCGCACATTAAGTGCCGCCGATGTCGAGCAGCCGCTGGTCGTCCCCAGGTGTCCCCGCCGTGGCCGAGGGGGCATGAGTCAGCTCAAAGTCCCGGGGGAAAAAGCCTGCCTCGCTCCGTGGCGAATATGCAATACTTCGACCAGCTTTTGCTTTTCCAGGATCCGGTAGACCACCCGGTAGATGTGGGGCTTCCTGCCGTAGAGCAGGTGGCGCAGCTCTTTGGTTTCGGGCGTGACGGGACAACGCCCGGGATGATTGTCGAGACTGAGTATGGCGTCGCTCAAGCCGCGATACCAGATGAATGCCGCATCGGATTCCTCGGCGTTGATGTCTTCGTAAATGCGGCGGAGATCCCGCTCAGCACGACGGGTGATTTCAACGAGGTATGCCATGCTGGGCTTCAAACTCGGCGAAAAACTCTCGCGCCGGCCGCGATCTACCGGCGCGGGCATCCTCCAAGCCCTGGCGGACAGCCTCGTGGAAGTCGGCGCGAGCCGCGATGTCGAGCAGTCGCTGGTACGCTTCGGCGTCCTGCACGATGGCCTCCGCCTTGCCCTTGACCGTCAGCACCACGGGACGCTTGCTTTTCTTGAGTTGCCTCATGAAGTCGCCCGAGCGGCGACGGAACGTCGTGAGCGACTGGATGTCCTTGGTGATGTCGAGCATGATGGCGCCTCTACCTCATCATTATACGTACCTTTTTAGGTGCTAGCGGATGTCAATGCCGATGCAAACGTGGATGTTTTCCTCTCCCTCGAACCAGAGGAGTTCGGCGCCAAGCAGGTAGCGGGCGCGGCAGAGTGGAGCACAAGTATGTGAGAATTGTGGGCTGACAGCCGGGCGATGCGAAAACTCTATTACTGGAAACTGGCCAAGCGGGAATTGAACCTGGGTGAGCGCACCCTGCTGATGGGGGTGCTCAACGTTACACCCGATTCGTTTTCCGATGGGGGCAAATACGCCGATCCCGACAGCGCTTTCGCCCGCGCGCTGGAACTGGAAGAGCAGGGCGCGGACATCATCGATATCGGCGGCGAATCCACCCGGCCCGGCTCGCAGCGCATCGGCGTGGCGGAGGAAATGCGCCGCCTGATTCCCGTGCTCAAGCGGCTGAAGGACCGCCTCACGCTGCCCATCTCGGTGGATACCTACAAGGCCGAAGTGGCCGAGCGCGCGCTGGAACTCGGCGCCGAGATCATCAACGATCCCAGCGGCCTCACCTTCGAGCCGCAATTGGGCCGGGTGGTTTCCAATCACAACGCCGGGATCATTCTGAACCACATGCGCGGCAGACCGGAAACCTGGGCCAAACTGGGCCCCATGACCGACCCCATGGCCACCATCTACCGCGACCTGGATGCCGCCGCCAGCCGAGCCCGCCACGTGGGCATCGACCGAGCCCGCATTGTGGTCGACCCCGGCATCGGCTTCGGCAAGCGCGGCGCGCAGGATTCGCTCATCGTGGGCAAGCTCGGCCAGTTAGCCGCCCTGGAGATGCCGATCTTAGTCGGCCCTTCGCGCAAGAGCTTCCTGGCCCATAAAGATCCCGAGGAAACCCGCTGCGCCACCGCCGCCGCCGTGGCCGCCTGCATTTTGAACGGGGCGCACGTGGTGCGGGTCCACGACGCCCGCGAAATGCGCGCCGCCGCCGACGTAGCCGACGCCATCCTGAAGAGCGTCGAAGAGTAGCAATCGTACATGAACACCGATTTCACCCCGCTGCCGGCTCGCCCGAACCTCGAGCAGTACAAGAAACAGGCGAAGGACCTTGCTAAAGCGATCGATGCAAACGATGCGGAAGCCGTTCGGCTGGTCAAGAAATATCATCCGCGCTCGGGCCAGGCGCTCGATTCCAAGTTCGCATTAAGCGACGCGCAACTGGCGATTGCCCGCCAGCACGGTTTCGAAAGCTGGCCGAATTTCTCGAAACACATCGAAGCCCTCACTCGCGAAAACTCTCCCATCTCAAAATTCGAATTGGCCGCGGACGCAATCGTCACGGGCGACGCAGCCACATTGCAGACCTTGCTCGGCGAGAATCCGGAGCTGGTGCGAGCCCGTTCCACGCGCGTGCATCGGGCTACGCTGCTTCACTATCTGGGAGCCAACGGTTTTGAGGATTACCGCCAGAAATCTCCGGCGAACGCAGTCGAAATTGCGCGGATTCTGCTCGATGCCGGCGCCGAGGTCGATGCAGTGGCGGAGGCGTACGGCAAGAGCACGGCACTGAGCCTGGTTGCGACGAGCGTCCATCCGAAGCGGGCTGGCGTGCAGATCGCGCTCATGGAGACCTTGCTCGACTACGGCGCGGACATCGACGGCCCCGCAGGAGTGGGAAGCGTAAACCCGGCGCTCGGCAACGGGCGACCGGAAGCCGCCGAGTTTCTGGCGCGGCGCGGCGCACGGCTAGACCTGGAAGGAGCGGCCGGCGTCGGAAGGCTGGATCTGGTCGCGAGCTTCTTCAACGGCGACGGCAGTCTGAAAGCAAGCGCCACGCGAGCGCAAATGAATGCCGGCTTCTTGTGGGCATGTGAATACGGCCGGAACAGCGTGGTCGAGTTCCTGCTGCAGAGGGGCGCGGATCTGAACGCGGCCGAGAACACCGGGTTGACCGGTCTGCACTGGGCCGTAGTTGGAGGACAGCTCGATACGATCAAGCTACTGCTGGAGAGAGGCGCTGCTCTCGAAACGAAGAACGTGTACGGTGGGACGGCTCTCGGCACGGCGCTCTGGGCGGCATTCCATGGCGACCCTGGGGTGGACTATGTACCCATCATCGAGACGCTGCTCGATGCCGGCGCTGAGATCCGGCCCGGGGCGCTCGAATGGCTGGCGGAGCAGGAAGGTCGGACGCCGTCAGTCACGGCGCGCATCGCCGAAGTGCTCCGCCGCCGCCGCGCGGCGTCGTGAACCATGTGGGGCAGGATGGTATCCTGCCGCCGATTGTCAATCGGCGTTGGCCGGCCAATATGCCAACGTCGGAAGGCGGGTTGCCAACCCGCCGCAGGTTACCAACCTGCCCCACAAGCCTACTCCATTCGCAGGGTCTGCTTCGACCCTGGCGTTCACGATTCCGCCTCCCTCTTCGCCAGGCCGCGTTTGGCGCGAATTAAGCGGACCAGATCCTCCAGCCGCCGGCTTTCGGCCGCCAGGACCTGCCGGCCGAGCCTGGTCAGCCGGTAGTAGCGCCGCCGCGCGTCGTCCAGCTCCGCTGCCGGCCGGTCGCCGGATTCCTCGATCAGATCCTCCTCGATCAGGCGTTTCAGAGTTCCGTAGAGCGTGGCCGGCCAAAGCCGCACTTTGCCGCCGGTGCGCTCCAGCACTTCCTGCATGATGCCGTACCCGTGCTGCTCCTGGCCCGCCAGCGATAACAACACGTGAAACCAGTTCTGTTTCAGAGGAAGAAAACGGTCCGGGCTAGGTAGTTTTTTCATTCGTCAGCTCTATATAGGTAAATATATATACGAATGAAGAGCTGGCGTCAAGGCCCGGGTCGTTTCGGGGCCGGCTGCCGCATCGAGCCGGGGCGACGCGCCACGGAACCAGTAAGGAACCTGCTATTACGCTTGACATAATGCTCAATACGTCATAGACTAGGGCTTTGATCCGATCGTTCAAATGCTCGGACACCGCGTCGCTCTTTGAGGACCAAATGGTGCGGAGGTTTCGATCCATCGAACGGCCAGCGCGGCGGAAGCTTCTGTATCTGCATCGGGCGGTTCGGCTGGAAGATCTTCGCGTGCCTCCCGGAAACCAGCTTCAATTGTTGAAAGGGGACCGCGCGGGAACCTATAGTATTCGGATTAATGACCAATGGCGCATCTGCTTCGCTTGGCGCAATGGCGATGCGCACGAGGTTGAGATTGTGGACTATCACTAAGGCGCTGGGGAGAACGAGAATGAAGCGACTCGATCCAATTCATCCCGGAGAAATTCTTCTGGAAGATTTCATGAAACCGCTGGGGATTAGCATCAACCAGTTGGCCCGCGATCTGGACGTCCCGCCCAACCGCATCGGCGCCATCGTAAATGGCACCCGCTCCATTACGGCTGACACCGCCCTAAGGCTGGGAACCTACTTTCGTGTGTCACCGGAAACCTGGCTCGGGCTGCAGAGCGACTATGATCTTCGCCTCACCCGCCAGCGCGATGGAGACAGGATCGTTCGCAGAGTGCGTACGCGGCCAGCCGCCTGAACCCAACTTTGCCCCCGCAAGGAAGATAATGACAGCTATGAGCTTGACCGATGACGATAAGCAGTGGATCAACGAGCAGCTTGAGAGGGTGGAAACGACATTGCTGACGGAATTGCACAAGTGGGCGTCGCCGGTGGAAGCTCGTCAACGAACGCATGCGGCGGCCCTCCGCGCGGTGGATCTGGAGATGGAAGCCGTTTCGGACCGTGTAAAGAAGCTCGAGAGCAGACCGTAAACGCACGCCTTCACGCCGGCTGCTGCTGGGTCATGCAATGCAGGGCGCCGAGGCCCCAGATCAGCTCGGTGGCGTCGATTCCGGAGACTTCACGATCGGGGAACACCCGCGCCAGCGTGTTCAACGCCACGCGATCGGCCGGGTCGTTGAAGGTCGGCGCCAGCACCAGGCGATTGGCAATATAGAAATTGGCATAGCTGGCCGGCAGCCGCTGGCCGGCGAACACTAGGGGGCGCGGCATGGGCAACTTCACCACATGCAAACCCGCCGCGCGCAGCAACGCGTGATTCTCGCGCAGCGGTTCGTAATTGGCGTCGGATTTGTCGGACTCGGACGCTACCACCACCGTATCGGGCGAAACGAAGCGGGCCAGATCGTCGATGTGGCCATGAGTGTCGTCGCCGGCGATGCCGTTGCGCAGCCAGATGATGCGGTTGGCCCCCAGGTAATCGCGGAGCTTTTGCTCGATTGCCGCGCGGCTCATGCCGGGGTTGCGGGCCTGCACCGGACTGAGCAGGCACTCTTCCGTGGTCAGCAGCAGGCCTTGGCCGTTGACATCGATGCTGCCGCCTTCGAGCACCATGTCCGGTTCCCACAGCGGCAGTTTCAGCTTCCGCGCAAGACGCCGTGGCACGGCCGCATCGAGTTGCCAATCGTCGTACTTGGCCCAGGCACTGAAACGCCAGCCGGTGGCCGCAATGGCGCCCTTCGGGTGGCGCACGAACAGGGGGCAATAATCGCGGGTCCAGACGCGGTCGGTCGGGCAGGGCCAGAATTCCACAGCGTCGAGGTCGGCGCCCACTTTGGCCAGAATGCGGCGCGCCTGCCGCCCGAGCGCCGCATCGCGGACCAGAATCCGCACGCGCTCCAGGCGGCTCAGTTTGCGCACGATCTCGCCGAAGACCCACGGGATGGGAGCGAAGCGGCCCGGCCAGTCATCCCGATTGTGCGGCCAGGCGATCCAGGTGGCCTGGTGCGGTTCCCACTCGGCCGGCATGCGGAAACCAGCGCGGCGCGGGGTGACGGCTGGGGTGGGAATCGCCGGTGGCGGCGTCAATCGATCACCCGGTTGAGAATCGGACCGTAGGCGTCGATGCGGCGGTCGCGCAGAAACGGCCAATTGCGCCGCACTTCCTCGATCCGGGCCGGATCGCACTCCACGATTAGCGTCTCTTCGCTATCGTGGGAAGCTTCGGCCAATACCTGGCCGAACGGATCGGCCACGAACGATCCGCCCCAGAATTCCAGGCCGTGCTCCGGCGGCCCTTCATACCCCACCCTGTTCACCGCCGCTACGTACACGCCATTGGCAATCGCGTGCGACCGCTGGATGGTGCGCCAGGCATCGTGCTGCGCCTTTCCGTAGCGCGCCTTTTCCGACGGGTGCCAGCCGATGGCGGTGGGATAAAACAGAACCTGCGCCCCCGCCAGAGCCGCCAGCCGCGCGCCCTCCGGATACCACTGGTCCCAGCACACTAGCGGCGCAATCCGCGCGTAGCGCGTGTCGAACGAGCGAAAGCCCAGGTCGCCGGGCGTGAAGTAGTATTTTTCAAAATAGAGCGGGTCGTCGGGAATGTGCATCTTGCGGTACATGCCCGCCATACTGCCGTCGGCATCGAAGACCACCGCCGTATTGTGGTACACGCCGGCCGCCCGGCGCTCGAAAATCGAGCCCACGATGACGATTTCAAGCTCACGCGCCAACTCGGAGAATCGTTCCGTGGTCGGGCCCGGAACCGGCTCGGCCAGGTCGAAGAAGGCGGCGTTCTCTTCGCGGCAGAAATACTGGGAACGGAACAACTCTTCGACGCAGACGATGCGGGCGCCGAGCGCGGCCGCGTCGCCGATGCACGCTACCGCTTTGGCCAGGTTCGAATCCGGATCCGCCGAGCACGACATCTGGATCAGGCCGATATGGAAGGGAGATTGGGGCAATTCGGGTTCTCCGACAAAAAGCTGTTAGCCACGGATGAACACAGATAAACACCGATGAAAACCAAGGCTTATCCTGGGCTTCTCGGTGTTGCATTGATTTTCTTACACCTCGACTGGCAGACCACAAGAAACGATGGTCTGCCCCACGATGAAAGCCTGGTCTTATCCGTGTTTATCTGTGTTCATCTGTGGCTAATCTCTTTCTTGTTCATACCGCGGCCGGCGAATTCGCCTTGACCATACCCAGCAAGCGCTCGTCGAATTCGAAGCCCGCGGTGCGCGGCTTGTGGTTGCGCACGTACCAGCGATAGGTTTCCTTCAAGCCCACATCGAAAGGAGTCAGCTTCATCTTCAAAAGGCGCGTGACCTTGCCGATGTTCATGGTGATGGGCGGCACGTCGAAGTACTCGCCGAAATAGAACGGCTCCTCCATGGGGTTGCCGCCGGCCTGTTGAATCACGTCTCGCGGCACGCGGGCCAGGGTAGCTTCGGTATTGGCGGCCTTGGCGAGGCGCTCCACCACTTCCACCTGGGTGAGTGGCTTGGAATCGCCCATATTGAAGGCTTCGCCGATGGCTCGCGGCTCGTACATGGCGCGCACCAGCGCCTCCACCACGTCGTTTACGTAGGCGAACTGCATCAGCCGGTGACCGTCGCCGGGGATGACGATCGGGCGGCCGGCGCGCAACCGGTCCCAGAAGAACTGTTCCCGGTAGTACGGGTTGTTCGGTCCGTAAATGAACGGCGGGCGGAAGGTCACCAGCGGCAGCCCGGTCTGGGCGTGCATGCGGAAGAGCAGCCGTTCAGTGGTGGCCTTGTTGCTCACGTAGGAATCGGCGTGGTAATCCGGCGCCAGCGGGTCGCTCTCTTTGTGGTTCAATCCATCGCCGTAGGCCGCTACGCTCGACATGAAAATGTAGCGTTGCAGCCGGTCGCCGACGGCGCGCACGGTTGCCTCTACCTGGGCGGCGGTGGTGCCGCGCTCCCAGTCGTAGGCGTTATCGTAAACCACTTCGAAACGGCGGCCGTCGAGCGCCTCGCGCACGGAGACTGCGTCGTTGCGGTCGGCCATCAGATTCTCTACCCGGCGGCTGAAGTCGTGCTTGGGCTTGCGGTGCAAGATGGAAACTTCGTGACCCGCTTTGACCAGCGATTCCACCAGCGCACGGCCGATGAACAGAGTCCCGCCGATAACCAATACTTTCATATGTTCCCAGCGATAGACGCACCGGCGCACCGGAGCGTCTTAGAAAAAGATACGACGATTAATCGTAATATTCCAGCCCCAGGTGCGTAATCAGGTCTTCGCCCCGCATCCAGCGCAGCGTATTCTTCAGCTTCATCAACTGGATAAAGATGTCGTGCTCGGGGTAAATCTCCGGCGCATGCATGGGCGCCTTGAAGTAAAACGACAGCCATTCCTGCACGCCGCGCATGCCGCTGCGCTGCGCCAAGTCCATGAACAACACCAGGTCCAGGACCAGCGGCGCCGCCAGGATCGAGTCGCGGCACAGGAAGTTGATTTTGATCTGCATCGGATAGCCCAGCCACCCGAAAATGTCGATGTTGTCCCAGCCTTCTTTGGCGTCGCCCCGCGGGGGGTAGTATTCGATACGGACCTTGTGGTAGAGCTTTTCGTACAGGTCCGGATAAAGCTGTTTCTGCAGAATGTAATCGAGCGCGCTCGACTTGGAGACTTCCTTGGAGCGGAACGAACCGGGGTCGTCCAACACTTCGCCATCGCGGTTTCCCAGGATGTTGGTGGAAAACCAGCCGTTTACGCCCAGCAGTCGCGACTTGAGCCCGGGCGCGATGAGGGTCTTCATGAACGTCTGCCCGCTCTTATAATCCTTGCCGCTCACCGGCAGATTGCGCTCCCGAGCCAACTCCAGCAGCGCCGGCATATCCGTGGTCATGTGCGGGGCGCCATTGGCGTAAGGCACGCCGGATTTCAGCGCCGCATAAGCGTAGATTTGGCTGGGCGAAATGTTCGGATCGTCCTGTGTCAAACCGCACTCGAACTTCTTGAGCGAAGAATGCACTTCCCCGGCTTCGGCGAACACCTCCGTCGAGCCGCACCAGATCATGATCAACCGGCTGGCGCCGGTGCGCGACTGGAACTGCCGGATGTCCTCCATCACGGCTTCGGCGTAATCCATTTTGGAGCCGCCGGTTTTGACGTTGGGCCCATTGATCCGCTTGACCCAATTGCGGTCGAACACCGCTTTCATAGGCTGGATGGCCTGGAGCGGCGCCTTCACCTGGTCCAGCAGCCCCATCTCGAGAACGCCCGCCTTTACGGCAGCTTCGTAGGCGTTGTCCTCGAAAATGTCCCACCCGCCGATCACCAGGTCCGCCGGATCCGCCAGCGGAACAAAGTCCTTGATGGCGGGGCTGCGGCCTTCCGTACGTTTTCCGAGGCGGACGGTCCCCAATTGGGTGAGAGAACCGATCGGTTTTCCCAGCCCGCGCTTAATCGCTTCCAGACCGGCGATGAACGTGGTGGTTACGGCGCCCATTCCCGGTATCAAAACGCCCAATTTGCCCTCCGCGGGCGCAATTTGGACGTTGTCTGCGGTTGCCAAAGTCGGGTCTCCTTTGAAGTCGAAATGCTATAATAGCAACTCCATGGCAGACCGCGCGACGGCTACCTTGACTACAGTTGTGGTAGACGACGAGCCACTGGCCCGTGAAGAGCTCACCTTTCTGCTGAAAGACTTTGCGGAAATTGAAGTTATCGGTTTCGGCGCAAATGGTCTGGAAGCCGTAGACCTGATTCGGGAATTAGAGCCGGAGTTGGTTTTCCTGGACGTCAACATGCCGGGTTTGGACGGCATGGGCGTAATCCGCAAGCTGCGCGAGTTGGGCGTCGAGCTGCCCCACTTCATCTTCGTCACCGCCTACGATCAGTACGCCGTGGAAGCCTTCCGGCTGGAAGCCATGGACTACCTGCTGAAGCCCCTGGACAAGGCCCGGTTAGCGGAAAGCGTGGAGCGTGCCCACCGCGCGCTACAGGAAAGGAAATCGCCGGAGCCCGCTCCCGTCACGGCGGCAACCGGCGCCGCGGCGGCCCGTCCGGCTCCAGCCGCCGCGCCGCGCACCAAGCTCATGGTCAAGGCCAATAACCGCAACTTCGTGGTGGACGCCAATGAGGTGATCTACGCCACTATCGACGATGGCCTGATTACCCTGGTCACGACGAATCTCGAAGGCCACTCCAATTACCGCACCATCGAAGACCTGCAAGCCAGCCTGGACCGGGAAATGTTCTGGCGCGTGCACCGCTCCTACCTAGTGAACATCAACCGAATCAAGGAAGTAGTGCCCTGGTTCAAGTCGAGCTATCAACTCCGCATGGATGACCGGAAGCACACGGAAATTCCGGTGAGCCGGGTGCAGACGAAGAAGTTGCGGGAGTTATTCAAGCTGTAGGGCGTATCTCAGGAGGTGCGGACCGTGGCGACCGCGATGGTTCACGTTCGCGTGGATGAAAAGACCAAGCGGCTGGCTGCCAAGACGCTGGCGGGCATGGGCATATCGGTGTCGGACGCGGTTCGCATGTTGCTGGTCCGTGTGGCCGCGGAAAAGGCCCTGCCATTCGAAGTGAAGGTTCCCAACGCCACCACGGTGAAAGCAATGCGCGCCGCCGACCGGGGGAAGGGAAAGCGCGTAGGTTCCGCCGAAGCATTGTTCAAAGAACTTGGGATCTGAAGCCATCGGCGTTCCTGCCATTCACTCCCACCGCACCGCCATTCTCAGCCCGTCCTTGCCGTCTTCGTAGTACTTGGGGACAATCCGCTCGCGGCGAAAGCCAAACCGTTGGTACAGCGCCTGGGCGGGCTTGTTCCCCACCCGCACCGTCAGCGCCACGCGCCGGATGCCGCGCAACCGGAGGCGGCGAAACGTGTTCTCAAGTAATAGAGAGGCTATACCTTGTCCTCTGGCAAGCGGCTCGACGGCGATGGAAACCAGTTCGGCGGCGTGGCGAAAAGCTCCCCCGCGAGCCAAGGCAATCGCATACCCGCAAATGCGGCTGCCGCTGCCCGCAACCAGGAACAGGGCCCCCTCCCGCTGGGCGTATTCTGCAAACAGGTTGCGGTCGTAAGCGAAACGCCCGAAACAGGCGTCTTCCACGCGAAGAGTATCTTCCATATCCTGAGCGCTAAACGGGCGTATCCAAACGAGGTGGACCATTCTGGTATCCTTTATTCTGAACCATTGGCAGGCTCAGGAACACCGTTGGCCCCAAAAAAGCGCCGGAAAAACCAACAGCAACTTGACAATCATTTCGGACTTGCGCATACTGAAATTGAGATGCAACTCAGTGGCAATAGCACGGTCCTGGACGGCGTTTCCCCGACCCTGCTGGACCTGCGGCGCGGCGACGCGGCCATCCTCGACCGCATCGATCTTCCGGGCGACGACGCGCGGCGGCTGATGGAGCTGGGATTCCTTCCCGGAGCGCGCGTAACGGCCGGCTTGAGTGCGCCTGGTGGCGACCCGCGGGTTTTTCAAGTGGATGGCTCGGAGATCGCGTTGCGGCGGGAAACCGCCCGGCGTTTGAAGGTTCGCAAAGAAGGCGGTAAGCCGAGGAAGTCATGAGCCAGTGCGGCGATTGCCCCGGCTGCGGACCGACGGCGCTGGCGGAAATTCCCGCCGCGCCCGGCCTGGTCAGTGCGGTCGCCGTCATCGGCCCTCCCAACTCCGGCAAGACGACACTGTTCAACCGCCTCACCGGGCTGCGTCAGAAAGTAGCCAATTTTCCAGGTGTGACGGTCGAGCAGCACACGGGAATGGCCGAACTCCCCGATGGCCGCGAACTGCAGCTCATCGACCTGCCTGGCGTTTATAGCCTGAATCCGCGCTCGGAAGACGAACAGATCGCCCGCGCCGTGCTGACGGGCGAACGCACCGGCGTGGCCAAGCCGGAGGCGGTGCTGCTGGTTCTCGATTCCACCAATCTGAATCGCCATCTGATGCTGGCCGCGCCCATTCTGGCGCTCGGGCTGCCCACTTTGCTGGTGCTCAATATGGCCGACGATCTACGCAATCGGCACGGCAAGGTGGACACCGAAAAACTGGCCGCCGAAATCGGCGCCCCGGTGGCGTTGGTCAGCGCCCGGAGCGGCGAGGGGATGGAGGCCATCTGGGATTTTCTGGCCGGGGCCATGCTCAAGCCCGCGCCCAAGCAGCTTCCCATTTTGCAGGACGTGCCGCAGTGCCGCGAATGGGCGGGCAAGGTGGGCGCCGAGGCCCGCTACCGCGCTCCGGTTCCGCCGGCCTGGACCCGCCGCCTGGATGCGATGTTCCTCCACCCCGTGGCCGGCCCCATCATCTTCTTACTGGTGGTGGTGGGCGTAATCCGCACCATCTTCGAAGCCGCCGCCCCGCTCAACGCCGGGATCGACTGGCTGTTTCAGGTCAGCGGCAACTGGATTGCAACTACGTTCCCGCCGTCCATCCTCCGCGACCTGGTCGCCGACGGCATTTGGAAGGGTGTCGGTTCGGTCATCGTCTTCCTGCCCCAGGTCCTGTTGCTCTTCCTGTTCATTGGCATACTGGAAGATTCCGGGTATCTGGCGCGCGCCGCCCTCATCGCCGACCGCACCATGGCGCGGGTCGGCCTGCAAGGCAAATCGTTCATCCCGCTTCTGTCGGCTTACGGCTGCGCCGTGCCGGCCATCCTGGCCACGCGCACCATCGAAAACAAGCGGGACCGCATCGCCACCATTCTGATCGCGCCGTTTATGACCTGCTCGGCGCGCCTGCCGGTATATGCCCTTCTGATCGCCGCCTTCATTCCCAGCCGTCCGCTGCTGTGGCGGCTGTTCACCACCCAAGATGCCGCGCTGTTGGGACTTTATGTGCTCGGCTTTCTGGCCGCGTTCTTGACCGCTTGGGCGCTGAAATCGTCGGTGCTCAAAAGCGGGCGAACTCCCTTCCTGCTGGAGATGCCGGCCTACCGCCTGCCCACGCTCAGTTCCCTGGGCCTGCGCCTTCTCGACCGCAGCAAAGTTTTTCTGCGCCGCGCCGGCACGGTGATTCTGCTCGTGATGGTGGTGCTCTGGGTGGCGCAGCACCTGCCGCTCGAACACGGGCACGCCCCCGCGATGGAGCACAGCGTGGCCGGCATGGCGGGCCACGCTCTCGAGCCGTTGATCAAGCCGCTCGGCATGAACTGGAAAATCGGTATCGGCCTGATCACTTCCCTGGCGGCGCGCGAAACCATCATCGCCACGCTGGGCGAAATCTACGGCATGGACAAAAAAACCCAGCGCGCCGGTCTGGAAGCCGCGTTGCGGCGCGATCTCTCGATCGGCGGAGCGTTTGCCTTGCTGGTATTTTTCGCCTTCGCCATGCAGTGCTTTTCCACCATCGCGGTCGTGCGCCGCGAAACCGGCGGCTGGAAGTGGCCCATCCTGCAATTCACTTACATGGGCGCATTAGCGTATGCAGGGGCGTTCGTGGCCTACCGGCTGTTCTGAGCTGCCGCACCGTGGCGCGGGCTGTCGAGCCTGCTGAGCCGAGAGTCATCTCGGCTTTTCTTGGCCGCCGGAGGCGATCAACTTGGGCTCCGCTATACTTCCACTATGACGAAGTGGATACTTCTCGCCGCGCTTCTGGCGCTTCCGATCTTCGCAGCCGATTCACGCAAGCCCACCGAGGACGGTCTGGTATATGGCGAAGCTGACGGCCAGGAGCTCACCATGGACTATTACGCGCCGAAGGGGCCGGGCATTCACCCCATCGCCATCATCATCCATGGCGGCGGCTACCGCCGCGGCGACAGCAAGAGCGGCAGCGAAGCCTATTGCGCCGACTTCCTCGCGCCAGCGGGCTACGCGGTGTTCTCCATCAATTACCGCCTCGCGCCCAAGTACCCGTATCCTTACATGGTCTACGATGTCGAACGCGCCGTTCGCTACCTGCGCCACAATGCCGCCAAGTGGAATGCGGATCCCGGAAAGGTCGCATTAGTCGGCGGCTCGGCGGGCGGGTTCCTCAGTAACATGGTGGGATTATTGGGTGCGCCGGGCGATCCCAAGGCCGCGGACCCCGTGGACCGCGAAAGTGCCAAGGCCCAGGCCGTCGTCACTCTGTTCGCGCAAAGCAGTTTCGCCACGGTTCCCTTGAATGCGGATGTGCATAGCCTGCTCGATCCCTTGATCCAGCAAAAAGGCGAGGCGGAAGCGCTGAGGGAAGCATCTCCGATTACCTACGTGACAAAAAACGCCCCGCCGTTTCTCCTGATTCTGGGCGATCAGGACGAGTACATTCCATTCACCGAAGCGACCAATCAGCAAACCGCGCTGAGAAATGCCGGCGTCGAGTGCGATATCATCCGCATCCCGAACGGGACCCACGGCACCGGCGCCTGGCACACCATTCCCGGCGTGCCCGATTGGGAACGCCAAATGACCGAATGGCTGAATAAGAAGCTGGTGCACGAAGGACGGGTTGGAGAGGGAATTCGGCAACGCCAGCCTAAAGCTTCGCAGATGCAGTAACGGGGCGCGCCCGTATAATAGAGTCAGGTGGGGACCTTCTTCGTTCAAAACTTCGGCTGCCGGGCGACGCAGGCGGATGGCGCCGCGCTCGAATCCATGCTGGCGGCCAAAGGGATGCAGTCTTCGGGCGAGCGCGCGGCCGCCGATCTGGTGGTACTCAACACCTGCACGGTGACCTCCTCGGCGGATGACGACGTGCGGCAGGCGATTCGCCGCGTGCGCCGCGAAAATCCCGAGGCGCGCATCCTGGTGACCGGCTGCTACGCGCAGCGGGCTCCCGAAGAATTGGCGGCGTTAGCGGGCGTGGAGTGGGTGGTCGGCAACTCCCATAAGACCCAGATCGCCGATTTGGTTACCTTGGAGCCGCTTGAGACTCCGTACCACGGCAACATCTATGTAGGCGACATTTTCGCCGAACGGGAACTGCTCACCGCCCCGGTGGAAGACGCTTCGGGCGATCGCACCCGGCCGAATTTGAAAATCCAGGACGGCTGCAACAACCGGTGCTCGTTCTGCATCATTCCCTTCGTGCGCGGGCGCAGCCGCAGCATGCCCGCGGATCGCGTGGTGGAGCAAGTGAGGGCTCTAGCCGCCCGTTACCGGGAGATCGTGTTGAGCGGCATCAACCTCGGCCGGTGGGGACGCGAACCGGGCAGCGCCATGCGCCTGGTTGGCCTGTTGCGGCGCCTGCTGGAAGAGACCGAAGTCGAGCGGCTGCGGCTGAGTTCCGTC